>JBDTUG010000177.1:0-7569 GCA_040007855.1 Caldimonas sp.
CCGGTCCGCCGCAAGCGGCGGACTCCCCCTCGCTGCGCTGCGCTCCTCGGCGCTTCGCAACAGCCCGCGCCCGGGGCACGCCCGGCGCTGCGGGCCGTCGCACGCGTTGACCGGACGCCCTGCAGCGAGCGCGTGCCAGGTGAAGCCGCGACCGCGACTCAGCGCGCCAGTGCCGCCGCCACCGCCCGCGAGGCCATCACGCTGATCATGGCGGCGCGGTATTCGGCCGAGCCGTGCAGGTCGCTGTTGATGTCGTCGAGCGGCATCTTCACGGCCTTGGCGGCATCGGCGCTGAAGGTCTTGCCGAGCGCGTCCTCGATCTGCCTGGCGCGGAACACGTGGCCCTTGGCGCCGGTGACCGCGACCCGCACCCCGCCGGCGGTCTGGGCGACGAACACGCCGATCAGGGCGAACCGCGAGGCCGGCTGCTTGTACTTGATGTAGGCCGCCTTCTGCGCCGCCGGAAAGCTCACCGCGGTGATCAGCTCGCCCGGCTGCAGCGCCGTCTCGTACAGGCCGGTGAAGAAATCGTCGGCCGCGATCTTGCGCCGGTCGGTGTGGATGGTCGCGTTCAGCGCGAGCACGCCGGCCGGATAGCAGGCAGCCGGGTCGGCGTTGGCGATCGAGCCGCCGATCGTGCCCATGTTGCGCACCATCGGGTCGCCGATGCCGGCGGCGAGCTCGGCCAGCGCCGGCAGGACGCGCTTCACGTCGCCGTTCGACGCCACCGCGGCATGGGTGGCCATCGCGCCGATCGTCACGCCGGTGCCGTCGGCGTTGATCGCCTTCAGGTCGGCGATGCCGCCCAGGTCGACCAGCCGCTCCGATTGCGAGAGGCGCAGCCGCATCGCCTGGATCAGGCTTTGTCCGCCGGCGAGGTAGCGCGTGTCGGCACCGGTGGCGGCGGCCTTGGCCGCATCGCGGCTGCCGGGCCGTTGATAGTCGAATCCGTACATGGTTGTTCTCCTTGTGTCCTGTCGAGTTCAGCCCTGCACGCCGTGGGCGGCGCGCCAGACCCGTTCCACCGTCGCCGGCATCGCCACGTCGACGACGCCGAGCGCGTCGGTCAGGGCGTTGATGTAAGCCGCCGGGGCGCCGATCGCCCCCGCTTCACCGCAGCCCTTGACGCCGAGCGGGTTGTGGCTGCACGGCGTGTTGGTGGTGGCGAACTTGACGTTGGGCAGGTCCATCGCCCGCGGCATCGCGTAGTCCATGAACGAGCCGGTCAGCAGCTGCCCCGACTGCGGGTCGTAGGCGCAGCCTTCCATGATCGCCTGGCCCAGGCCCTGGGCGATGCCGCCCTGCACCTGGCCGGCGACGATCATCGGGTTGACGATGTTGCCGAAGTCGTCGACCGCGACGAAGGACTCGATCTGCACCTTGCCGGTCTCGGGATCGACCTCGACCTCGCAGATGTAGCTACCCGACGGATAGGTGAAGTTGGTCGGGTCGTAGAAGGCGTTCTCGTTCAGGCCCGGCTCCAGCTTGTCGAGCGGGAAGTTGTGCGGCACGTAGGCCGTCAAGGTGACCGAGCCCCAGGGAATCTTCTTGTCGGTGCCGGCGACCTTGAACTCGCCGTTCTCGAACTCGATGTCGGTATCGGCCGCCTCGAGCAGGTGGGCGGCGATCTTCTTGCCCTTGGCGATGATCTTGTCGACCGCCTTCGAAATCGCCGTGCCGCCCACCGCGAGCGAGCGGCTGCCGTAGGTGCCCATGCCGAAGGGCACGCGGCCGGTGTCGCCGTGGACGATCTCGACGTTGTCGACCGGGATGCCGAGCTTGCCGGCGACCACCTGGGCGAAGGTCGTCTCGTGGCCCTGGCCGTGGCTGTGCGAGCCGGTGAAGACGGTGACCGTGCCGGTCGGGTGGACCCGCACCTCGCCCGCCTCGAACAGGCCGGCGCGGGCGCCGAGCGCGCCGGCGATGTTCGACGGGGCGATGCCGCAGGCCTCGATGTAGCAGGAGTAGCCGAGGCCGCGCTTCTTGCCTTTCGCTTCCGAGGCAGCCTTGCGCGCCTTGAAGCCGGCGGTGTCGGCCATCTCGATCGCCTTGTCGAGGTGGGCGCCATAGTCGCCCACGTCGTAGGTCAGGCCGACCGGCGTCGCGTACGGGAAGGTGGTGATGAAGTTCTGCCGCCGCAGCGCCGCCGGGTCCATCTTCATCTCGCGCGCCGCCTGCTCGACGGTGCGCTCGACGATGTAGGTCGCCTCCGGCCGGCCGGCGCCGCGGTAGGCGTCGACCGGGGCGGTGTTGGTGAACACCGCCTTCACCTCGGCGTAGATCGCCGGCGTCTTGTACTGGCCGGCGAGCAGCGTCGCGTAGAGGATGGTCGGCACGCACGAAGCGAAGGTCGAGAGGTAGGCGCCCATGTTGGCGATCGTCTTCACGCGCAGGGCAAGGAAGTTGCCTTCGCCGTCCATCGCCATCTCGGCGGTGGTGACGTGGTCGCGGCCGTGGGCGTCGGTGAGGAACGATTCGCTGCGCTCGGCCGTCCACTTGATCGGCCGGCCGACCCGCTTGCTCGCCCAGACCAGCGCGACCTCTTCCGGGTACAGGAAGATCTTCGAGCCGAAGCCGCCGCCGACGTCGGGTGCGATCACGCGCACCTTCGATTCCGGCAGGCCGAGCACGAAGGCGCACATCAGCAGCCGCTCGACGTGCGGGTTCTGGTTGGCGACGTAGAGCGTGTAGCTCGAGTCCGACTTGTTGTAGGCGGCGTTGGCGGCGCGTGGCTCGATCGCGTTCGGGATCAGGCGGTTGTTGACGATGTCCATCTTCGTCACGTGCGCGGCCTTGGCGAACGCCGCGTCGACCGCCGCCTTGTCGCCGTGGCCCCAGTCGTAGCAGATGTTGTCGGCCACCTCGTCGTGCACCGCCGTACCGGCGCTGTGCGCAGTGGCGATGTCGATCACCGCCGGCAGCTCCTCGTAGTCGACCTCGACCAGCTCGGCCGCGTCCTTGGCCTCGGCGATCGACTCGGCGACGATCAGGGCGACCTGGTCGCCGACGTGGCGCACCTTGGCGTGTGCGATCACCGGATGCGCCGGCTCCTTCATCGGTGCGCCGTCCTTGCTGTGGATCAGCCAGCCGCACGGCAGGCCGCCGATCTTGGCGTTCACCAGGTCGGCACCGGTGATGATGTCGACCACGCCCGGCGCCTTCAGCGCCGCGTCGAGCTTGATCGAGAGGATCCGCGCGTGCGCGTGCGGCGAGCGCAGGAAGACGCCGTAGGTCTGGCCCTGCAGCTTGACGTCGTCGGTGTACTGGCCGTCGCCGGTCAGGAAGCGGCGGTCCTCGCGGCGGCGCAGGCTTTGGCCGATGGGACTCTTGGTCAGGTCGGGAACTTCGTTCATGTTGCCCATGGTGCGCTCCTCAGACCGCGACGGGCGTGGCGCCCGACTGGCAGAACTGGATCGAACGGACGATGTTCTGGTAGCCGGTGCAGCGGCAGATGTTGCCGTCCAGGCCCTCGCGGATCTCCGCCTCGGTCGCCTTCGGGTTGTCGGCCAGCAGCTGCACCGCCGACATCACCATGCCGGGGGTGCAGAAGCCGCACTGGAGGCCGTGGCACTCGCGAAACGCCGCCTGCATCGGGTGCAGCTCGCCGTCCTTGCCGGCCAGCGACTCGATCGTCAGGATGTCGGCGCCCTGCACCTGCAGGGCCAGCATCGAGCACGACTTGATCGCCCGACCGTTCATGTGGACCGTGCAGGCGCCGCACTGCGCCGTGTCGCAGCCGACATGGGTGCCGGTGAGCAGCAGGTTCTCGCGCAGGAAGTGCACGAGCAGCGTGCGCGGGTCGATCGTTGCCTTGACGGCCTTGCCGTTCACGGTAAGGGAAAGGGATTGCTCCACGCCGGTCTCCTGTCTTGGATGGACGCCCGGCGAGAAATGCCGCTCGGGCGGTTCGGTTCATTGTTCGAGACGCGCGCCACCGCGGAAGAACGGGATTTCCCTAATGCCTCCCGGTCAGTGCAGCTCTTCGGCCGCGAACCCATTCGATGTCTTCGATCGTTCGCCGCCAGGCGCACCTGGTACAGGCTCCGGTACCGGTCCCGGCTGATCGGGGTGGCAAACGCAGCGCCGCAGCGAGCGTCGTCACCCCGGCGCTATGCCGCGCAGCTCCGGAAGCCGAAGAAGCCGTCGTCGCGGTCCGCCTCGGCGAAGCGGCGAAAGCGGGCGCTGCGCAGGCTGCTCGGCGTCGCCAGGCTGGCGCCGCGCAGGACACGGGTCGAACCGAAGCTCGGCAGCGAATAGTCGCGCCACGGCCCCGGCACGAAGCCGGGATAGGGCCGGAAGGTCGTCGCCGTCCACTCCCAGACGTCGCCGAAGCGAAAGCCCCGGGTCGCGCCGAGATGCGCTGCCGCTTCCCACTCGACCTCGCCCGGCAGACGCCTTGCGGCCCAGCGGCACCAGGCCTCGGCTTCCCAGGCACTGACGTGCACCGCCGGCTCGGCGTTGGCTACCCGGCTGAGCTGGCCGAAGCGGCGCCGCAGGACGCCGTGCCGCATCTGGTCGACGTGGCGCGGCGTCCTCCGTGCCTCCCGCTGGGCCCAGGCCCAGCCGGCTTCGCTCCAGTGCGCCGGCTCGTCGTAGCCGCCGTCCTCGACGAACTCGCCGTACTGGGCCCAGGTGACGGCCTGCGCGTCGATCTCGAACTCGGGAAGCGCGACCGGGTGCGGCGCGCGCTCGTTGTCGAAGACGAAGCCGGGCGGACCGGCGCCGTGCAGCCAGCGGCTGGCCGGAAAGAACAGCGGCGCGCGCGCCGCCTGGGTAACCAGGCGCGGCACCAGCGCACCGGTCGCCTCGACGCCGAGCGTCTGCGCGAGCACGGCGAAAGCCTCGAGCTGCTGCTCTTCGTGGAACAGCGCCAGGCGAAAGAAGTAGAGCGTGCCGTCGTCCTCCTCGCGGGCCGCGTCGAGCAGGTCGAGCGTCGTCTCCAGCGTCTCGACGAGGTAGGTGCGGGTCGCCTGCAGATCGGGCAGCTCGCCGGCGGCGAGCGCGCGGCGCGCCGCCGGCGCGACCGCAGCCGGGTCGTACCAGCGATCGGCGCCGGGCAGGACCGAGGCCAGGCGGGGTCCGTCCGGATCGGCCCGGTCGCCGCGCCCGCGCTGCACGTTGCGCGCGATCCAGCGCTCCTGGAACCAGCCGAGATGGCCAAGCGTCCAGAGCGGCGGGTCGAGCCCCGCCGCCGGACCCGGCGCCGGCTCGCCCTCGAGTCCGAACAGCCGCCCGCCCTGCACCGTTTCGAACAGCGAGGCCCAGAGCAGCGACCGGTTGCGCGCGTCGATCAGGGCGAGCGAGAGGAGGTCCTTGCCGGCCGAGCGCAGGCGGGCGAAGTCGATGGAGGTGGATTGCAGGTCGAGCACGCGGCCATGCTAACAACCGCGGCCCGCGCATCGCGCGCCGCCCGGCACAGCCGGCTCAGCTTCTCAGGGCCCCGGAGCCGAGGCCGCCGGCAGGGAGCGGCAGTTGAGCGGCAGGTAGCGAACCGGCACGTTGGTCTTGTCGAGGCCGCGCGCGTTCATCGGCACCGGCGGGCCGGCATGGCCGCACACCCAGGTGATCGGCACGATGTTCGCGGCCTCGACGACGCCGGGGCGAAAGCTGAGGACCTTGCCGCGCAGGCTGATGTTGGCGCGATTGCCGAACGTGAGCTGGATCGCACCCGATTCGACCGCCACAGAGCTGATGTAGTTGTTGACGATGCTGTCGGCCGCCGGCAGCCCGGCGGCGGCGTTGTCGACCGGCATGGTCGCGAGCGTCGCCCACGACAGGGCGATCGGCGGCTTGGCGATGTCGGCGAGCTTGACCGCCTCGACGATCTGCTCGCGGATCAGCTTGTCGGAGATGCCGGGTGCGGCGAGCAGGGCCAGCACGGCGATCACGCCGATCACCACCATCAGCTCGATCAGCGTGAAGCCGGCCCCTGCGGTGCAGGCGCCAAAGGCGTAAGGTCGGCGCAAAGGAGACGGGCTGGGCATGCAGGGGGAACTGGAAACGCTCGCGGCGCTCGGCTTCACCTGGCCGAGCCCTGCCTACATTGTCGGCGCGATCGTGTTCGGCATTCTCGGCATGTGTGCGTACTACTACGGCAAACGGCAGGGCCGGCGCGTCACCCGCTGGCTCGGCGTCGCGCTCATGCTCTACCCCTATGTGGTGCCCAACACCTGGGCGCTGTACGCGATCGGCGTCGCCCTGAGCGGCAGCGCCTGGTTCTATCGCGAGCAATAGCGGCCGCAGCCGCTGCTACGCCTGCTTACGGCCGTTTCGAATAGGCCTCGTCGAATGCCGCGCGCAGCCGCTTGCTGACCGGCGGCAGCTGGTCGACGACCGCCTTGGCCCAGTCGAAGTAGGCGCGCTTTCGCTCGAGTGGCCAGCCGCGCGGCGGGCTCGACGCGACGTCGCGCAGGTTCGAGGTCTTGTCGGCCAGCTTGACCAGCGCCGCCCGCCGGCTCATGTGCGGCGCGTGCTCGATCTGCAGGCGCTTGCGATCGGCCTTCTCGAGCGAGGTGTCGTCGGTGACCTCGCGCACCACGTCGGCGACCTTCTTGCCGAACATGGCGCCGATCTCCTCGAAGGTGGTGTCGGTGTCCTCGACGGT
This sequence comes from Caldimonas sp., assembly GCA_040007855.1. Classification (GTDB taxonomy): domain Bacteria; phylum Pseudomonadota; class Gammaproteobacteria; order Burkholderiales; family Burkholderiaceae_C; genus Schlegelella_A. The sequence goes on from JBDTUG010000177.1 coordinate 6,605, forward strand.
GTCGTGCAGGACGGCGGCGATCAGGGTCCGGGTGTCGCTGATGCCGCCTTCGACGGCGAGAGTGCGGGCCAGCGCGATCGGGTGATTGATGTAGGGGCTGGCCTCGACGTCCTTCCTCCGCTGCGCCCGGTGCTTGTGCGCGGCGAACGCCAGGGCCTCGAACAGCTGCGCTTCGACCGGTGCCCGTTTCATCGCCCTCGTCCCCTCTCCGTTTCGCCTCGGCTGATTGTCCCATTGCCTGCGTCGCGAACGGGCAATCGGGAGGCGCACCGGGGCGGCCCTGTCCTACGGTCCTGCCCCGGCCTCGGGTCGTACCCTGTCGTCTCCCGGCGCCGTTTCGCGCCAGCGCGCGGCCCAGGCCGCCGAAGCATTGGAGACGATCATGACCCAGGCATCCTTTTCCCCGCGCGGCGCCACCTTGACCGCCATCGCCGTCGCCACCGCCCTGGTGGGTGCGCTGGCCAGCACGCCGCTGTTCGCCGCCGGCGCCGCGACCAGGACCACCGACAAGAGCAGCGCCGATGCGCGCTACGTCCAGGAGCGCGCCGACTGCGAGGCCGGGCGCACCGCCGAAGACAAGGCAACCTGCCTGAAGGAGGCCGGCGCCGCGCTGGTCGAGCGCAGAAGGAACACCCTCGACAACAGCGGCTCGCCGATGATGAACGCGACCGACCGCTGCAACGTCTTGCCGGCCAAGGACAAGGCCAGCTGCCTGGCGCGCGTCCTCGGCCCGGCGACGCCGAATACGCGCACGACCACCTCGGGCAGCGTCTCCGGGGGTGGCGTGATCAAGGAAACAACGACGACAACTCCCGGCGCCATCATCATCCTGACCCCGGCCCCCACGCCGAGCCCGGCCAGCGCTCCCTGAGCGGGCTTCTTCCGGCCCGGCGCGCCCTTCCAGGCGCGCCGGGCTAGCCCGGATGTTTCACCAGTAGCTCGGTGAGGGGGAGTCATGCGTTCTG
>JBDTUG010000178.1:0-7528 GCA_040007855.1 Caldimonas sp.
CGTCGAACTTCATCAGCTTGCTCAGGAGCAGCGGATTGTCCTGGCCGTCGATGGCGCCGGTCTGCAGCGCGGTGTAGACCTCGGCGAACGCCACCGGCGTCGGATTGACGCCGATCGATTCACCCAGGAATTGCCAGAACTCTCCCGGCGGCATGCGCAGCTTGATGCCGGCGAGGTCGGCAGGCGTGCGGATCTGCTTGTCGGGCTTGAGGTTGACGTGGCGCGAGCCGAAGTAGACCGGCGCGATCACCTCTATGGCGAGCTGGTCGCGCGCCATCTTCACGAAATCGCGACCGACATCACTCTTGAACGTCTTCTTCAGGTGGGCAACGTCGCGAAACAGGTAGGCCGACGTCAGCAGTGACCAGGCCGGCACCTGCTTGGAAATGTCCTGCGGCGCCAGGTTCGCCATCTCGAGGTTGCCGCGCTGTAGTGCGACAAGCTCGGTTCCCTGCTTGAACAGCGTGTTGCCCCAGAACGGCTGGAAATCGATATCGCTCTTCATGGCGGCGGCGAAGGCCTTGTACCCCTCGGCGCGCAGGTCCTGCTCGGTGAATGCCGAGCTGAAGCGCATCTTCGGAACCCCCTGCGCCCACAGGGGCGCCGCGGCCGCGACGGCCAGGCCGGACGCGCCGGCGCGCAGAAGAGTGCGACGTGAAATCGTCGACGTCATGGGCGTCTCCTCAGTTGGGGGTGTGAATCTGGGCCCGATGGATGGGCAATCGGAGAATACCTACTTTGTCCGACGAAGACAATAGAATCGGATGATCAATCAATCGGTCGATCCGGGTATGATGACCTTGCGCGGCCGGCTCCCGTCGGCAGGGGACAAGGAAAGAGGGCAAATGCTGGACGACGCTCGGCATGGGGAAACGGTCGGCGAAAAGGTCTATCAGCGGATTCGCGCCGACATCGTCTTCGGCCGGCTGCCACCCGGCGAACGGCTGACGCTCGACCGGATGCGCGACGCCTATGAGGCCAGCGTCGGTACGCTGCGCGAGAACCTCAACCGCCTCTCCTCGGAAGGCCTGATCGTCGCCGAAGGCTCGCGCGGCTTCCAGGTCACGCCGGTGTCCGCCGCCAACCTGCGCGAAGTCGCCGCCATGCGCTGCCTGCTCGAATCGCACGCGCTGCGCCTGTCGTTCGAAAGCGGCGACATGGACTGGGAAGGCGACGTCGTCGCGGCTCACCACAAGCTGGCTTCGATGGAGCAGCGCATGAAGACGGGGGCGCTCGCGCACGCCGAGGCGTGGAAGCAGTACGACCGGGAGTTCCATCGCGCGCTGATCGCCGCTTGCGGCTCCCAGGTGCTGCTGGAGACGCACGCCATCATCTACGACCGCTACCTGCGCTACCAGATGGTGGCGGCGGTGTACCGTGGCGACGTCGCCGCCAGCGAGCACCGGCGCCTGCTGGAATGCGCCCTCAAGCGCGACTGGAAGCGCGCCCAGGCCACCCTTACCCAGCACGTGCAGGACTGCGTCAAGCACATGATCGACGGGCGTCTAGTCACCTGAGATCTAGACCGCTGAACCGCTGAACCGTCGAACCTGCGACGCCGTCTCGGGCACGCCTTCTGGCCCCTTATGCGCCAGAGGGGCTTCTTGTGTCGCCAATCATCAGTTCCTGGTGCATTTCCTCGATGCGGGCTCAGCTACATTGCTGCAATGAACCCAGCACGTCCTCGGCGCCGGACTGACCTGGTCCGGATTGCGACCGAAGCGATGTCCGAGCGCGGACTCGCGCCGGAGTTTGCGGCCGTCGTCCAGCAACAGCTGTCCTCGATCACCGGCCCCGGGAGGGACGCCGACTCGCGGATCCGGGATCTCACTGCGCTCCCTTGGTGCTCCATCGACAACGACGACTCGCTCGATCTCGATCAGCTGACAGCCTGCGAGATCCTCGAAGGCGGTGCCGTCAGGATTCTCGTGGCGGTGTCCGACGTCGATGCCCTGGTCAAGAAGGGTTCGGCCATCGACGAGCACGCCCGGATCAACACGACCTCGGTCTACACCTCCGCAAAGGTGTTTCCGATGTTGCCGGAGCGTCTCTCGACCGACCTGACGTCGCTCAATCCCGACCAGGACCGGCTCGCCCTCGTCACCGAAATGACCTTTGCCGCGGACGCGACCATCACGCACACCAGCAACTGTCGCGCGACGGTGCGCAACAAGGCGAAGCTGGCCTACGACGCTGTGGCTGCGTGGATCGACGGTGGCGGCGCACTGCCGGAGGCGGCTCACGCAGTACCGGGGCTGGAGCTCCAGCTTCGGGCTCAGGACGAAGTCGCGCAGCGATTGCGTGTGAAGCGGTACGCCCAGGGAGCCCTCGAGTTCGAGACCTTCCAACCCCGCGCGGTGTTCCAGGGTGAACGAGTGATCGATGTCGAGCAGCAGGTCCAGAACCGGGCCCGTCAGCTGATCGAGGAACTGATGGTCGCCACCAATGAGTGCACCGCCCGCTTCCTGGCAAGCGGCGGCGGCGCCTCCTTGCGGCGTGTGGTTCGATCCCCCGAGCGATGGCTGCGGATCGCCGGGGTGGCCAAGCAGTTGGGCGAGTCGTTGCCGGAGGAACCGGATTCGCTGGCGCTTGCGCAGTTTCTTGCCAGACGCCACAAGGCCGATCCGGTGCGGTTCCCCGATCTTTCTCTTGTCATCGTCAAGCTGATGGGACGGGGCGAGTACGTCGTGGAGCGTCCCGGCGCCACGCCGATCGGCCACTTCGGCCTGGCGGTGCGCAACTACACGCACTCTACCGCTCCGAACCGCCGATTCCCCGACCTGATCACGTCGCGCATGGTCAAGGCGATGCTGGCCGGGCTCGAGCCGCCGTACAGCCTCGCCGAGCTGGAAGCGCTCGCGCAGCACTGCACACGGCAGGAAGATGCCGCACAGAAGGTCGAGCGCCGAGTTCGCAAGTCGGAGGCGGCGCTGCTCCTCGAATCGCATGTCGGCCAGCGGTTCGACGCGATCGTGACCGGCCGCTCGATGAGTGACACATGGGTTCGCATCTTCAAGCCTCCGGTCGAGGGAAAGCTGGTTGCCCGGGTCGCTGAGCTCGCAGTAGGGCAGCGGGTCCGCGTCGAGCTCGTGTCCACGAATGTGGAGCGGGGATTCATCGACTTCGTGATGGTCGATTGACTGCGCGATGCGGTCTGCCCAGGCGGACTTCCGCCCTTGGAAGCCGTGACCGAGGTCTGCAAGCTGCTGCCGCGCCCGCCGATCCTCGGTGTTCACATCTACGCCTCCGACCCGCCGTGAGCGATTCGCATCCTTCTTCGCCACCGTTCGAACCGGGTCGCATTGCGCCTGGCGCGGGCCGCATACCAGAGGCGAATTGGTTTTTTCAAACGGCACTGTTTTCGCGCTTGCCGGGAAGGGCGCGTGGGCGATGCAGGCCCTCAGCGAACGGCTCCATACGGCGACTTTTGCACGCCTGACCGGGCTGGCCGATGCGGGCCACGCGCGATCAGCCCGGCTGGCGCTGCTGATGGTGCCTCCGCGCCGGAATTGGCAAGCGTTGCAACGCCAGCCGCTTGGCGGGAGTGCCTGGACACCCTAGCCTCGGGTGACTCTTCACGACGTTCATGGCCATGAAAACGATCCGCTTCTTCGCGTTCACCCTGGGCGTCGCCCTGGCCGTCCTGCAGCACGGCGAGGCCTCGGCAGCGGGCGATCCGGCGCGCGACCAGGTGTGGGCCGCCGAGACCGCTTTCGCGCGCAGCATGGCGGAAAGGAATGCCCAGGCGTTCGCCGAATTCATCGCCGACGAGGCGGTGTTCTTTGCCGGAACCACGGCCCTGAACGGCAAGGCGAAGGTGATCGAAGGCTGGGGCGGGTTCTTCACCGACAAGGAGGCGCCGTTCTCCTGGGCGCCCGATCAGGTCGAGGTGCTCGCGTCGGGCACGCTCGCCCTCAGCACCGGCCTGGTCCGCGATCCCGCCGGCAAGGCGATCGCGCGATTCAATTCGATCTGGCGGCTCGAGGGTCCGAATCGCTGGCGAGTGATTTTCGACAAGGGCAGCCCGCCGACGCCTGGACCGCCGTAACGGTCGACATCCGGTCTTACGCGATCATGGGCGCCAGACGCCTCAGACGCTGGAACGGCTGGAAGACATGCCAGGAAGTTGCCCGTAGCCAGCGACCGGACTTGCGGCATTACCGTCGCCCGCGAGCCGCCTCAGCCCGCGAACTCGGTCAAGAGTCTCCCGGCCAGCGGAACCTCCGCCACGAGCCCCTCCGCATCCGCCACCTGCTCCCCATTGACCCACACCGCCCGCACCCCCACCGCGTCGGTGGTCAAACGCGCCCCGCCCGCCGGCAGATCGTGAACCCGCCGCTTCGGCCCGCGTCCGACGGTGCCCGGATCGAACAGCAGCAGATCCGCCGCATGCCCTTCGCGAATCGACCCGCGCCCGCTCAGCCCCAGCACCCCCGCCGGATGCGACGTCAGCCGCCGCACCGCTTCGGCGATCGTCATCGCCCCCCGGTCCCGTGCCCAGTGCCCGAGCAGATGCAGCCCGAACCCCGCGTCGTTGAAGAAGGTCAGGTGCGCGCCGGCATCGCTGAGGCTCACGATGCTGTTCGGGTCGTTCAGCATCCGCCCGACCGCCTCCTCGTCGCTGTTCAGCAGCTGCGCGGTGAATACCGTCTTCAGGTCCTCGGCGATCGCCAGGTCGAGCATCGCGTCGAGCGGGTCGCAGCCAGTTTCGCGTGCGATCCCGGCGATCGTGCGCTGCTCGAGGCGGGCGTGCTCGGGCAGCGCGGTCTCGACCACGTGGACCTTGTCCCACTCGTTGTTGAAGAGGCGAAACGTCGTCGGCGTCGCCAGCTCGGCGCGGATCGCAACACGGAAAGCGCGGTCGGCAAGCTTCGCCTTCAAGGCATCGCCGCTCAGGCCGAGCGCCGGCTTCCAGCTGGCGAGCCCCTCCACGGGGTAGGGCGAGGCAAGCGTGAAGTCCATCGTCAGCGGGCAGCACGAGACCTGGCCGAGCAGCCGGTGGCCGCGCGCGTTGGCTGCGGCGATCGCGTCGAGGTCGTCGAACACGGCGCGCGGGTTCGTGCCGTTGTGCAGCAGCGCGGCGATCATCACCGGACGGCCGGTGGCGGCGGCGAGCGATTCGAGGAACGGCACCGGCGTGTGCCCGCCTTTGGTCAGCATGTAGACGCCGCGGCCGCCCTCGGCCATGGCGCCGACCAACGCCGCCATCTCCGCCTCGTCCGCCAGGCGCGAGGGCATCGGCAGGCCGCCTTCGCCGTTGTGCGCCGGGCTGGTGCTGCTGGCGAAGCCGACGGCGCCATGGCGCATCGCGTCGCGCACGAGGTCCTGCATCTGCGCGATTTCTTCGGCGGTCGCCGCGCGCCGCGCCGCGTCGGCGCCCATCACGTAGGTGCGCACCGACGAATGGCCGACGTAGGCGGCGACGTTGACCGCGCTGCCGCGGCGCCGCAGTTGCGCCATGTACTCGGCGAAGGTCTCGAAGCCCCAGTCGATGCCGGCGCGCAGCGCGTCGAGCGACATGCCCTCCACCTGGGTAAGGTTCCTCATCGTCAGCTCGCGGTCGGCCGGCCGGCAGGGCGCGATCGTGAAGCCGCAGTTGCCGATCACCGCGGTCGTCACGCCGAGCGCGGGCGACGGGCGCAGCGTCGGGTCCCAGGTGATCTGCGCGTCGAAGTGGGTGTGGCTGTCGATGATGCCGGGCATCAGGGCGAGGCCTTCGGCCTCGACTGTCCGCGCGGCGGCGGCATCGATGCGCGGCGCGATGCGGTCGATCCGGCCGGCGGCGACCGCGATATCGGCGCGACGCGGCGGCGCGCCGGAGCCGTCGAATACTTGTGCGCCGCGGATCAGGAGGTCGATCACGCGGTCTTCGGAAGCGGCGAAGGGCAGGTCATGGAGACAATTGTTCCGGCGCCACAGGTCGACCGGAATCGTCGCCGGAACCCCGCTTCGCTGACGTGCGCAACGTCGACCAAAATTGCGGCGCGGGGTCAGCCCGAAAGAGACTTACGCCGGGAGCGGCGTGCCGCCAGACCGAGGATGCCAAAACCTGCCAGCAGCATCGCATAGCTCTCCGGCTCCGGGACTGCCACCACCGCATGCGAGTAGTCGAAACCGTCGGCCGAGGAAAGCGTGTAGTTGGCAAGCGATGCGCCGGTGCCATCGATGGTGATCCCCGAAATGCCGCCCCAGCCGAGCGAATGTCCGAAGTCTGCCGTGGCAATCGCCGAAGTGGCGGCGGCTCCATACAGAACCGTTACGCCCACCCGGCTGTCCACCTCCAGGGAGAAATGCAAACCTGTGGCCGTGTTCGAAAATGTGTGAAGGATCACTGGAACCGATGAGAAGCTCGACTGCCCGGCGGGCGCAACGCCGTTGATCAGCGCCTCGCACCAGCCCAGGCTGCAGGGCAGAGTGCCGGTGAAGAAACTGTTCGGTCCGGGGCCGACACCGGTTCCCAGAATCCGGAATGCAGTGTCGGTGTCGGGAGCCCCCACCAGCGAACCGCTCAGGAGCAGGCTCGCATGAACAGTCAACGCCGAATGGGAGGGAACGACGCCGGATGTGACGGTCAGAAAATCATCCCAGCTCACCTTGGTATCCGCAAAGCTGTTGGCGCCGTTGTAGGCTCCCGCGACCGGGAAAGGGCTCACGAATACGTTGCTCGACGAATAGGCCTGCAGCAATCCGTCGGCGGCCGTTCCACTGGCCGTCCCGCCGGTGGAGACTAGGCCTCCGCCGAAGGGAAATCCTTGAGCGGAACCCGTCACGCTCCTCGTGACCGCAGTCAGCCCGGATGAGGTGGCATTCTGATTGCTGTTGAACCCATTTCCAGGCGGTTGAAGATGGGTAATGCCGCCATCCGTATGCACGATGACCGTGCCACTCGCCAGGGCCGCTCCCTCGTACAGGACGAGCAGAAAGGGCAGCGCCCGATTCAGCCAGGTTTGCGCCATGGTGCCTCCTCGAAGGGGAGGATGAGGCTAGCACCAGCGGCGTTTGAAAGCAATTCTCAGGCGACCCGGGTGTCGACCGCCGCCACGTCGGCGCGCCGGAGCCGTCATACACCTCGGCGCCGCGGATCAGCAGGGCGATCACGCGGTCTTCAGCAACGGCGCTGCGAACATCGACTCCATCGCGCGGCGCACCTTGTAGGCCGCCGTCGTGGTGTCCATCGCCACGTCCGACCAGCTCAGGCTCTGCCCCTTGTTCACGGCGCGCGTCACCTTGACGTCGTGGGCCAGGCCGAGCGGCAGGCCGCCCAGGCGCTGCGAGGTTTCGGCCGGCAGGAGCTTGCCCCAGACCGTATAGCCGCCTTCGCCGTCGAGCAGGTCGCCGGGCTTCAGGTCTTTCTTGGCGGTGGCGACGACGTCGGCGTTCCAGCAGGTCGCGACGCCGGTCGCTTCGCCGCGCAGGGCCACGCTCGCCACCGACATGCCGACCTCCAGGCCGATCAGGTGCCAGCGCTTGTAAAGCGTGAAGTAGCGGCCGCTCGGGTCGGTGTGGGCGTTGTATTCCTCGAAGCAGT
>JBDTUG010000179.1:0-7517 GCA_040007855.1 Caldimonas sp.
GATGAGCCCGCCGGGCCGCCCCAAGGGCGAATACCGGAGTGCGCAGCACGAAGGTACTCCGACGAGCGCGTCGCCGCCTGGATCGAGCGCGAGCGCCTGGTCGCGCTCTGGATGCACGGCGCTTCGACGCGCGCCTGGGTGGTCCGGGTCCTCAACGCGGTCAGCAGGATCGGCGACGGCTGGATCTGGTACGCCGTCGTCGCCTGCCTGCCGTGGGCGGGCGGCCAGGTCGGCGCCTCCGCCTCGGTGCGGATGATCGGCGTCGGCATCGTCAACATCACGATCGCCCAGATCGTCAAGCGCTGGATCGCCCGGCCGCGCCCGTTCCGCGCCTGCGCCGGCTTTCGCGAATGCACGCCGTCGCTCGACGAGTTCAGCTTCCCGAGCGGGCACACGCTGCACTCGGTGGCGTGCAGCCTGATCCTGACGGTCTACTACCCGATCCTGGGGTGGATCGTCTGGCCGTTCACGGTGCTGGTCGCGTTCTCGCGCGTCGTCCTCGGGCTGCACTACCCGAGCGACGTCGTGGTCGGCGCGCTGATCGGCGCGCTCACCGCCGCCGTCAGCTTCAATCTGCTGTAGTCGTCGCCTGCCACTGGGTGGTCGGCGCCTGCGTCGACGGCGCGACAGTGGTGGCGCCGCCGGCGCGGTTGTGGCGCATGAAGTCGGCCACGGTGCTGGCGCGGCGATCGCGCAGGGCGCGTTCCAGGATGGCCTGCCACGACCTGCGCACCTCGGAGAAGTCGGCGTCGCGCGGATGCAGCTCGATGCGCAGCACGGGGTTGGCGCGCTCGAGGCGGGCGACGACGCCGTTCCAGAGCAACGAGCTTTGGCGCCGCCAGCCGCTCGAGGTGCTGTAGACAACGCTCTGGCTGTTGACGGCCCTGCGGCCCGGCAGGTGGACCATCTGGCGCAGGGTGGCGGTGTACTCGAAGCGCCCGCTCGCGGCCAGCGCCGCCCAGGCGCCGGGCCCTAGCAGCCAGGCCGGGGCGACGAAGCCGGCGAGCGGCCAGCCCTGGCTGGCGAACCAGTCGATGCCAGCGTCGAGGCGGCGCTTCGCCTCGTCTTCGGGGAGCGCCCAGAATTCGCCTTCGCCGCGGGTGTAGAGGCGCCGGCGCAGCAGGTCGAGGGTGCCGACGGGCGCCAAGTCGTCGCGATGGTTCCAGCCGTGCAGGGCGATCTCGTCGCCCTTGCGACTGCGCCCGCCCAGCCACTCCTCGAGATCGGGCGTCGGCGGCTGGTCGTGGTACTGCGGCACGGCGAGCAGGGTGACGGGCAGGTCGGCGACGGCGGCGACGGCGGCGAGGGTGCGCGCGCAGGCGGCACGCGTCGCCGGGGCGACGTCATGCATCACGACGCAGACGAAGCGCTCCGCGGCGAAGCTGCCGCTCGTCGTGGGACCTTCGCTCATCGGGCGGGCGGCAGCGCGGCCGACTCGAAGCGCGCCCTGGAGCCGGCCGCGGTCGGCGCCGGATCGCGGCCGATCAGCCGTTCGTAGTGGCCGAGCAGGTCGGGCAGGACGCGCTCCCAGTCGCTCGCCTCGGCGCGCGTGCGGGCGGCGCCGCGCTCGACCGCGAGATCGCTCTCGAACAGCGCGGCGATCGCCGCCGCGAAGGCGCTGCCGGTGCCGGCGGCGACCGCGCGGCCGCCGGGTCCCTCGGCCAGTTCGGCCAGCCCCTCCGCCTGGCGCAGCACGACCGGGGTGCCGCAGGCCATCGCTTCGAGCGCGGAAAGGCCGAAGGTCTCCTGGTCGCCCGCATGCACAAAGGCGTCGGCGCTCGCCAGCGCCTCGGCCAGCGCGGCCGCCTCGGCGAGGAACGGCACGACGCGCACCCGGGCACCGGCCGGCGGCGGCGTCGGCCCGGCGCCGATCGCGACCAGCAGGTACGGCGCGCCGAGCCGCTCGACGGCGTCGGCGAGCACGTCGAGATGCTTTTCGGGGGCGAAGCGGCCCGCGTAGACGAGCAGCCGCGCGTCTTCGGCGATGCCGTGCCGGGCCCGCCACGCGGTCGACGCGCAGCCCGGATGGAACACCGCGCAGTCGACGCCGAGCGGCTGCCAGGCGACCCGCTCGACGCCCCAGTCGAGCAGGTGGCGGCGCATGCTGCGGCTGGGTGCCAGCACGAGGTCGAAGCCGCTGTAGACGTGCTTCGCGTAGCGCCGCGCCAGCCGGGCCGCCGCGCCGCCGAGCCGGCGCCCGGCCGCCAGGCGGGCCAGCGCCTCGAGGTTCGAGTGACAGGTCGCGACGGCCGGGACGGCGAGCGCGCGGGCGGCGTCGAGCGCGCCCCAGGCGACGCGGTACGGGTCGCCCGCTTCGATCAGGTCGGGGCCCAGGCCGCGCAGGACGCGCGCGATCGCCGAGCGGCGCAGCGGCAGCCGGTAGCCGCCGCTGCCCGGCAGCGGCAGTGAAGGCAGAAGCGCGGTACCGGCGCCCCTGCCGTCGCCGTCGCCGGGCACGGCGATCGTGTGTCGCCAGCCCGGCTGCCGCGCCAGCCATGCGTGCTTGGTCAGCAGATAGCGCCGCACGCCGCCGCCGGTCGCGCTCCAGAACATCGTCGCGTCGACGACGTGGATCGGCTCGGTCATGGCAAGGGATTGTGCCGGGTGCGCAAAGCCCTTTCGCCGCGCGCTCGCGAGCCCGGGGCGTCGGGGCGATGTGAGGTTGCAGTACGCGCGCACGCTCTCAGAGCACGCCTAGCTTCTTCCCCGCCTTGACCAGCGTCTGCCGCGTCTTGGCGTAGTCGTGCCAGGGATCCGCGCGTTCCTCGAGCCGCTCCTGCAGGGTGCGGATCGTCCAGTGCGCGCCGCCGGTCAGCATGCCGAGTTCGTCCCAGGCGCAGGGCACGGAGACGCCGAGGCCGGGCCGGGCGCGTGCCGACCAGGCGCAGGCGGTGGTGGCGCCGAAGCCGTTGCGCAGGTAGTCGACGAAGATCCGGCCGACCCGGTTCTTCGGCCCGCTCCTGGCGACGAAGCGCTCCGGAATGATGGTGGCCATGTGCTCGACGATCGCCCTGGAGAGCGCCTTGACGGTATCCCAGTCTTCCTTCGGCGCGATCGGCACCACCACGTGCAGACCCTTGCCGCCACTCGTCTTCAGGAACGCGACCAGGCCCAGCTCGGCGAGCAGCGCCCGGGTCAGCTCGGTGCCCTCCTGGATCTGCTTCCAGCCGACGCCTTCCCCGGGATCGAGGTCGAAGATCATCCGGTCGGGTTTCGTGGTGTCGCGGGTGGTCGCATTCCAGGTGTGGAACTCGATCACGTTGGCCTGCGCCGCGCCGATCAGCGCGGTGAAGGAGTCGACCTCGACCATCGGCTTGTGATCGGGCGAGATCGCCCGGTCGAGCTGGCGCAGGTCGGGGATCTTCAACGACTCGGCGTGCTTCTGGAAGAACAGGTGGCCGTCGATCCCGGCCGGCGCGCGCACCAGTGCCACCGGGCGCTTCCTCAGGTGCGCCAGCATGACTCGGGCGACCGCGAGGTAGTGGTTGACGACGTCGAGCTTGGTGATGCCGGTCGACGGGTCGATCACCCGCTCGGGATGGCTGATCCGAATGCCCTCGACCTCGGCGACGGCGCCGCCCTTCTTCGCGGTCTTGGTCGGAGCGAGTGTTGCCGCGGGCGCGGGGGCGGCGGCCGGCGCCGCCCTGGCACCCGGTGAGGCGGCGCGGTTCTTACTTGCTGCGCCGGCCTTGGCGGCAGGCGCCACGTCGGCGATCTCGGCCGGTCGCTCGCGCGTGACGGCGCGCGCCGACTTGTCGTCGCGCAGGCCGTGGAAGACGGCGTGCCTGATCCGACCGTCGGGCGTCCATTCGCCGAACGACACCTCGGCGACCAGCTCGGGCCGGACCCAGTGGCCCTTGACGTCGCGCGCCTTCTCGAAGAAGGGCGTCGCCTCGCTGGCCCGGGCATCGAGCGCCTTGCGCAGGGCGGCGAGCGTCTTCTCGTCGAAGCCGCTGCCGACGCCGCCGGCGAAACGGAGCTTGCCGGTCTCGTCGTGGATGCCGAGCAGCAGCGAGCCGACACCGGTGCGCGAGCCTTTCGGATCGGTCCAGCCGCCGATCACGAACTCCTGGCGCTGGGTGCACTTGAGCTTGATCCAGGCGAGGCTGCGCTGCGAAACGTAGGGCGAGTCGGCGCGCTTGCCGATCATCCCCTCGAGGCGCATCCGGCAGGCGTTGTGCAGCAGCTCGGCCGGGCTGGCGTCGAAGCTCTCGCTGAAGCGAATGCGCTCCTGCGGCGCCTTCTCGAGCAGTCGGGCGAGCAGGGCGCGCCGCTCGATCAGCGGCACGCTGCGCAGGTCGTGGCCGGCGTAGAAGGGCAGGTCGAACAGGTAGTACCGGATCGACTCGGTGCGGGCCGAATCGAAGGCGTTCTGCAGGGCGTTGAAGTCGGGCGCGCCGTTGCTGCCCGTGACCACGATTTCGCCGTCGAGCCAGCCCGAGCCGATGCCGAGCGCCTGCACCGCCGCCGCCAGGCCCGGCAGGCGCGAGGTCCAGTCGTTGCCGCGCCGGGTGAACAGCCGGACCGCGTCGGCGTCGACGTGCGCGAGCAGGCGATAGCCGTCGAACTTGATCTCGTAGATCCAGCCCGCGTCGCCCGGCACGTCGGCGGCCAGGGTCGCGAGCTGCGGCGAGAGCGTGGCCGGCAGGGCGGCCTTCTTCGCGCCCGCCGGCAGCGCGAACGGCGCGGCAGCGCCGCGCTTCGGGCGGCCGGCGTCCTTCACGGCGGGCGCCCGCGTCGCGGCGGGTCTCTTCGCCTCGGTCGGCTTCGAAGCGGCGGTCTTTGCCGCGGCCGGCTTCGCTTCGGAGGACCTGGCCGGGGCGGGCTTTGCCGCCGCCCGGGCCTTCGCCTTCGCCGGCTTGTCCGGAAGCGTCCGGTCCGACAGTACGCTGCCCGGCTCGGCCTCGACCACGCTGTACTCGCCCGCCGGTCGCGCCGCGTCGTCGCGCTCCTTGATCAGCAGCCAGGGCTCCTGGCGTTCGTTGCCATGGCCGTGCATGCGCACCAGCGTCCAGCCGCCGGAGAGCTTCTCGCCGTGAAGGCGGAACTTGAGCTTGCCGGCGGCGTAGCCGGCGCGCGGGTCGCCGCTCGCCTCCCAGGTGCCGCGGTCCCAGACGATCACCGAGCCGGCACCGTACTGGCCGGGCGGGATATCGCCTTCGAAGCCGCCGTAGTCGATCGGGTGGTCCTCGACGTGCACGGCCATCCGCTTGTCGGCCGGGTCGAGGCTCGGCCCCTTGGGCACTGCCCAGCTTTTCAGCGTGCCGTCGAGCTCGAGGCGGAAGTCGTAGTGGAGGCGACTGGCGGCGTGCTTCTGGATCACGAACGACAGCGCGCCGCGTGCCGAGGGCTTGCCGCCCCGGGGCTCGCGGGTGATCTTGAAGTCGCGCTTCTTGAAATAGGACTGGAGCGGGTCGGTCATCGCTTTTCGCCGGCGTGGCCGGCGCATCGATCGTATTCCGGGGCAGCCATCGTGCCCGGGATCGCCCAGAATCGGCGCCATGCACTACCCCGCCAGCCCCACCCTTCCCGAGGTCGACGTCCGCAAGCTGGTGGTCAGCGTCGAGGACGTCTGGCACGACAACGGGCCGCGCCTGGCGTCACCGCTGCGCCGCGGCAGCGCGGCCGCCGTCGTCCGCAACCCCTACGCGGGGCGCTATGTCGAGGACATCGTGGCGATGATGGAAGCGCTCAAGCCGCTCGGCCGAGAGATGGCGGCGCGGCTGGTCGAGGCGCTCGGCGGCGCGGCGCGGATCGAGGGTTACGGCAAGGGAGCGCTGATCGGCCTGGCCGGCGAGCTTGAGCACGGCGCGCTCTGGCACGTGCCGGGCGGCTACGGCATGCGCGACCTGCTCGAGGGCTCGCACGCGATCGTCCCCTCGACGACCAAGATCGGTGCCGCCGGCAGCGTCATCGACGTGCCGATCCACCACCGCGTCGCCGCCTACGTGCGCAGCCACTTCGACAGCCTCGAGGTACGCGTGGCCGATGCGCCGCGACCCGACGAGATGCTGCTCGTCATTGCGATGACCACCGGGCCGCGCCCGCACGCCCGGGTCGGCGGATTGCGGGCAGACGAGATTGCGAAGTTCGACGGTCAGCGCTAGCGTTGGCGAACGGCCGCTTGGCACGATGAGTGCACGGGCCGCACGATCTGTCCACACGCCTGGGAGGGCCCCATGATGCTCATGCAACGCAGGGAATTCGTTCGCCACGCCGGCCTCGCCGGCCTCGTCGGCCTCGGCGCGGTGCCCGGCGCGTTCGCCGCGGCGCCGCTCAAGCCCGACGCGAAAAGTGCCTTGCTGGTGATCGACGTGCAGAACTGCTTCGTCACCGGTGGCACCTTGCCGGTCAAGGACGGCGAGCAGGTCGTGCCGATCATCAACAAGCTCTCGGCGGCGTTCGAGAACGTCGTCGTCACCCAGGACTGGCACACCCCGGGCCACGTCTCGTTCGCCTCGGCGCATTCCGGCAAGAAGCCGTTCGAGTCGACCAGGCTGGCCTACGGCAACCAGGTGCTCTGGCCGGATCACTGCGTCCAGGGCTCGGCCGACGCCGCCCTGCTGAAAGACCTGGCCCTGCCCAAGGCGCAGCTCATCATCAGGAAGGGCTACCACCAGTCGACCGACAGCTATTCGGCCTTCATGGAGGCCGACGGCAAGACCTCGACCGGCCTGGCCGCCTACCTCAAGGCGCACGGCGTCGACAGCGTCTACGTGTGCGGGCTGGCCACCGATTTCTGCGTCGCCTGGACCGCCCTCGACGCGCGCAAGGCCGGCTTCAAGGCGGCGGTGATCGAAGACGCCTCGCGCGGCATCGACCTCAATGGCTCGCTCAAGGCGGCCTGGGACAAGATGACCAAGGCCGGGGTGAAGCGCGTCCAGTCGAGCGACATCGCGGTCTGAGCGTCGATGCTGCCCGGCCGCTGCTCACTCCGCCCGGTGCCGGCGCGCCGCCCGGCAGGTGGCGCCCTCGGCGCCGTAGCGCTCGGCGTGAGGGGCCGCGCGGGCGAGCTCGAAACGGTCGCCCGGGCGCAGGTGACGGGTCGTGCCGCCTTCGGTGAGCCACATCTCGCCCGCGACGACGATCGCCTTCACCGCGAACGGATGCTCGTGCGTCTCGACCACGGCGTTCGCCGGCCAGCTCCGCTCGGCCCCCTCGTCGTAGCCCTCGCGGCGCGTCATCGCGTCGAATCCCGGCAAGCCGGGATGCTTCATCACGTTTCCCCCTTGGCGACGCGCGATCTTGCCACCGCGCCACCGCCTTCGCCATTTCCCCAGGAGCTCTCATGCTGAAACGCCTCGTCCTCGCCGCCTCTTTTGCGGCCCTCGCCGTCCCGCTGCCGGCGCTCGCGCAGGACACGATCAAGATCGGCGAGATCAACAGCTACAAGGCGCAGCCGGCCTTCCTCGAACCGTACAAGAAGGGCTGGGAGCTGGCAGTCGAGGAGGTCAACGCGGCGGGCGGCGTGCTCGGCAAGAAGCTGCAGGTGATCTCGCGCGACGACAACGGCAGCC
>JBDTUG010000180.1:0-7499 GCA_040007855.1 Caldimonas sp.
TGATCATCAACCGCGAATGGGGCCTGGCGAAGAACGAGAACCCGAACCAGGGCTCGTTCATCATCGACGAGCTGACCGAGCTGGTCGAGGAAGCCGTGCTCGCCGAATTCGAGCGCATCGCCGAGCGCGGCGGCGTGCTGGGCGCCATGGAAACCGGCTACCAGCGCGGCAAGATCCAGGAAGAGTCGATGCACTACGAGATGCTGAAGCACTCGGGCGAGTACCCGATCGTCGGCGTCAACACCTTCCGCAACCCGCACGGCGATGCCGCTCCCGAGCAGGTCGAGCTGCAGCGCTCGACCGAGGCCGAGAAGCAGAGCCAGCTGCGCCGTCTGGCCGCATTCCATGCGCGCCACGCCGGCAAGGCGCCGGCCGCGCTGCAGCGCCTGAAGGACACGGTGATCGCCAACGGCAACGTGTTCGAGGTACTGATGGAGGCGGTGCGGGTCTGCTCGCTCGGCCAGATCACCGACGCCCTGTTCGAGGTCGGCGGGCAGTACCGGCGCAGCATGTAGGGTTCGCCGTCCGGGCGGAGGCCGCCGCCGACCTGGCGGCGGTCCGGCTGCGCCGCGCCGAACGCCGGCCCCGCAGCCGTGACCGCAAGCCGGTCCGGCGGCTACTGAAGGACCGAGAAGCCCATCTGGTTGCTGGCCGGCAGCACCAGTACCGACAGGTCCATGCCGCGCATCGTCAGCGCGATGAACTCGAGCACGTTCGACATGCCGCCGTCGCTGTGCAGAACGCCGTTGGCAGGCAGGCGCTGGTTGTAGCCGGCGCGCAGGCTGTTGATCTTCACCGTCTCCGGCCGGGTCGCGTTGGTGGCGAAGTTCTGCACTGCTGCGCGAACGAAGCTGCCGTTCGCGGCGTCGGCCGAGACCACCGTGTTGCGCGACAGGTTGAGCGCCGCGGCAGCGGTGTACTGGGCACCGATGAACATGTTCCAGAAGGTCTGGACCCGGCCGACCGCCGGCAGGTTGACCGGCAGGTTCGCGGTCGCGAAGGTGATGTGACCGGCCTTGGCCAGAAGCACCAGCATCAGCTCGCCGCCGCCGGCGCGGTAGGCGAAGGCGCGGTCGACGTAGCCGGCGGTGGTGTTGGTGAGATCGAAGCCGCCGCCGGCATTCGGCGAGAGGCGCAGGTCGGGCAGGGTCGCCACCGTCGAGGCGACGCAGGTGCGCAGGTCGTCGCAGAAGTTGAGCGCCGATACCTTGCCCGCCAGGTCCAGGCCGAAGGTGCTCGAGGTGAGGTGGATCGGCCCGTTGGTGGAGGTGCGGTCGAAGGCCAGCGCGTTGTAGTCGCCGGTCAGCTCGGTGAGGGCGTGCGCCTGCTCGGGAAAGAAAACGGCGCCGACCAGACCGGCGTTGCCGCCGACGCGGGAGATGACCACTCCCGCCCGGCTTACCGCGACCTCGCCGCCGGCTGGATTGGTGTAGGTGCAGGGGCCGGTGGCCACCAGCTGGTTGGGCGTGCCGCCGCTGCCCACGACCGTCAGGGTGGCCGCGTCGAAGACGACGACCTCGGTCGATGCCGCCGTGCCGCCGTCTTCGTTGACGACGACGCGGTAGCGGCCGCTGCGTAGCGACGCGCAGTTGGCCGCCGCGGCTGCCAGCAGCAGCTCGGGCGGCAGGGAAGCCGCGGAGCTGCGGAGCGCAGGGAGCCCGGCCGGCGCGGCGAACGCGATGCTTTGCGCCAGCTCGGCCAGGGTGATGCTCGCCGTCGCCAGCCGCGCCTTCAGCGCGTCGAGCCGCTGGTCGTAGGCGTCGCCGGCAACGCTGCCATTGGCGGCGACCAGCGCCCCTCCGAGCAGGTTGGCGACGCCGCTGAAGTCGACCCCGGCACGCAGCGACTCGACGACCGCCGACGAGGCTGCCGTCGCCGCGGCCGCGGTCAGCCCGACGACCGCGTTGCGGTCGAAGCTGGCGTAGTAGGTGGCCGGAACGATGCCGCCAAGGCGGGCGACGACCAGCTCGGTCGCCGGGGTGATGTTGGCGCGGGCGCTGGCGCCGCTGCCGGTGGCGAGCGAATGCAGGACCGTGGCGCCGGCGGTGACGCGCAGGACACACGGCAAGGCGCCGCCGGTGATCGTGACCGTGAAGCTGCCGTCGACCGCCGTCGTCGTGCCGCCGTTGCCGGCGGCGCAGCGCGCCTCGATCGTTCCGCTGGCAATCGCCACGCCGGTCGCGGCGGTGCCGGTGAGCACCAGCGTCGCCGGGACGATCGGCGGCGCGGCCGAATCGCCACCGCCGCCACAGGCGGCCAGCGCCAAGGCCGCGCTGGCCGCGATCGCGGTCGCGCCGCGAAACGAAAGAGTTGTCCGGCAGTTCATTTCGCCATCCTGTCCGTGCTTGTTCGGGTTGTGGTGAGCGCTCGACCGGCGCGTGCGAATGGCAGCATGCGTCAGCTCACGGCGCCGGTGGCCTGTCCCCCTTCGGCCGATCCGGTCGCAAAAATTCAGTCTAGCCGACCGTATTCCGGGGGCACAGGCGGTGTCACTTCGAGCTTGCCCGGGCGCAACGCCCACTCGCCCTCGTGCTCGGCGGCGACGCCGTCGTCGCGCAGCTTCAGCAGGTGCGCGGTGAGCGAGCGCATTGCCATCGGGTGCAGCCGCGCCGGCACGTCGGCGTAGACGCGCTCGAGCAGGGCGCTCGTCGTCGCCGGCGCCAACGTTCGCAGCGCCGCTAGCACCTTGGCTTCGCGGCCGAGCCGGTGGGCGATGATCTTTTCCATCGCCTGGCGCGGCTCGGGCATCAGGAAGCCGTGTCCGGGCGCCAGCCAGTCGAGGTCGAGGCCCAGCAGCGAGCGGAGCGACTCGACGTAGGCGCGCATGTCGCCGTCGGGCGGGTTGATGACGACGGTCGACATCTGCATCACGTGGTCGCCGGTGAAGAGGAGCTTCTCTTCCTCGAGCAAGTAGCACAGATGATTCGAGGCATGGCCCGGGGTGTGGATCGCCGCCAGAGTGGTGCCGGGCACGAGCTCGATCCGCTCGCCGCCGTGCAGGGTGACATCGGGTGCGAAGGTCCCGTCCTGCCATTCGCGATGCCGTGCCGCCAGACCGTGCACGACCGCGCCGGTGCGCGCCTTGAGCGCCACCGTTGCCGGCGAATGGTCGTGGTGGGTGTGGGTCGCGAAGATGCGGGTGATCGGGCCGGGCGCGGCGGCGAGGATCGCCTCGACGTGCGCGTCGAGGGCCGGACCGGGATCGATCGCCGCCCATTCGTTGCCCCCTCCGCCGCCCACCAGATAGGTGTTGGTGCCTGGGCCGGTCATCATGCTGCCGTTGCCGGCGGTGACGCGGATCACCCGCCCGGAGAGGCGCACCGGCCGATCGGTGACGATGTCGTAGGACTCGTTGCCGTGGCCGGCCGGATCGATGCGGCCCAGCTCGGCGTAGGCCGGCTCGTCGGGCATGACGGGGCGCGGGCCCTGGCTGCCGACCGCCACGCGCGGCATCGTCAGCGGCACGCTGCGCGGCTGCGCCGCCCAGGCCTTGAGCGCGGCGACGTCGGCAAAGGTCGAGATCAGCTCGAGCGTCTTGTGGGTCGGCGTGAGCAGCTTCAGGGTCTTGCTGCGTGCCAGCGCCTCGGCCGGGCCGATCCAGAGCTGCTCGACCATCTCGGTCCCGTCGAACAGGGCGACCTGGGAGACCGGCGCGGCGGCGATGAAGAAGCGCGTGTCGTAGCGTTTGGCCCGGGCGAGCGGCGTCAGCCAGTGGCTGAGGTAGGTGAGCGCGCCGGCGTCGAGGCGGATGCCCTCCTTCGCGCACAACTCGTCGATGCCGTGGTCGCGGCGGTGCATCGCGCCGCGCCAGGGCGCGAGGCGGGCCGCGGCAGCGCCGTCGAGCGCGTCTCCGCTCGCTTCGAGGCCCGGGCCGCGGCCGAACAGCAGGCCCGATTCCTCGAAGCACTCGCGGATCGCCGCGACGTAGAAGTCGAGGCCGCCGGCGGCCAGGCCGAGCCGGGCGCTGGCTTCGGCGTCGTCGATGCCGAAGCAGGCGGAGTGGGCATCGCGATCGCAGGCGTCGACGATGCCGCCCGGGAAGACCCAGGCGCCGCTGGTGTGGTCGATGCCATCGGCCCGGCGCGAAAGCAGAACCTCGAGGCCGGCCGCGCCGTCTCGGACGACGACGATGGTGGCCGCCGGCCGGGGCGGCCGCTCGGGCACCGCGACAGGCGACGGCGGCGGGAACGCCGAAGCGTCTGTGGTCGGATCGCTCATCGGTAGGAAGGGCAGCAGGAGAGCGTGATCGGCGAGTGTGGCACGGCGTGCGCCGGCCCGGCCGCGTCGGAGCCGTCCGACAGCGCGTCCCCCGCGCACCCGACACGCTCTCCGCCGCGCAGCCTATCGCGGCGAGCCCGCGACCTGGCGAAGATAGCCCTACCGCAGCAGCCTGCCGCTTCCCAGCGGGCGCGGCGCAACCAGGAGATCCACATGCTTCACTATGCCGTCGTATTTTTCGTGATCGCGTTGATCGCGGCGCTGTTCGGCTTCGGCGGCATCGCTGCCGGCGCTGCCGGCATCGCCAAGATCCTCTTCGTCGTCTTCATCATCCTCGCCATCGCCACCTTCCTGTTCGGGCGAAACCGGGGCGCCTGATTCTGAAGAGGCGAGAGGCCTCGCTCGCTGCCTCCGGGCAGGAGCGGGGCCTTTTTCATGGCCGCGACGGACGGCTACGGGTTCGCCGTCGCGAGCTGCTGCAACGTGGCCACGGCAGCAGCCGGCGCGCGCTCCTTGGCGCCGCTGATGAAAAAGGCGAACACGTCGCGCGGCCCGGAGCTTGCGGCCGGCGCGGCGGGCTCGATCCGAGGCAATCCCTCCGGCTCGCCGCCCCCCGCCCAGACCCGGGCGGACTCTGCCCAGCGAACAATCTGCCCGGCCGGATAGCCGCTCGGCTGATGTGGCTCGGTCTTCATCAGCCGCGCATAGACGAAGTCGCCGCTGATGTCGGCAAACGACGGGTACTTGTCGGAATCGGCGAACACCGTCGCCACGCCGCAGCTGCGCACCAGGGCGAGGAACTGCGGCGTCATGAAGCTGGGGTGGCGCACTTCGACCGCATGGCGGATCGCCCGCCCGCCCAGCTTGGCGGGCAACAGACGCAGGAAGGCTTCGAAGTCGTCGGGGTCGAACACCTTGGTGGTCGCGAACTGCCAGACGATCGGTCCGAGCTTCGCATCGAGCTCCTCCACCCCACTCGCCATGAAGCGCCCGATCGCCTCGCCGGCGTCGCCCAGAACGCGCCGGTTGGTCACGTACTGCGAGCCCTTGACGCTGAAGACGAAGCCGGGTGGCGTCGCGTCGCGCCATTTGGCGAAGCTCGCCGGCTTCTGCAGGCGATGGTAGGTCGCGTTGATCTCGATCGCGGTGAGCTGCCGGCTGGCATGGCCCAGCTCGTCTTTCTGGGCCAGCCCCGGCGGATAGAAATTGCTGCGCCAGGGCGGGAAGACCCATCCGCCGACGCCGATCCGGATCGTTCCGGAGGGGCCGGTCATCGGTGCGGCGCGGCCGGCTCGCGCATGTCAGACCCGGCGAAACGTCCCGGAGGCGACGCGGACCCGGTCGCCGACCCGCAGGCCGAGGATCTGCTCGCGCAGGAAGCTGCGGATCGTGCCGTTGTCGAGACGGACGCCGACCCTAGCCGGTGATCGCCGTGCGGTGGTTGCGCTCGGTTGTTGCCGGCGACCGCCGACAGGCGCCGGTTGGACAGCGGGGCGCTCGACGACATGGCTGGGGTGGGGGCGAATAGGCGGTCGGCGCCGGCGGCGCGGGGTAGCTCGATTGTGCCGGGTAGGCAGGCGGGTTGCGAGCGACGGCGACCGGCTCCGGCGACCGGCGGACGGCGACGCGCGGTTCGTCGCGCCGCCACCGTGTCGCCAACGCGTCATGTCGCGCGACTAAATTCGCGCTCGCCCCCTCGATGTAGTCTGGCGCCTACCGCCAGTCGCTGGCTTGGCCGATAGTCAGCTCACCCGGGCGAAGCGAGAGTGCAGCGCACGGATTGGCAGGCTCCGATCCCGCGAGGGGAAGACGATGGCGAACGATGGCAACTGGGTCGAGGACGTGAAGCGCTGGTATCTCGCCGGCGTCCAGTCGGCCGCGGCGCCGGACGCCTCGTCGGCCATCGACGGCGACGGCTTCGCGATCGGCTACGAAGCCGCCCATCCGGCCCTCCAGGCCCGCCACTGGCCCGACTCCTCGGCCGAGGCCTTCGCCGACTCGCTTTGAAGCGCCGGTCGCGTCGAACGCGACCCTTGCTCACCACGGATCGATGAAGCGCCCGCCCGGCTCGGCCGGCCGGGCCGCCGCCAGGACACTCGCCAGCCAGGCCCGGGTATCGGCCGGGTCGATCACGGTGTCGATCTCGAGCGTCGCCGCCAGGTTGATCGCCCTGCCCTTGGCGTACTGGGCCGCGACCAGCCGCTCCCGCAGCGCCTCGCGCTCATGCCCGGGGCTCACGGCTTCGAGCTCCTTGCGAAAGCCCAGCTCGACGGCGCCTTCCAGCCCCATCGCCCCGAACTCGCCGCTCGGCCAGGAAGCGGTGGCGAGCGGCGCGTGCAGGCCGCCGGCGGCCATCGCCATCGCGCCGAGGCCATAGGCCTTGCGCAGGATGACGGCGACGACGGGAACCCGGAGTTGCGCCGCGACGACGAACATCCGGCTCACGTGCCGGACCTGGCCGCGCGCCTCGATCTCCGGGCCGACCATGAAGCCGGGCGTATCGACCAGCGAGACGATCGCCAGGCCGTGCGCGTCGCAGAGCTGCATGAAGCGCGCCGCCTTGTCGGCGGCGTCGGCGTCGATCGCCCCGCCGAGATGGGCGGGGTTGCTGGCGAGCACGCCGACCGGCCGGCCGTCGATCCGAGCCAGCGCGGTGAACACGCCGGCGCCGAAGCCGGCGCGCAGCTCGATCGCGGAGCCGGTGTCGACGATCGCCTGCACGACCGCGCGGATCTCGTAGACGCGCAACCGGCTGGCCGGAAGGAGGTCGCGCAGGCGGGCTGGATCGCCGCCCTGCCCGCCGTCGAGCGGACCCTGGAAGATCGAGAGATAGCGCTTTGCGACGGCCACCGCCTCGGCTTCATCGGCGACGAGCACGTCGATCACGCCCGAGCGCGACTGCACCTCGCTCGGCCCGATCTGCTCGGGGCGAAAGCTGCCGAGGCCGCCGCCTTCGACCATCGCCGGGCCGCCCATGCCGATCGAGCTCGCCCGCGTGGCGATGATCGTGTCGCAGCAGCCGAGCAAGGCGGCGTTGCCGGCAAAGCAGCGTCCGGCGGCGATGCCGAGCACCGGAACACGGCCCGATAGCCGGGCGAAACTGGCGAAGGTCGGGACGTGCAGACCGGCGACTACCGGCACGTCGACGTCGCCCGGCCGCCCGCCGCCGCCTTCGGCGAACAGCACCACCGGCAGCTTCTGCTCGGCAGCGATGCCGAGCATGCGATCGGTCTTCTGGTGGTTGCGCATGCCCTGGGTGCCGGCGAGGACGGTCGCGTCGT
>JBDTUG010000181.1:0-7492 GCA_040007855.1 Caldimonas sp.
TGCCTCGGCTCCGACATCATCATCTCGATGCTCGGCGACGCGCGCGGCAACGCACCGGGCGGCTTCCTGCACCTGAACGAGAACTTCGAGATCGTTGGGCGATGGGAGAACGACCTGGGCGGCATGAAGTTCAACTACGACTTCTGGTACCAGCCGCGCCACAACGTGATGGTCTCCTCCGAATGGGCGGCGCCGAACACCTTCATGCCGGGCTTCGACCTCGAGGAAGTCGGCCAGCTCAAGTACGGCCGCGAGATCCACTTCTGGGATTTCAAGGCCAAGCGCGTCGAGAAGACCATGTACCTCGGAGAGGACGGGCTGGTCCCGCTCGAGGTCCGCTTTCATCACAACCCGGATTCGAGCCACGGCTTCGTCGGCGCCGCCCTCTCGTCGAACATCATCCACTGGTGCAAGCGGGACGGCGAGTGGATCTGGGAAAAGATCATCGACGTCGAGAACGTGCGCCACCCGGAATGGCCGATCCCCGTGCCCGGCCTGATCAGCGTGATCCTGATCTCGATGGACGACCGGTTCCTCTATTTCTGCAACTGGCTGCACGGCGACATCCGGCAATACGAGATCTCGGATCCCTCGAATCCGAGGTTCACCGGGCAGGTCTGGATGGGCGGCCTCCTCAACAAGGCGCCCGTGGTCAACGGTCGTCGCATCACCGGCGGGCCGCAGATGATCCAGCTCTCGCTCGACGGCAAGCGGCTCTACGTCACCACCTCGCTGTTCTCGACCTGGGACAACCAGTTCTATCCCGACATCCGGCAGAACGGCGGCTGCATGCTGATGGTCGACTGCGACGCCGAAAAGGGAGGCATGTCGATCAACCCGGATTTCTTCGTCGACTTCGGCAAGGAGCCCAACGGCCCCGCCCGCTGCCACGAAACGCGTTATCCGGGCGGCGACTGCAGCTCGGATATCTGGCTCTAGACGCGATCCGGCGCTGGCGATGGAGGTCACGATCACGCTCGCCAACCGCGGCGGCGCAACGTTTCGCGCCGACCAGCGCATGCCGCTGCTCGACACGCTCGAGGCGCGGGGCGTGTCCTTGCCCTATGGCTGCCGCTACGGCGGCTGCATCTCCTGTGCCGCGAAGCTGCTGTCGGGCGAGGTCGACCAGCGCGCCGGCGTGGCGCTGAACGGGCGGCAGCTCGGCGACGGGTATGTCCTCCTCTGCGTTGCCCGGCCCCTGGGCGACTGCACCCTGGCCGTCGGCGTCGAGAGTCACGACAAGCTCTACCGCAATCCCTTCGCCAGCCCGCTGGCGCCGCATGAGCTCAAGCCCCTGCATTCCGACACCGCTGGAGAACGCGCCGCGACGGCCGTTGCCTACATGGACCATCACCAGGATTACCCGGCAGGCTATCTCGCCACCATCCTGAAGGAGGTGAAGACGATCGCCATGGTCGGCGCCAGCCCGGACCCCACCAAGTTCAGCTATGGCGTGCTCAGGGTCCTGCACGAAACCGGCTACGACATGATCCCGGTCAATCCCAACGAAGCCGGGGGCGAGATCCGCGGGCTGCGGGTCTACGAATCGCTGGTGGCGATCGATCGACCGGTGGACATGGTGCAGGTGTTCCGAAGCTCCGACGCGCTGCCTGCGATCACGCGCGAGGCGATCGATATCGGCGCCAAGGTGCTGTGGACGCAACTCGGCGTGCGCGACGACGAGGCGGCCCGCCTGGCCGAGGCGGCGGGGCTGAAGGTCGTGATGAACCGTTGTCCGAAGATCGAGCTGTTCCGGCCGTTCTGGAAGCCTCGCCTGAACCAGGCGATCTAACCCTTGCCGACTTCATCGCGCTTGCTAAACTCCTCGCCCCTATGAAACCCTCCCAGGAGAAAGCCATGGCGACAACATCGGCCGACAAGGCTGTCGACAACGGCGTGAACGTCGAAGCGCTGTTCGGCGCACAGGCGGCGTTGGCGGCGACACCCGAGGCGGCAAGGTTCAAGTGGCGCTCGACCGTCGAGTGGATCAACGGCACGCACAGTCGCTCCACCATCGAGGGCTTCTATGGCCTGGGCGCCGAGCAGAAGCACAAGAAGCCGTTCATCTTCGAGGCCGACCATCCCGAGATCTTCGCGGCCCAGGACGCGGCGGCCACGCCGGTCGAGATCGTCCTCGCCGGCCTCGCGAGCTGCCTGACCGCCGGCGTCGCGGCTGTCGCCCAGGCGCGCAAGGTCCAGTTGCGCTCGGTCTCGGCGACGCTCGAGGCCGGCATGGACATCCGTGGCATCCTCGGCGTCGATGAAGACGTGCGCAACGGCTTCGACGGCATCAAGGTGACCTACAAGATCGACGCCGACGCCTCACCCGCCGACATCAAGGCGATCGTCGCGCAGTCGCAGAAGCGCTCCGCGGTCTACGACATCATCACCAACCCGACCAACGTCACGGTCGAGGTGGCGTAGCTCCGCTTCGCGGCACGAGACGCCGCGCCCGGTGCGAACGACTGCCGTCGTCATCGGCGCGGGCCAGGCCGGGCTGGCTATGAGCTGGTGCCTCGCCGAGCGCTCGATCGACCACGTGCTCCTCGAGCGCGGCGAGGTCGCCAACACCTGGCGCACCGAGCGCTGGGATTCGCTGACCTTGCTCACGCCCAACTGGCAAAGCCGGCTGCCGGGCCACGGCTACGAGGGCGACGATCCGGACGCCTTCCGGACGATGGCCGAGACGGTCGCGTTCATCGAGCGCTATGCGACGCTGCTGTCGCCGCCGATACGGACGCACTGCCCGGCCACCTCGGTGCGCAGCACCGGCGACGGCTACCAGGTCGTCACCGGGCAGGGCAGCTGGCAGTGCAAGGCAGTCGTGCTCGCCACCGGCGCGTTCAACATCGCCCAGGTACCGAAGCTCTCGCAGGACATCCCGGCGGGCATTGCCCAACTCACCACGGCCCAGTACCGCAACCCCGGGAGCCTGGCGCCGGGCGGCGTGATGGTCGTCGGCGCCGCCGCCTCCGGTGCGCAGATCGCCGACGAGCTGCACCGCTCCGGGCGTCCGGTGACGCTGGCGGTGGGCGAGCACGTGCGCGCGCCGCGGATGTACCGCGGCCGCGACATCCAGTGGTGGATGGACGCGACGGGCCTGAACGACGAACGCTACGACGAGGTCGAGAACCTGCGCCGCGCCCGCGCCCTGCCTTCGTTCCAGCTCGCGGGCTATGCCGACCGGCGCAACATCGACCTGAACGCGCTCACGTCGCTCGGGGTCAAGCTCGTGGGCCGGCTGGCCGGTGTCCGCGACGGCAAGGCCCAGTTCTCCGGATCGCTGCGCAATCTGTGCGAGCTCGCCGATCTCAAGCAGAACCGGCTGCTGAACACGATCGACGAGTGGGCGGCGGAGAGCGGCGTGAACGACGCGGTCGAGGCCCCGCATCGTCCCGAGCCGACGCGCGTCGAAGCCTCGCCGCCGCTCGGGTTCGACCTCGTTCGCGCCGGGATCAGGACGATCGTCTGGGCGACCGGATTTCGCCCCGACTATTCCTGGCTCGAGGTCCCGGTGCTCGACGCCAAGGGCAACATCCGCCACGACGGCGGCGTCGTGACGGAGGCGCCGGGCCTGTACGTGACGGGCCTGCCGTTCCTGCGGCGTCGGAAATCGAGCCTCATCGACGGCGTTGGCGACGATGCGCGCGACCTGAGCGCTCATCTCGCCTCTTATGTCGGCGCGCCAGCGCCCGTACCTGACGAGACATCGTCGGAGGCGTGATCTTCCAGTACGAGCGTCCTCGCCCCGTCGAGGGCTCCACGAAACCCGCGTCGTGCCCCGCGTCTTCCGCGGCGCGGATTGCCACTGCGCGCCCGCGCCAGGGCGGCGAGAGACCTCGGCATGGCGATCGCCGCTCCGGCGTGCGGGCACGCCGACGGCGGTGCCCCTCGAGCCCCTCTCGGGCGCTGCAGGCAAGTTCCGCGCGCCGGGCGGCGGATTCCTTTTTACTGAGCGAATTGCGCAACCGGGGCTCGGTCATCAAGGCGGCAGATAGCCGCATGAATGACAGGCAACCCTCAGCGCCTGGCGACCAGGTCGATCTCCACACGGGCCTTGAGCGCCAGCCCGGACACGCCCACGCAGGTGCGCCCGGGCCTGCGGTCCGGTGCGAAATACGAGGCGTAGGCTTCGTTCATGGCAGCGTAGTCTTCCTCAAAATGCGTAAGGTACACGCGCGCGAACAGAACGTGGCTGAAGTCCAGCCTGATGCCGTCGAGAACACGTTTCAGGTTGCGCATGACCTGGTGGGTTTGCGCCCGGATGCCCTCGGGCAGCGGCTTGCTGCGGTCGTCGCTCTCGTTGGGCATCTGCCCCGTGACGAAGACCCAGCCGTCGGTCTCGACTGCATGGCTGAAGGGCGCGACGGGACGTGGCCCGTCGGCAATCATGTGGAAGATGGGTGCATTCATATGAATGTCCGCTTCAGGAATTTGGTTGAACCATCTCGGGTTAGTGGATATCCTGCAATCTATTCGAAATCAATACGCGTGCATACCACTCGTGGCCCGCCATGAAATCATTCACCGCTTTCCGCTCTGTGGCGTTTGCCATCGCCTTCACCCTTCTGGCGTCCTTCGCGGGTGCACAGACGCTCATCAAGGTCGGGCTCACGCTGCCCAAGGGGCTCAAAGGCGCGGCCCCGCTCACGGGAGCGTTCGAGGTGTTCAAGGAAGAGGTCGAGAAGAATTCGAGCGGCCAGCTCAAGGTGGACCTGGTCTACGGCGGCGCCTTGGGCAACGAGTTCGAGCGCATCAACCAGGTGCGCCGCGGCGTCATCCAGATGTGCGACTGCAACGAAGCCACCATCGCCACGATCTACAAGGACATCCAGGTGTTCTCCATGCCCTTCCTGTTTTCGACCGAAGCGGTGGCATTGCAGACGCTGGACGGCCCGCTGGGCACGCGCGTCGCCAACCAGGTTCGCGAGCGTACCGGCGTGCGTCTCCTCGGCTGGCTGGAACATGGCGGCTTCAAGCACTACAGCGGCAATGCTCCTCTGCTCAAGCCCGAGGACATGAAGGGCCGCAAGATGCGCGTGCAGGGCCCCATCTTCGCCATTCCGGTGACCGCCATGGGCGGCTCGGCAGTGGCGATTCCCTTCCCCGAGCTCTACACCTCGCTCAAGACCGGCGTGGTGGACGGCCAGGACAACGCCGTGTGGGCTTTCAACGTCGCCAAGCTGTATGAAGTGCAAAAGCACATGACGCTGAGCGGCCATATCTACGCCTTCGGCCCGATGAGCATCAACGATGCTTTCTTCAACGGCCTGACGCCTGCGCTGCAAAAGGTGGTGACCGACGCCGCGAAGAAGGGCGTGGACTTCAACCGCGCCGCTTCACGCGCGCTGGAGGCCGATGAGCTCGCCACAGTCAAGGCCAACGGCGTGACCGTGGTCACGCTGACGCCCGCGGCCAAGCTGGCCTTCTTCAACGCCACGCAGCCCAAGGCCGTGGAATGGCTGAACCAGAACATCGACACGCCGGCCTTCGTCAATGAAGTGGTGACGGCGGTGCACGCCACCAAGTAGTCAACGGACCAAGGTGCTCGCCAAGCTCGAAAACGCGATCGACCTGTTCGGCACGGCCTGCATGGGCCTGCTGCTGGCATTGATGGTCGCGCAGATCGTCATGCGCTACGGCTTCGGCTACACGCCGTTCTTCACCGAGGAGATCGGACGCTACCTGCTCGTGTGGTCGGCGCTGGCGGGCACGGCCATCGCCGTGCGCCAGCGCGCGCACATCCGCATAGAGTTCCTGGTGGCCTGGCTACCCGGGAACGCGCAGCGCATCTGGTTCGCGCTGCTGGACCTGCTGTGCCTCGCCATCTTCATCGTCATCTTCGTCGGCGGCGTCGAGATGACCCACTTCGCGCGCAACCAGACCAGCCAGGGCATGCAGATCAGGCTGGCCTGGCCCTACGCGGGTATCCCGATATTTTTTCTTCTGGCAGCGGTGTTCGCGCTGGCCAACGTCCTGCCGAAGAAGGCCGCGAAAGATCCCGCGGCGTGAGCATCACGCTCGCGGTGTTCCTGGGGACGTTCCTCGGCCTCATGCTGCTGGGCCTGCCCGTCGCCTGGGCGATGGTGGCGTCCTCGCTGGCATGGATCGCCTTTACCGGGCAGTGGAGCTTTCTGCCCTTTTTGCCCGAGCGCATCTTCCAGGGCATGAACGTGTTCGTGCTGATGGCGCTGCCGCTGTTCTTGCTGGCGGGCGAACTGATCAACGAGGGCGGCATTACCAGGCGTCTGGTCACGCTGGCCAATCTCGCCTTCGGCTGGATGCGCGGCGGGCTGGTGCAGGTGGCCATCGGCACTTCCGTGCTGTTCGCCGGAATCACCAGCGTGGCGCTGGGCGACATCGCCGCCCTGGGCAAGGTGTTCATCCCTTCGATGGTGGCCCAGGGCTATTCGCGCTCCTATGCGGGCGCGGTGATCGCGGCGTCTTCCATCATCGGCCCGATGATCCCGCCATCGCTCATCGTGGTGCTGTACGGGTCGATCACCGGCGTATCGGTCGGCGCGCTGTTTGCTTCGTGCATCGTGCCGGGCCTGCTGATCGGGCTGGTGCAGATGATGCTCGTCGCAATCCAGGCGCGCATCTATGGCTTTCCGCGCGTCGAGCAGGAGCGCAGCCCCAGGGCTTTTGCCAGGGCGTCGGTCTCGGCCATCGTGCCGCTGATGATCCCGGTCATCATCCTGGCCGGCATCCTGGGTGGCGTGATGACGCCCACCGAAGCGGGCGCCGCCGCAGCCTTCTATGCCTTTGTGCTGTCCGTCGTGGTGTACCGCACCATCAAGTTGCGCGAACTGCGGCCTATCTTCTCGCGCTCCATGCAGTTTTCTGCACAGCTGCTCATCATCGTCGGCTGCGGCGCGATGTTCTCCTGGGTGATGGGCATGGAGAATGTTCCCGGCATGCTGCAAGGGCTGATCGAGCGCTGGCACATGAGTGCGGGCGACACCATGTTCGCCTTCAACATCCTGCTGCTGGTCGTCGGCATGTTCCTGGACTCGCCGGCCGCGCTGATCCTGTTCGCGCCGATCCTCGGCACGGCCGCGGTGTCGGCCGGCATCGACCCGGTGCACTTCGGCACCGTGATGATCCTGAACCTCAACATCGGCCTGCTGACCCCGCCGGTAGGCTTCTGCCTTTTCGCCGCGGAGCGCATCGCCGGATGCGGCATGCCGGCGCTGATCAAGTCGATCACGCCCTTCCTGCTGGTCAACATGATTGCCCTGGCGCTGATTTCCTATTTTCCGCGGCTCACGTTGTGGTTGCCGCATGCCCTCGGGTTCTAGCGCCTATTCCGGTTCGCGAGCGTCGATCAACATGCCAATGAGGATGCAGGACTCCGTCCCCCGGTTCGACCACGCGTGATTGGTGCCGCGCTGCACAACGACATCTCCGGCCTTCACCAGGTGCTCGGTGTCGTCGAGGATCAGGTACACCTCGCCCTTGAGGATGACCACGTAGTCGACCGTTTCGGTGG
>JBDTUG010000182.1:0-7420 GCA_040007855.1 Caldimonas sp.
TCGCCGGCGAGAAAGAGCCGGCCGAAGCGCATCGGCTCGGCGACGAAGCTGCGC
This sequence comes from Caldimonas sp., assembly GCA_040007855.1. GTDB lineage: Bacteria > Pseudomonadota > Gammaproteobacteria > Burkholderiales > Burkholderiaceae_C > Schlegelella_A. Next base: position 55 of record JBDTUG010000182.1, read on the forward strand.
AACGGGGCGATGCTCTTCTCGATCGACGGCCCGGTGACGAGCGCGGCCGCCGCGGCCGGATCGAGGCGGGCGCGCAGCTCGGCCCAGAAGGCCTGGTCGCTCCAGCGCTCGGCCTTGTCGTCGAGCGCGCATTGCACGTAGTAGCGGCTGCGCGTCGCCGAGCGCATGCTGCACAGGGCGAAGCCGCGCTCGTGGCGCGAATAGATCAGCTCGTGCGAGACCGGCGGCGTGTCGGCGAGCACGCCGAGCCAGCCGAACGGATAGACGCGCTCGAAGGTCTGCAGCGCGCCGGCCGGAGCACTCTGCCGGCTCACGCCGTGGTAGCCGTCGCAGCCGGCGATGAAGTCGCACGCGAGCTCGTGCGCGACCCCGCCGTGGCGGTAGCGCACGCTCGGCCGGGCGCCGTCGAAGCCGTGCAGGGTCACGTTCTCGGCCTCGTAGACGGCGGCCAGTCCGTCGGCCGCGCGCAGCTGCATCAGGTCGCGCGTTACCTCGGTCTGGCCGTAGACCATGACCTGCTTGCCGCCGGTCAGGCCGGCCAGGTCGATGCGGTGGCGTGTGCCGCCGAAACAGAGCTCGATGCCGCCGTGCGGCAGGCCTTCGGCGTGCATCCGTGCGCCCGCGCCGGCGGCGTCGAGCAGGTCGACCGTCACCTGCTCGAGGACGCCGGCGCGGATCCGGCCGAGCACGTAGCCGGCGTCGCGTTGCTCGACGATCACCGACTCGACGCCGGCTCGCGCCAACAGCGCTCCCAGCAGCAGCCCCGCAGGGCCGGCGCCGACGATCGCGACCTGGGTCGAGCGGCCGCTCATGAGCCCGCGTCGGTGCCCGGCAAGGCGTGCCAGGAGGCGAGCAGTCCGGCCTCGCTCGCCCGGGTCAGCTTGCCTCGTCGGCGCGGGTCGTCGGCGGCGGGAACGCCTTCGTCCATCACCGCGGCGACCGTCTGCGCGAGCGGCCGGGTCGTCAGGCGGGCGCTTTCGGCGCGCTGGATGTCGACGCGCGAATGGCCGTGCTGCGCAACGTCCTCGGAAGGCAGCCAGAGCGGCAGCTCGCTCCACGGCTCGACGCCCTGATCGAGCAGGAAGCTTTCCGCGACCGGGGTGACCCGGAGCGCGGGCGCGCCGCGCGATTCGGCCTCGTCCTGGCAGGCGGCGACCAGGTCGGCCCAGCAGCAGACCGGTCCGTTCGCCGGGCCGGTCGCGTTGAAGGCGCCGCGCTGCTCGCGCTCGAGCAGGCGGACGATCCAGGCGCCGAGGTCGCGCACGTCGATGAACTGAAGCGGCTGGTCGTCGCCGAGGTCGGGCACCAGCATCTCGCCACCCTCCAGGGCGCGCCACGGCCAGTGGCTGAAGCGGCCGGTCGGGTCGCCCGGGCCGACGATCAGGCCGGGCCGGACGACCAGGCCGCGCTCGCCGAACACGTCCCAGACTGCGGCCTCGCAAGCCGCCTTCTGCGGCCCGTAGTGGGCGAGGTCGCGGTCGGCCGGGTCGATCGCCTCGAAGGCGGCGAGCCGATCGGTCTCGCGCATCGGCGCGTGGGCGAACGAGGCGTAGGCCGAAATGCTCGAGACGAAGCAGTAGCTGGACGTCTCGCGCAGCGCCTCTGTGCTCTTCTGGACGTCGGCCGGGGCATAGCCGGAAGTGTCGACGACGGCGTCGAAACGCAGCCCGGCGAGCCGGTCCAGGTCGCTCGCGCGGTCACCGACGATGGCTGTCACGCCCTCCGGCCAGTCGGCACGGGCGCGGCCGCGGTTGAAGACGGTCAGCTCGTGCCCGCGCTCGAGCGCAGAGCGCAGGATCGATGCGCCGAGGAAGACGCCGCCGCCGAGGATCAGGATGTTCATGTCGTCCGGCGCTGACCCGCAGCGCCGACGGATCGGGATGCGGCGAGTTTAGGGGTTGGTCCGCGCAACGGGCGGCGCCGGATCCCTGCTCCTGACGGCCGGCGGGCCGGGCACGGGTCTGCGAGCTTGACGCCGCGTCGGCGGCAAACCAATGATTCGTCTGCGGGCGGGTTGGGACCGGGAGGCGTCGATGACCAGATTCTTCGGGAGGATGGTGCGCCGGTGCGGCGTGATCGCGTGGCTGGCGCTGGCCGGTGCGATGCCGGCCCTGGCCGCTTCGGGCGACCTCGACACCACCTTCGGGACCGGCGGCAAGGTCAGCGTCTTCCTGCCCGGTGTCGCGATGAACACCTCGGCGATGGCCAAGATGGCCGACGGGCGCCTGCTCATCGTCGGCGGCACCGGCGCCGATTCGTTCATCGTCCGCCTCAATGCCAACGGCTCGCTCGACACCACCTGGGCCGGCAGCGGCATGCTCAGCATCGATTTCGGCGGCGGCACCAACGAGTACCTGGCCGGCGTGGAGGTCCAGGCCGACGGCAAGGTGCTGGTCGGCGGCAGCCTGATCCGAAACACGCCGACGCGCTTCGAGGCCTTCATCGCCCGCTTCAATGCCGACGGCACGCTCGACGCCAGTTTCGGCACAGCCGGCAAGTCGGTGTCGAATTTCGGCACCGGCTCGGCCCGCGCGACCCGGCTGCTGTTACGCACCGACGGCCGGCCACTGGTAGTGGGCTACCACGACACCGCGCCGCTTGCGCCCTTCGCGTTCCAGACTGCTGCCGACGGCAGCACCGACCCGGCCTACGGCAGCGGCATCAGGGTGGCGCTGGGCAGCGAGGCGCTGATCGTCAATGCGGCGGCGCTGCAAAGCGACGGCAAGCTGCTGCTCTCTGCCTACAACGGCAGCGCCCCGACCAGCGACTTCCGCATCGTGCGCCTGAACGCCAACGGCACGCCCGACGCCGGCTTCGGCAGCGGCGGCGTCGCCAGCGTCGACTTCGGTGCCTACGATGCGCCGACCACCCTCTACGTCAGCCCGAACGGGCGCATCTTCGCGGCCGGCATCAGCGTCGCCAGCGGCGGTTCGGGGCCTATGGCGGTCGCCTGCCTGCAGCCGGCCAGCGGCGCGTTGTGCAGCGATTTCGGCAGCGGCGGCAAGATCGTGCTGGCCGACCCCGGCCTGACCAACGTCGTCAGCATCCTGCCGTCGGGCTTGCTGACGTCCGGCGAGCCGACCCGCCTGCTCTTCGCCGGAAGCGTGCCCAGTGTCGATGGCGGCGACTTCTTCCAGTTCCGCCTCGACGGCACGACCGGCGCCCGCGACACGACCTTCGGCAGCAACGGCTACATCCAGACCGATCTCTCGGGCAACGCCGACGTCGCCGTGGCCGCAGTGCAGGGCAGCCTGATCACTGCCGGCCATTGCAAGGACACCGCCACCGGGCTCGATCGCGTGTGCGTGGCGCGCTTTGTCGATGCGTCCGTGGTGCCCATCGTCCGCTTCGCCGCTGGGAGCGGCTCGGCCGAGCGCGATTTCAGAGACAAGGACTGCGAGCGAAGGGATGGCTGCAAGACGAACCTGACGACCTTCAATCTGGTGTTGACGGTCGCGACCACCGATACGGTGAAGGTTCGCGTGAAGTCGGTCGACGGCAGCGCCAAGGGCGTGATTTTTCCCGAAACCGACGGGGAGTACTACATCGTCGACGAGGAGGTCTTGTTCACGCCCGGCAGCACCACTTCACCGGTCACGCTCGAGTTGACAAGCTACGCCGACGAGCACCCGCGCGAACACAGCGCGGACCTCACCCTGAGCCTGCAGATCGTCTCGGCCGACAACGCCCTGCCCGGCAGCCCCTCGGAACTCGCCGTCACCGTGATGGACGGACGGACCCTTTCCACCAATCCCGGAGGCTCGGTCTTCGGTTGCACGCTGGGCAGCAGCGACACCATCGACCCGGTGTTGCCGGCCTTGCTGGCCCTCGCCATGCTGCTGGCCCGGCGCCGCCAGGCGCGGCGCCGCGCACCCGGCCCGCCCCGCGCACCCGATTGAGCGCGGCCTTCGCCGCGGCGCTGCTCGTCGCGCCGCTGCTGTGGCTGCTGCGCGCCACGTGGGCAATGCCTCATGCCGTGCTCGCGCCGCAACCCGTGGCCGTGGCGCTGGCACTGCTGATCTACCCCTGCCTCGAAGAATTCATCTTTCGCGGCGCGTTGCAGCCGGCCCTGGCGCGGGCGCTGGCGCGCCGCGCCTCGCGGGCACCCGGCGGCTTCAGCGCCGCCAACGCCCTCACGAGCCTGGCGTTCGCCGCACTGCACCTGCTGCGCCAGGCCGATCCGGCCGCGTTGCTGACGTTCTTTCCGTCGCTTGTCTTCGGCTGGTTCCGCGACCGCCACGGCACGCTCTGGCGCTCGATCGTCCTGCACGCCTGGTACAACGTCGGGGCTTTCATCGGCTGAGGCGACGCGCACCAGCCCGGGGCGCCGACCGGGTGTGCGGGCCGCGCAAGCTTCAGGCTTCGAGCGGTGCGGCGCAGGCGGCGCAGAAGCGCGCGCCCGGCGGCGCGGCGACGCCGCAGGCGCGGCAGAAGCGCGGCGCGGCGGGTGCCGGCCCGACCGCCGCCGAACCGGCCAGCGCCGCGGCGCCGCGAAGGTGCTGCTCCAGCAGCGCTGCCGAGCCGGCATCCGGGGCCGCCTGCATCGCCCGCTCGCCGGCGTTGAGCGCGGCCATGCGCCGCTCGTCCTCGCCGCTGAACGGGGCGACCAGGACGCTCTGGCTGCGCGCAAAGGCGGCCAGCTCGGCGGCCAGCGCTCTGGCCTCCTGCTCGGTCGAGAACATCGCCGTCACCTGGCGCGCATCGTCCTTGCCGAACACCACCGATTCGATCCGCGCGCGCCAGACGCGCAGGGTCATCGCCTCGGTGCGGACGACGCTGTTCTCGGTGTTGACGCGGCTCGAGAAGTTGTTGCCGGTGCCGATCCGCGAGGTCTGCCAGCTGCCGATCGTCTCGACCCAGGTGAGCACCGACTCGAAGTTGAAGCGGCCCCAGAGGCGCGCCGCGCCCTGGAAGCAGAACGCGGCGACGAAGGCCAGGATGGCCGAGGTGCCGACCAGCGAGAAGCGGTTCTCCTGCCAGGGCGCACCGGCGTCGAAGCTGCGCACGAAGACGAGCGACATGGCGATCGCCACGATCATCAGGGCGGTCGCGTAGAGGTCGAGCAGGAGCAGGGCGCGGTGGCGCCGGCCGGCCAGCGCCGAGGCGAGCGTCGGCGCCTGCGTGCCGGTCGTCGGCAGCGGCTGGCTTTCCTCGAACAGCTCGCCGGCGAAGCTTCCGGAGAGCGTGGCCGCGGTCGTCACCGGGTCGATCCGGGCGTAGCGGCGGTTCGGGATGCGCTCGGTCCAGGCCGCCTGCATCAGCCGGTCGAGCTCGTCCATCAGGGTCGCCGGCGGCGCGTTCATCGACAGCCGCAACTGCTCGACGCTGGCCCGCGTCTGCGGCGCGTCGTCGACCTGGGCCAGCACGGCAGCCATCGCCAGCGCGCAGGCGACCAGTGCGGTGCCGAGCATGACGAAGGTCTGGGTGTCGAGCGAGAACGCGCCGAGCGAGGGCAGCTTCGCCGCGACCAGGCCGATCGCGACCGGGCCGAGGATGGCGGCGGCGATCAGACCGACCAGCGACGCGGTCGTGACCCGCGCCCGGTTCTGCGTCAGCACCGGCTGGAGCAGGAAGATCAGGCCGAACGCGAAGTAGAGGATCGCGATCCAGGGCCGGGTCAACGCGCTGCCGAACACGAACCAGGAGAACAGGAAGCTGACCAGGGTCGCGCCGATCGCTGCCAGGTTGAAGGCGTTGCGCCGGGCCAGCGCCTGGACCTCGCGCGGCGCCGTGATCAGGGTCGGCGCCCAGTGATAGAGCAGGCCCTCGACCGCGCCCACGGGCTCCGGGTAGGTGAGGCCGCCCTGGCGCAGGATCTCCTTGATCCGGTCGGCGGCCGGCGAGCCGCCGGTGGCGCCGGGCGGGATCTCGGGCGCCAGCGAGGTCGGCCGGCCGCGGCCGAAGAAGAAGCGCAGCCGGCGCGCCGCGGTCGCCGCGGCGGCCAGGCCGGCGCCTACCAGGAGCAGCCCGGCGAGGATCGGCGCGGCGGCCAGGCGCAGGGCGCTGTCCTGCATGGCGCTTTTCGCCCAGAGCAGGCTCAGCACGCCGGCGCCGATCAGCAGGCCAGAGCACAGCCAGAGAAGGCGGTTCTGCAGTCGGTACGGGTTGGGCAGCTCGAGCAGCTTCGATTCGGAGCCGTACTCGTAGGTCATGCAGGGATCTCGGTGCGCCGGCGGGTCGCGAGGCAGCGAGTTTAGAGGAGGGCCTGGGGGCGGCGGCGCCCCTCAAGCCGGGCGGCGAGACGCCGATAACACCGCTATCCCCGTGTGCCGAAGCGCCCGGGACACCCCATGAAGGCTGCCACCCTCACCCCCGAGATCGACGTTCAGGCGCTGCGCGTCGGCATGTTCGTCCACCTCGACGTGGGCTGGATGTCGCACCCGTTCCCGCTCAGCAGCTTCCGGATCACCAGCCAGGCCCAGGTCGCGACGATCCGCTCGCTCGGCCTCGGCCGGGTCCGCTGGAGCCCGCAGCATAGCGACCTCTGCCTGCTCGACGGCGGCGGGGCGACGCCGGCGCTCACCCGCCCGGCGCGGGCCGCCGCCAACGACCCTGACGGCGCCGTTCCGGCCGCCAGCGACCGGAGCGCGGCCGAGAGCGGCGCTGGCGGGCTCGATGAGCCGGCCGGCGCGGCCGAGCCTGCGGCGCGGGTCGCGCAGCGTCGCCGCCTCGAGGCGCAGCGCGAGGCGCAGCAGGTCTGCGAGCGCCAGTACGGCGAGGCCTCGCGCGCCTGCCGGCAGACGATCGAGATGGTGGCGGTGCGGCCGCGCGAGGCGGCGCTGCAGGCCGAGGCGCTGACCCGCGCCCTGGTCGACAAGATGGTCGACGCGCGCGAGCTCTGCATCCGCGTGCTGACCGAGGGCGCTGCCGACAAGGCGTCGATGCACGCCATGAACGTCGGCATCGTTTCGCTGCTGATGGGCCGCTGCTTCGGCTTCTCGGCCGAGGAAATGCAGGACCTGGGCGTCGGCGCGATGCTGCACGACATCGGCAAGTGCGACCTGCCGCCGCGGATGCGCCATCGCGACGACAACCTCTCTCCGAGCGAAGTGCGCGTCTACCAGGAGCACGTCGAGCTCGGCCTGGTGCAGGCGCGGCGCATGGGCCTCACCGTCGGCGCGACGGCGGTGATCGCCCAGCACCACGAGCATGCCGACGGCAGCGGCTTCCCGGCCCGGCTCAACAGCGACCGGATGACCATGGCGGCACGCATCGTCGCCCTCGTCAACCGCTACGACAACCTGTGCAACCCGCGCCTGCTGGCGCACGCCCTGACGCCGCACGAGTCGCTGTCGCTGCTGTTCGCCCAGGGGCGCAGCAAGTTCGACACCTCGATCCTCGGCGCCTTCATCAAGATGATGGGCGT
>JBDTUG010000183.1:0-7338 GCA_040007855.1 Caldimonas sp.
GGCGCCTACGGCTCGACCTTCTTCATGCTGACCGGCTTCCACGGCTTCCACGTGTTCATCGGCATGCTGATGCTGCTGTTCATCACGATCCGCATCATGCGCGGCCACTTCACGCCCGAGCGCCACTTCGGCTTCGAGGGCGCGGCCTGGTACTGGCACTTCGTCGACGTCGTTTGGCTCGGTCTGTACGTCGTCGTCTACTGGCTCTAGCCGGCTGGGTCGGGTCGGCGATCGAAGCGCCGCAACCGACGTTGGAGGATGAGCGGATGCGCCTCGCACGCAGGACTTTCCTGGCCCGGCTGTCCGCAGCCTGCGCCGCCCTGGCGGCGCCGCTTCGCGCGGCGATGGCGGCCGGCGCGGCGCGCCCCCCCGCCCCGCCGGTGGCCCGGGTCGAGGTGGTTCGCGACACCTACTTCGGCGAGACCCTCGGCGATCCCTATCGCTGGATGGAGAACGACAAGGACGCCGACTGGCTGCCCTTTCTCAAGGGGCAGAACGCCCATGCGCGCGCGGTGCTCGACGCGCTGCCCGGCCGGGCGGCGCTGCTCGAGCGGATCCGCCGGCTTTCGGGCGAGACGGTGCTGACGGTCGAGGTCCAGCGTGCCGGCGGCCTGACCTTCTTCCAGCAGCGCCCACCGGGCGCCCCCAACTACAAGCTGTTCGTCCGTCAGGATGGCCGGGTCCGCGTCCTGATCGATCCGACCGCGCTGGGCGGTGCCTCGGGCCACGTCTCGCTCGACTGGTGGCGGGCCTCGCCGCAAGGCCGGCACGTCGCTTACGGCCTGTCGCGCGACGGCTCCGAGGACTCGACCCTGCACGTCGTCGCGGTCGCCGACGGGCGCGTCCTGCCCGAGCGGATCGCCGACACGCAGTCGGCTCGCCCGCAGTGGCTGGACGACGGCAGCGCCTTCTTCTACAACCAGCTGACCGGCAAGGTCGACACGCCCGAGCGCTTTCTCGACAGCCAGGTGCGGCTGCACCGGCTCGGCACCGATCCGGCGTCCGACCCGGTGCTGATGAAGCGCGGGCTCGACCCGCGCGTCGCCTACGAGCGCATCCAGGCGCCCTACATCTTCACCTTCGAAGGCGCGCGTCAGGTCGTGCTCGCCCTTGCCGACGTGCGTCCCGAGAACCGCTGGTTCGTCGCCTCGCTCGAGGACGTGCTGGCCCGGCGCGCGCGCTGGACGCCGGTGGCCGACTTCGACGACGAGGTCGTCGATCTCGATCTGCACGACGGCGAGATGTTCCTGCTCTCGCTCAAGGGCGCGCCGCGCGGCCGCCTGCTGAAGGTTGCCGCAGCGGCCCCTGATCTGACGAACGCGAAGGAAGTGGTGCCGCAGGGACCGGTCGTGATCCAGAGCCTGGCGCGGGCGCGTGACGGGCTGTACCTGAAGATGATGGACGGCGGCATCAGTCGCTTGCGTCGGCTCGGGCCGAGCGGCGCCGTCGCCGACCTCGAGCTGCCGTTCGAGGGCACGATCCGCGATGCCTTCGCCACCGCCACCGAAGACGGCATCCTGATGTCGCTGTCCGGCTGGCTCGTGGCGACCGGCATCTGGGCCGCCGGCCGCGATGGCCGGGTCACCGATACCGGCCTCACGCCGCGCTCGCAGATCGACGTCGCCGCGTACGAATCGAAGCGCCTGTTCGCCACCGCCCGGGACGGCACCAGGATTCCGTACAGCCTGGTCTACCGCAAGGACCTGAAGCGGGACGGCCGGGCGCCGGCCTGGATCTCCGCCTACGGCTCGTACGGCGCCGCGGCCTATACGCCGTCGTTCGCCGCGCGCACCCTCGCGCTGATCGACGCCGGTGCGGTCGTGGGCTACGCCAACGTCCGCGGCGGTGGTGAATACGGCCGCGAATGGCACAGGGAGGGCCAGCTGGAGAACAAGCCGAATACCTGGCGCGACCTGATCGCGGTCTGCGAGGACCTGTGCGCGAACCGGTGGACGTCGCCGTCGCGGCTGGCGATCGGCGGCCGCTCGGCGGGCGGCATCGCGGTCGGCCGAGCCATGACCGAGCGGCCCGACCTGTTCGCCGCCGTGGTCGACGGCGTCGGCTGGTCGAACCCGCTGCGCTACGCCGTCGAGCAGAACGGCTACGGTGAAGAGCCCGAATGGGGTGCGATCGCCGAGCTCGCGGGATACCGGGCGCTGAAGAGCATCGACAGCTACCACGCCGTGCAGGACCGGACGCCCTATCCGGCGGCGCTGCTGACGACCGGCGTCACCGACCCTCGGGTTGCGCCCTTTCATGCCGCCAAGATGGCGGCGCGCCTGCAGGCGGCGAGCAGCTCGGGCAAGCCGATCCTGCTGCGCGTCGACTTCGATGCCGGCCACGGCATCGGCTCGACGCGGATGCAGCAGGACGAGGAAGCCGCCGACACCTTCGCTTTCCTGCTGAGTCAGACGACCGGCGCCTGATGCGGGCCGGCCTGCAGCGGGACCCGGCGTCGGCCGAAAGCGGGTCGGGAACGGCGTGGCGGGTGCGCCGGGCGCTTGCTCAGCGCCCCGGCGCGATGCCGGTCGGCTGGATCCAGCCGAGCCGCCAGGCCACCAGGATGCACACGAACAGAGCGACCGAAATGCCGATCCGCACGGCCAGGGCGCGCATCATGCGGCCGCTCTTCGACTCGCCGTCGCCGCCGCGCACCATGAACACGCCGGCGACGAGCAGGGCGCCGACGATGGCGGCGAAGGCGAGGGCAACGAGCAGGCTCATGGCGCTCGATTATCGGCGCCCGGCCGCGTGCGCCGCCGGCCGCGGGCCAGCGTGAACGAGCGCGTCGAGCCGGCGGCGCCGCCCGCCGCAGCGCGCGCCGAGCCGCGCTGGCGAGCCGCCGTCGTCCTGCTCGCGTCCGTGGCCGGCGTGGCAATCGCGCTGCGGCTCGGCTTCTGGCAGATCGAGCGGGCCAGCCTCAAGGTCGCCCTGCAGGACTCGCTGGCGGCGCGCGCCGTCGAGCCGCCGCTGAGCGGCGCCGCCCTGGCACGGCGTGCCCAGGACGTGCCGGCGCAGGAGTTTCGCCGGGTCCGCCTGGGCGGCGCCTGGGCGATCGGGCAGACGGTCTATCTCGAGAACCGGCAGATGGACGGCAAGGTCGGCTTCTTCGTCGTCACTCCGCTCGTGCTCGGCCCGGCCCGCGAGGCGGTGCTGGTGCAGCGCGGCTGGGTGCCGCGCCATTTCGACCAGCGTACCGCCCTGCCGCCGGTCGCGACCGCGCCGGGCCCGGTCGAGATCGACGGCATCGTCGCCCTCGCGCCGTCGCGGATGCTCGAGCTCGGCGCCGCTGCGAGCGGGCCGATCCGGCAAAATGTCGATCCCGCCTCGTTTGCCCGCGAGACTGGTCTCGAGCTACTGCCGCTGGTGGTGGTCGAGACCGGCAGCGCCGGGAATCCGCACGACGGCCTCGAGCGGCACTGGCCGGCGCCGGCCAGCGACGTGCAGAAGAACTACGGCTATGCCTTCCAGTGGTTTGCCATCGGCGCGGTCATCGCCTTCCTCCATGTCTGGTTCCGAATCGTCCGCCCCCGCCAGCGCCGCCGCCGCGACCGAGCCGGCCGCGCTGCTCAGCTTCAGCGTCCACTCGCTGCCGTCGCCGCGCATCGAAGCGGGTGACTCGTCGCGGACGCTGCGCGGCCGCTGGCAGATGCTCGTCCTGCTGCTGATCTGTGCTGCCCCGGTGGTCGCTTCCTACGCCGCCTATTACTACGGCCTGCGGCCCCGGGCGCTCACCAACTACAGTGAACTGATCCTGCCGCCGCGCCCCTTGCCCGCGACTCTGCCGCTGTTCGATCTCGGCGGCCAGACCGTCGCGCCGCTCGCCTTGCATGACCAGTGGCTGCTGCTCGTCGTCGCGGGTGGCGCTTGCGATGCGGTCTGCGAACGCCACCTCTGGATTCAACGCCAGCTTCACGAGGTGCTGGGCCGCGAGAAGGACCGGGTCGACAAGCTCTGGCTGGTCGACGACTCCGCCGCGCCGCGCGCCGAGACGCTCGCCGCGGTCGGCGCCGGCAGCGGCGCCCGGCCGGCCGGCCTGAGCCCGGCGAGGGTGCTGCGCGTCGATCGCACGGCGCTGGCCGGCTGGCTCGCGCCGGCCGCCGGCCGTGCGCTCGAGGACCACCTCTACATCGTCGATCCGCAGGGCGACTGGATGATGCGCGTGCCGGCCGACGCCGATCCGGCCAAGCTGAAGCGCGACGTCGAGAAGCTGCTGCGCGTCTCGGCCGGCTGGGACCGGCCCGGGCGATGAGCGGCGGCGTGCCGGCCTGGGACCTGGCGCCGCTGCTCGGCATCGCCGGCGTCGGCCTGGCGCTGGCGATCGGTCCTCTGGCCTGGTTCTGGGCCCGGCGTCGTCACGCCGCGCCGCCCGCCCGCCTGCGCGCGCTCGCCCTGCTCACGCTCTTCCTCTGCTTCGACCTGGTCCTGCTCGGCGCCTTCACCCGGCTGAGCGATTCCGGCCTGGGCTGTCCCGACTGGCCGGGCTGCTACGGTCATGCCAGCCCGGCCGGGGCCGCCCCGCACATCGAGCGCGCCGAGGCGGCCGTGCCGACCGGTCCGGTCACCCACGGCAAGGCCTGGATCGAGATGACGCACCGCTACTCGGCGACGGCGATCGGCGTGCTGGTCGTCACCCTGGCCGCGCTCGCCGTCGTCGAGGCGCGCCGCCGCCGGGTGCGGGCGTCGCCGGTCTGGGCGATTGCGACTTTGGCGTGGGTCGTCATCCAGGGTGCGTTCGGCGCGCTGACGGTAACGATGAAGCTCTACCCGGCGATCGTCACCCTGCACCTGCTCGGCGGGCTCGGCCTGCTCGCGCTGCTGGCGATCCAGGCCGAGGTCTACGAGCCGCGCGCGATCGTGCTGGCACCGGCCCTGCGCCGCGGCCTGCTCGCAGTGAGCGGTCTGGCCCTGCTGCAGATTGCCCTGGGCGGCTGGGTCAGCACCAACTATGCGGTGCTCGCCTGCAGCGAGTTTCCGACCTGCCAGGGCGTCTGGTGGCCGGATACCGACTTCAACGCTGCCTTCCAGGTACGTCGCTCGCTCGGCGACGACGGGTCCGGCGGTTTCCTGCCGTTCGCCGCCTTGACCGCGATCCACCTGGCGCATCGGATCGGCGCCTTCGTCGTCGTGCCGGCGCTGCTTGTCCTTGCCTGGCGCCTCGCCGGCGGCACCGACCGCGCCGCGCGGCCCTGGGCCGGGGCGCTGGCCGGGGTCGCCGCCTGGCAGACGGCCAGCGGGCTCGGCAACGTCCTGCTCGGCTGGCCGCTCGTTGCCGCGGTGGCGCACACGGCGGGCAGCGCCGCGCTGGTCGTCGTGCTGAGCGTGCTGCTGGTGCGCACGCGCCGCTCGGCCAGCGTCGCCGCGCCGGCCGGTCGCGGAACGGCTGGCTTCGTAGAATGACGCCCTGGTCTTCCATGTCCGACATCCTCGCGCCCGCCGTTCCTGCCGTCTCGGCCGTGCCCGCTTCGGCCGCTGGGCCTGCCGCTGCCGCGGCGTCCGCATCGGTCGGATCGCGCCAGGGGTCGCGGCCGTCGCGGGTGCGCCAGTACTACACGCTGACCAAGCCGCGCGTCGTCCAGCTGATCGTCTTCTGCGCTGCGATCGGCATGCTGCTCGCCACCCCCGACTGGCCCGACCTGCGGGTCGTCGTGCCGGCGGTCGCGGGCATCTGGCTGGTCGCGGCGGCGGCGGCGGCGTTCAATTGTCTGGTCGAGCAGCGCATCGATTCGCGGATGGCGCGCACCGCCCGGCGCGCCACCGCCACCGGTGAACTCAGCTCGGCCCAGGCGCTGCTGTTTTCGGCGCTGCTTTGCGTCGCCGGCAGCGCCCTGCTGTGGTTCTTCGTCAATCCCCTGACGATGTGGTTGACCTTCGCCACCTTCATCGGCTACGCCGTGGTCTACACGGTCGTGCTGAAGCCGCTGACGCCGCAGAACATCGTCATCGGCGGCGCCTCGGGGGCGATGCCGCCGGTGCTCGGCTGGGCGGCGGTGCGCGGCGATGTCGGCCCGGAAGCGCTGATCCTCTGCCTCATCATCTTCCTCTGGACGCCGCCGCATTTCTGGGCGCTCGCGCTCTACCGCGCCGAGGACTACCGGCGCGCCGGCCTGCCGATGCTGCCGATCACGCACGGCTCCGAGTTCACCCGGTTGCATGTGCTGCTGTACACGCTCGTGCTGTTCGCGGCGACCCTGCTGCCGTTCGTCTCGGGCATGAGCGGGCCGATTTACCTGGCGGCAGCGATCGTTCTCGGCGTCATGTTCTGCGCCTACGCCTGGCAGCTCTGGCGCGACTATTCCGACACGCTCGCCCGCAGGACCTTCCGCTTCTCGATCGTCCACTTGTCGCTGCTGTTCGCGGCCCTGCTCGTCGATCACTACCTCGGGCCGCTGCTCGCATGAGGCCGTCCCGGCGTCGGGTGGTCGCCGGCGCGCTGTCGGCGCTGGCGCTCGCGGCCTGCGATCGGGTGGGCTTCGGGCCCAAGGCGGCGGTCTTCCATTCCACCGACATCACGGGCGCCGAATTCGCACGCCATCTCGCGCTGCCCGATGCCGACGGCCGGCCGCGCACGCTGGCCGACTGGAAAGGGAAGGTGACGGTGGTCTTCTTCGGCTACACCCAGTGCCCCGACGTCTGCCCGACGACGATGGCCGAGCTGGCGCAGATCCGCACCCTGCTCGGTGCCGACGCCGACAAGCTGCAGACCGTCTTCGTCACCATCGACCCCGAGCGCGACACCGCCGAGATCCTGAAGGGCTACGTCGCCAACTTCGGACCCGGCGTGGTCGCCCTGCGAGGCGATGCCGAGCAGACCGCGGCGGCCGCCAAGGAGTTCAAGGTCTTCTACGCCAAGGTTCCCGGCAAGTCGCCAGGCAGCTACACCATGGACCACAGTGCCGCCTCCTTCGTCTTCGACCCGGCCGGCCGCGTCCGCCTGTTTGTCCCCTATGGCAGCGACCCCAAGGTCCTGGCCGAGGACATCAGGCAACTCCTCGCCACTGCGTAAAAACAAAAGCGGCCCCAGAGGGGCCGGCCCCTCCCTCTCGGAGGGAGGGGAGCGAAGCGGGAAGGGAGCTGCCCTGAAGGCTCCCTTGCGGAGCAAGGGAGGGAGCTGCCCTGAAGGCTCCCTTGCGGAGCAAGGGAGGGAGCGGCCCTGCTTCGAAGAAGTGCGGAGGGTGGTCGCCCTCGCGGCTCAAGCCGCGTGGGCGAGCGCCTTGCGCATCTTCTTCATCGCCGCGACCTCGATCTGGCGGATCCGCTCGGCGCTGACGCCGTACTCGCCGGCCAGGTCGTGCAGCGTCATGCCGCCCGAGCTGTCGTCGTTGACCTTCAGCCAGC
>JBDTUG010000184.1:0-7329 GCA_040007855.1 Caldimonas sp.
CGGCGAGCCGACGCTGGCCCGCTACCACCTGCTGCCGAGCGTGCGTGGCGACCTGCTGGCCAAGCTCGGCAGAGCCGACGAGGCTCGCGCCGAGTTTGAGCGCGCCGCGGCGATGACGCGCAACGCCCGCGAGCGCGAGCTGCTGCTGGCGCGCGCCGCCGGTGGCGGCGCTTCGCCGTGAACGCGGCCGGGTCGCCGTCGCGCGGCGGGACCGTCGTCGCCCTCGGCACGGCGCAGACGCTCGCCTGGGCGTCGTCGTACTACCTGCCGGCGATGCTGGCAGCGCCGATGGCCCGCGACCTGGGCGTCAGCGTGCCGACCGTGTTCGCCGCGTTCTCGGTGGCGCTGCTGGTCTCGGCCGGGCTCGGGCCGTCGGCCGGCAAGGCGATCGACCGCTGGGGTGGCCGGCCGGTCCTGATCGGCAGCAACTTCGTGTTCGCGCTCGGCCTCGCGGGGCTCGCCGCGGCGCAGGGACCGATCGGCCTGTTCGCCGCCTGGATCGTGCTCGGCATCGGCATGGGCAGCGGCCTCTACGAAGCCGCGTTCGCCGCGCTGGTCCGCCTCTACGGGCGCGACTCGCGCAACGTCATCACCGGCATCACCCTGTTCGCCGGATTCGCCAGCACCGTCGGCTGGCCGCTCTCGACCCTGCTCGAGGGCCAGGTCGGCTGGCGCGGCGCCTGCGTCGCCTGGGCCATGCTGCATCTGCTGGTCGGCCTGCCGCTCAACGTATCCCTGCCGAAGGCGTCGACGCTGCCGGCGCTGCCCGCAGCGCTGCCGCGGGTTGCGGGTGCCGGCGTGGCCGGCGTCGCTGCCCCGAGCGCGCCCGGCGATGCCGACGCCAGCGGGGGTGATGGCGCGCCCGGCCTGCGCCCCGCCCTCATCCTCGCCTTCGTGTTCGCCGCGACCTGGTTTGCCAGCACGGCGATGGCAGCGCACCTGCCGCGCCTGCTGCAGGCTGGCGGCGCGACGCTGGCGGCGGCGGTCGCGGTGGGCGCCCTGGTCGGGCCGGCGCAGGTGGCCGGGCGGCTGCTCGAGTTCGGCGTGCTGCGCCGCGTCCATCCGCTGCTCTCGGCGCGGCTGGCGGCGCTGATGCACCCGGCCGGCGCGATCCTGCTGATCGCCTTCGGCACGCCGCTGGCGGCGGCATTCGCCCTGCTCCACGGTGCCGGCAACGGCATCCTGACGATCGCCAAGGGCACCTTGCCGCTGGTGCTGTTCGGGCCGCAGGGCTATGGACATCGGCAGGGCCTGCTGATGGTGCCGGCACGGCTCGCCCAGGCGGCGGCGCCGTGGCTGTTCGGCCTGCTGCTCGACCGCTGGGGCGCGCAGGCGCTCTGGCTCACCGTCGGGCTCGGCCTGCTCGCCTTCGCCGCGCTGATGGCGCTGCCGGGCAGCGGCGGCGACCGCCCCGTCGCCGCGCCGGCCGACGGTTCGCCGGCCTGACGACGATGCCGCTCGCCCGGGCCGGGAGCAGAAGCGGCACGACGTCGCTCGCTCAGGCGTTGCCAACCCGCGACCTCAGTCGGGGGCCGGTGGGAGGAATCGGTGCACCGTCTGGACGACGACCGAGCCTTCGCCCACCCCCGACGCGACCCGTTTGACCGCAGGCGGACCCGGCGCAGGATGAAGGCGCGCATGATGATCCCGGCGATGTCCGGCTCGCTCTGCACCAGGCGGCGGAAGTCGGCCCGCCTGATGCGCAGCACGCGGCAGGCCGGCGACCCGGCGCGACCGTTGACCAGGACCGCGCGGTCGGTGAAGAGGTCGAGCTCGCCGGGTGAACTCGCGTGCGACGTGCGGCCGAAGCAGACGCACCGTGCCCTCGTCGTCGCGCTCCAAGACCTCTATCGTCCCCTCCAGGATGACGAAGAAGTCGCGGCCGTGCTCGCCGCGCGAAAACACCTCGGTGTGCGGCGCGAGCGCTTCGACCCTGCCGTAGCGAGAGACCCGCGCGACCATCTCCTCGGTCAGACCACTAGAGTCTAGGAAAGGCCCAACTAACTAAGCGGGGACGAATTTCAGCGCCACGCCGTTGTTGCAGTAGCGCTTGCCGGTCGGCGCCGGTCCGTCGCCGAATACGTGTCCCTGGTGGCCGTCGCAGCGCACGCAGTGGTACTCGGTGCGCGGGATGATCATCTTCATGTCGGTCTTGACGCCGAGGGCGCCCGGCAGCGCGGCGTAGAAGCTCGGCCATCCGGTGCCGCTCTCGAACTTGGTCTCGGAGCCGAACAGGGGCAGGTCGCAGCCGGCGCAGTGGAAGCGCCCCTTGCGCTTCTCGCCGTTGAGCGGGCTCGAGCCCGGGCGCTCGGTGCCCTCGTGGCGCAGCACCTCGTAAGCGGCGGGAGCCAGGCGTTTTTTCCATTCGTCGTCGGGGAAGACGACCTTCTCGATCTTCGGCGTCGGCCCCTGCGCGGCGGCGAGCGTCGGCCCGAGGCCGAAGGCGGACAGGGCGGCGAGGAAGGGGCGGCGGGTCATGGGCGAAATCTCCAGGGGAACGGGCTCGGGAACGATTCTGTCGCGGCAGCGCCGCGAACCTTTCGCCCCCCCTGCGTGATGCCCGCCGGGCTGGACGCAAGGCCTTGCAGGCAGAGGCAGAGCGGCGGCCTCAGCGCGGCCACAGCACCCACAGGCGGAGCGCCTGCTTCATCCGCCCGGCCTGCGCCTCGGCGGCATCGCCCCAGCCCCAGAAGTAGTCGGCCCGGACGGCGCCGGTGATCGCGCTGCCGGTGTCCTGCGCCACCACCAGGCGGCGCAGCGGCACGGCCGACAGCGGCTCGGTGGTGTCGAGCCAGACCGGCGTGCCGTAGGGAATGCTCTGCGGGTCGACGGCGATCGAGCGGCCAGGCGTCAGCGGCACGCCCTGCGCGCCCTTCGGCCCCACCTCCGGGTCGGGCAACGGTTCTTCGCGGAAGAACACCGCTCTCGGGTTGCTCCAGAGCATCTCGTCGACCCGCCGCGGGTTCTGCCGCGCCCAGGCGCGGATCGCCGGCCACGACGCCTGCTCCAGCCTCAGCTCGCCCTGCTCGACCAGCCAGCGGCCGACCGACTTGTAGGGCTGCTCGTTGTGCGCCGCATAGGCCAGGCGGACCAGGGTGCGCGTCCGCGCGCGCTCGTCGACGAAGACCAGGCGCCCCGAGCCCTGCACCTGCAGCAGCAGGGCGTCGAGCGGATCGCGGACCCAGGCGATCTCGTGGCCGGCGAGCGCGCGGCGGGCCGCGGGCAGGCTGTCGAGCTGCTGCCGCGTCCAGTATGGCCGGCGGCTCGCCAGGTCGGGCGGCGGCGCGTGCAGGGCGACCCGGAACCCCGGCCGCGAGTGTCGCGAGGCCTCGATCAGCGGCTCGAAGTAGCCGGTGGCCAGCCCGCTCGACTCGCCTTCGAGCGTCTCGACCCGCCACGGCCGGAGCCGGCTCTTGAGCCAGGTGCGAGCCGCGAGGTCGTCGCCGAGCAGCGCCGGCGCGTCGCGCAGCGCCTCGGCGCAGGTGGCGGTCCAGCCGGGCGCAGGCCGGTCGCAGCTGCGCAGCAGTGCCGGCCAGACCTCGTGCTGGCGGTCCGCCGTCCAGCCCGGCAGCTCGCGCCAGGCGGCGGCGACCCAGCGGGCGCGCGGCCGCAGCGTGGTCGGCCCGAGTGCGGGGCTTGCCGGACTCGTCGCCGGCGTCGCCGGCGCATCGGTGCGCGCCGGTGCCGACGGCGCGGGCACGGGGGCGGCGGGCGGCACAGGCGTGCTCGAGCAGGCGACGAGGGTCGCCGCGACTGCCAGCGCGGCGAGCGTTCCTAGAATGGCCCTTCGCCTGGCGCTCAGAAACGCGATCGACATGTGGGTCATTCTGCTGGAAGCCCTCGGCGCCCTCGCGCTGCTGGGGTTGATCGTCTGGTGGACGATGTTCGCGGGACGGCGCCGCGGCGAGCGCCGTGACGATCCCTGACCCGGGCGCCTCACGGCACGACCGCGAGCAACAGGAAGGCGGCGAAGATCAGCAGGTGCACCGCGCCCTGGAGCCCGTTGGTGCGCCTGGCGCCGAGCGTGATCGTGCCGACCGCGAAGCCGAACGGCTCGTCGACGCGGTGCGCGCCCATCTCGGCGTGGTGCACCGAAGCGAGCACCGAGCCGGCCAGCGCGGCGTTGCAGACGATCGCCAGCGCGGTTCCCGGCGGCCAGGCAAGGGCGACGCCGGCCGGCCGATCGCGCGCAGGTACTGCGCTTCCTGGATGAATTCGGCGCGGTCCTCGGCTGCGTCCGAGCTGCCGTGCTTGCGCAGCTTCTCGGCGACCCGGGCGAGCTGGTGGAACGGCGAGTCGACGAGCAGCTCGGCGCTCATCCGCTGGCGCAGATGCGGCGAGAAGCCCGCGGCGCGGATCGCGCTGGCGAGGAAGGTGATCGCCTCGAAGAACGCGATCCGCCAGCCACGCGGCACACCGGCCTCGCCGGCATCGAGCACGCGCGCCAGCCGGGCCAGCGTCTCGTCGTCGATCGCGCCGAGCCAGGCAATGTCCTGGCCATGCGGGAACAGCAGGGCGGACAGCTCGCCGAGGTCGCTGGTCGCCGGCGTCAGCGGCAGGACCCGGGCGCGCAGGCACCGGCCGAGCTCGCCCCAGAGGCCTGTCCGCGGTGCGAATCCGAAGGCGGCGAGCAGGGCAGCGCTGTCGACCTCGCGCAGGAACACGCCCAGCATCCCGGCAGCGCGCGCCTGCTGCTCGGGGTTGCGCTCGAGCACGCCGAGCAGGTGGCGCAGGCGCAGCACCAGCGTCGGCGTCGCCCGGGCTTCTGTCTTCCCGGCCGATTCGAGCGGCGCATGGCGCAGCCACTCGACCAGGCGGATCACCCAGAGGTGGCGCTCGGCGATGCCCGCCTTCGGATCAGCCGCGTTGAAGAGCGCCGTGAGGTCCCACGCCGACGTGCCGGCCTTCGCCATCCGTCCGCAATCCCTAGTGAAGCGACGAGGCGAGCGTCAGGCCGAACTCGCCGATCTCGGCATCGAAGGGATGGGCGTCCTCGGTCATGCAGAAGAAGGTGCCGCGCATCGTCCCGTGCGGCGTAGCCAGGCGGGTCCAGCTGGTGTACTCGAAGCTCTCGCCCGGCTTGAGCACCGGCTGGTGACCGACCACCGCCAGGCCGCGCACCTCCTCGACGTGCCCGTTCGAGTCGGTGACGATCCAGTGGCGGGCGATCAGCTGGCCGGTGACGCCGCCGCTGTTCCTGATCGTGATCGTGTAGGCGAAGGCGTACAGGCCGGCGTCGCGGTCCGACTGCTCGGGCAGGTGACGGACCAGCACGGTCGTCGTGAACTCGGGTTTGGCCATGACCCATTTTGGCAGGCCGACGAAAGGCGAGACCTAGAATCGCCGCGACGGCCTCCCCATGACGACCTATCGCATCGCGCCCAGCATTCTTTCCGCCGATTTCGCGCGGCTCGGCGACGAGGTGAGGGCCGTCATCGCCGCCGGCGCCGACTGGATCCACTTCGACGTGATGGACAACCACTACGTGCCGAACCTGACCATCGGCCCGATGGTCTGCCAGGCGATCCGCCCGCACGCCGTGAAGGCCGACGGGACGAAGGTGCCGATCGACGTCCACCTGATGGTCGAGCCGGTCGATGCGCTTGCCCAGGCGTTTGCCAGGGCCGGCGCCGACCTGATCAGCTTTCATCCCGACGCCAGCACGCACGTCGACCGCACCTTGCAGCTGATCAAGGCCGAAGGCTGCCGCGCCGGCCTGGTGCTCAACCCCGCGACCCCGCTCGACGTGCTCGATTGGGTGATCGACAAGGTCGACCTGGTGCTCGTCATGGGCGTCAACCCCGGCTTCGGCGGGCAGAGCTTCATCGACTCGGCGCTTCGCAAGATCGAGCAGGTGCGGCGGCGGATCGACGCCAGCGGCCGCGACATCCGGCTCGAGGTCGACGGCGGCATCAAGGTCGACAACATCCGGGCCGCCGCCGCCGCCGGCTGCGACACCTTCGTCGCCGGCAGCGCGATCTTCGGCACGAACGACTACCGCGCGGTGATCGACGCCATGCGCAGCCGCCTCGCCGGCTGACCCGGAGCAGGCGCTCGCCATGAGCGGCCACGACCACCCGCACCCGGATCGGCACGACCCTGGCCACGGCCATGGCCGCGAAGGGGGCCACGGTGCCGCCGCGGCGCACGCCGGCCACGCGCACGGCCCGGCCCGCCACGACCGGGCGTTCGCGATCGGCATTGCCGTCAACCTCGCCTTCGTCGCGCTGGAGGCGGTCGCCGGCTGGCGCGTCGACTCGCTGGCGCTGCTCGCCGACGCCGGCCACAACCTCGGCGACGTGCTCGGCCTGGTGCTCGCCTGGGCCGGCGCATTCGCCGGCCGGCTGGCGCCGGACGATCGCCACACCTGGGGCTGGAAGCGCGCCTCGATCCTCGCCGCCTTCGCCAATGCGCTGCTGCTGCTGGTGGCGATCGGCTCGCTGGTCTGGGCAGCGGTGTTGCGCCTGCAGGCCCCCGAGGCGACCCGTCCCGCCACCGTGATGGTGGTGGCGGCGGTCGGCATCGTCGTCAATCTCGGCACGGCGCTGCTCTTCCTGCGCGGCCGGCACGACGACCTCAACATCCGTGGTGCCTTCCTGCACATGGCGGCCGACGCCGCAGTCTCGGCCGGCGTCGTCGTCGCCGGCGCGCTGGTGCTCTGGCAGGGCTGGCTCTGGGTCGACCCGGCAGCCGGCCTGCTCATCGCCGCCGTCATCCTGATCGGCACCTGGGGGCTGTTCCGCGACTCGCTGCATCTGATGGTCGACGGCGTGCCGAGCTCGATCGACCTCGAGGCGGTGCGCGCCGAGCTGGCGGCGCTGCCCGGGGTCGACTACGTGCACGACCTGCACGTCTGGGCGAGCGGGACGACCGAGGTCGTGCTGACGGCGCACGTCGTCATGCCCGGCGGCCATCCCGACGACGCGTTCTTCCGCCGCGCCGCGGCGCGCATGAGGGAGCGGTTCGCGATCGGCCACGTGACCCTGCAGGCGTCGCGAGAGCCGCTGATGCCGGCTTGCGCCGGACCGTTGTCGCCCCCAGCTGCATCGGGCGCGATGGCCTTGGCCGGGTCGCAACACTGAACACGATGAAATACCAGGACTACTACCAAGCCCTCGGCGTGCCGCGCACGGCGACCCAGGACGACATCAAGAAGGCCTATCGCAAGCTGGCCCGCAAGTACCACCCCGACGTGAGCAAGCTGGCCGATGCCGAGGCGCGCTTCAAGGAGATCAACGAGGCCAACGAGGTTCTAAAGGATCCGGAAAAGCGCACCGCCTACGACCAGATGGGCAGCAACTGGAAGGCCGGCCAGGAATTCCAGCCGCC
>JBDTUG010000185.1:0-7318 GCA_040007855.1 Caldimonas sp.
TCGCCCAGGTGACCGGCCTGCAGATCTTCCTCAACACCGTGCAGGACGTGCGCGCTGGCGGCCGGCAGAGCAACTCGACCTACCAGTACACGCTCAAGAGCGACAGCCTGCCCACCCTGCGCCGCTGGGCGACCCGGCTGGCCGACGAGATGAAGCAGCACGACGCGATGACCGACGTCGACACCGATCAGCAGGACAACGGCGTCGAGACGCTGGTCGAGGTCGACCGCGACAGCGCATCGCGGCTCGGCCTGAGCTCGGCGGCGATCGACTCGGCGCTCTACAACGCCTTCGGCCAGCGCCAGGTCGCGACCATCTACGGCGAGCTGAACCAGTATCACGTGATCATGGAATGGCATCCGCGCTACACCCAGGGGCCGAACGCGCTGGCCGACATCTACGTGCCGTCCAAGGGCATCACCGCCGCCACCCCGGCGGCCACCTCGGCGGCGGCCAGCGCCGCGACGACCGGCAGCGTCGCCGCCAATCCGGGCGCGCGCGACTCGTCGACCGGCAACGCGCTCAGCAACAGCGTGACGCCGCTGGTGCCGCTGGCATCCGTGGCCCGCTTCGTCGAGCGGGCCACGCCGACCGCCATCAACCACCAGGACGCCGAGCTGGCGACGACGATCTCGTTCAACCTGGCCGAAAACCGCACCCTGGCCGACGCCACCGCGGCGATCAGGCAGGCCGAGGCCGACATCGCCATGCCGACCACGGTGCGCGGCTCGTTCCAGGGCACGGCCCTTGCCGCGCAGCAGTCGCAGGGTCAGCAGACGATCCTGATCGTCGCCGCGATCGTCGTCATCTACATCGTCCTCGGCATGCTCTACGAAAGCCTGGTTCACCCGATCACCGTGCTCTCGACCCTGCCGTCGGCGGGGGTCGGCGCCGTGCTCGCGCTGCTCATGTTCCGGATGGACTTCTCCATCATCGCCCTGATCGGCGTGTTCCTGCTGATCGGCATCGTCAAGAAGAACGCGATCCTGATCATCGACTTCGCCCTCGAGGCCGAGCGCACGCGCGGCCTGTCGGCGGTCGCCGCGGTGCGCGAAGCCTGCCTGCTGCGCTTGCGGCCGATCCTGATGACGACGCTGGCTGCGGCGCTCGGGGCCCTGCCGCTGGCGGTCGGCTTCGGCGAAGGGGCCGAGCTGCGCCGCCCGCTCGGCGTGGCGATCATCGGCGGGCTGATCGCCAGCCAGCTGCTGACCCTGCTCACTACCCCGGTCGTCTACGTGCTGCTCGACAAGCTGCGCCGCGGCCGGCGCGGCGGCAAGCGGGCGCCGGCCGTGCCCCTCGCGGCGGAGCCGGCGCGATGAGGGCGCCCGCGCTGCGGGTCGCGGTCGTCGCGGTCTGCGCCGTGCTCGCCGGCTGCGCCGTCGGTCCGGACTACCGTCGGCCCGCCGCGCCGGCGGCCGCCGCGTACAAGGAAGCGAGCTCCTTCGCGGGCGCCACCTGGATGCCGGGGGCGCCGGCCGACGCCTTCGGCCGCGGCGAGTGGTGGCGCCTGTTCGGCGACGAGGAACTGAGTCGGTTGCTTGCCCGAGTCGAGGTCTCGAACCAGACGGTGGCCGCCTCGGTCGCCGCCTACCGGCAGGCGCAGGCGCTGCTCGACGAAGCGCGCGCGGCGCGCTTGCCGACCCTCGGCCTGGCCGCGAGCGCGCGGCGCAGCGGCGGCCGCAACAGCGCCGAGTCGAGCGCGTTCGGCGTCTCGCTCAATGGCGACTGGGCGCCCGATCTGTGGGGCCGGCTCGGCCGCGGCGTCGAGAGCGCGCAGGCCAGCGAGCAGGCCAGCGCCGCCGATCTCGGCGCCGCGCGGCTCTCGGCGCAAGGCCAGCTGGCGATCGCCTATTTCTCGCTGCGCGAGGCCGACGCCGAGGCCGCCCTGCTCGTCAAGACGATCGAGGGCTACCAGCGCACCCTCGAGATAACGCAGAACCGCTACACCGCCGGCGTGGTCGCCAAGACCGACCTGCTGCAGGCGCAGACGCAGCTCTGGAGCGCGCGCGCCGAGCTGGCCGACCTGCGCGCCGCGCGGGCGCGCTTCGAGCACGCGGTCGCGGTTCTCGCCGGCAAGGCGCCGGGCGACTTCGCGATCGCCGAGGCGCCGTGGAACCAGGCGGTGCCGGCGGTGCCGCTCGGCGTGCCGTCGGACCTGCTGCAGCGCCGGCCCGACATCGCATCGGCGGAGCGCCAGGTCGTCGTCGCCAATGCCCGGATCGGGATCGCCCGCTCGGCGTATTTCCCGAGCCTGACACTCGGCGCGTCGCTCGGCAGCGGCGGCTCGCGGATCGGCGATCTGTTCAGCGCCTCGGGCTTGCTCTGGTCGTTCGGCGCGTCGCTGGCACAGACCGTGTTCGATGCCGGCGCCATCACGGCCCGCGTGTCCGGCGCCGAGGCGGGTCGCGATGCAGCGGTGGCGCGCTATCGCCAGACCGTGCTGGTCGCCTTCCAGTCGGTCGAGGACCAGCTCGCGACCCTGCGCGGGCTCGCCGAGCAGGCCGAGTTGCGCCGCCAGGCGTCGGAGGCGGCCGACCTGATCGAGCAGCAGGTGCTCAACCGCTATCGCGCCGGCCAGGTCGGCTACACCGAGGTCGTCACCGCGCAGGCCTCGGCGCTCTCGGCGCGGCGTGCCGTGGTGCAGGTCGCGGTGAACCGTCAGGCGAGCGCGATCGCCCTGATCCAGGCCCTCGGTGGCGGCTGGGAGCGTATCGAAACACCCTAGCCCTCGGCCGTCAGCGCTCCCTCAGAATCGCCGCTCACCCGAGGGAAGAGCGAGCGTGGAGCAATGGAAAAAACCTGGCTGAAGCAGTACCCCGCCGGCGTGCCGGCCGAGATCGACGTGGCGCAGTACCCGTCGCTCGTCGCGCTCCTCGACGAGAGCTTCCGCCGCTACGCGAGCGCGGTCGCCTACAAGTTCATGGGCAAGTCGATCAGCTTCCGGCAGGTCGACGAGGCCTCGGTCGCGTTCGCCGCCTGGCTGCAGGGGCAGGGGCTCGTCAAGGGCGACCGGGTCGCGGTGATGATGCCCAACGTGCCGCAGTACCCGGTGGCGGTGGCAGCGATCCTGCGCGCCGGCCTGGTGGTCGTCAACGTCAACCCGCTCTACACGCCGCGCGAGCTCGAGCACCAGCTGAAGGACTCGGGCGCCAAGGCGATCGTCGTCATCGAGAACTTCGCCAGCGTGCTGGCCCAGGTGATGGCGGCCGTGCCGACCAAGAAGGTGGTGATCGCGGCGATGGGCGACATGCTCGGCTTCCCCAAGGGCACGATCGTCAACTACGTCGTGCGCAACGTGAAGAAGATGGTGCCGGCCTACGACCTGCCGGGCGCGATCCGCTTCAACGACGCGGTCGCGGCCGGCCGCGGCAAGGCCTTCAAGGCGGCGACGGTCGGCCCCGACGACATCGCCGTCCTGCAGTACACCGGCGGCACCACCGGCGTCAGCAAGGGCGCGGTGCTGCTGCATCGCAACCTGGTCGCCAACATCCTGCAGGCCGAGGCCTGGTACCAGCCGGCGCTGAAGAAGATCCCCCAGGGCGAGCAGGTCGTGACGATCTGCGCCCTGCCGATCTACCACATCTTCGGCTTCAACACGAACATGATGCTCGCCATGCGCATGGGCGGCGCCAACATCCTGATCGCCAACCCGCGCGACCTGCCGGCCGTCTTCAAGCAGCTGCGGGGCGAGAAGTTCCACAGCTTCCCGGCCGTCAACACGCTCTTCAACGCGATGGCCAACCACCCCGATTTCGGCACGGTCGACTGGAGCGGTCTGGTCATCTCGGTCGGTGGCGGCATGGCGGTGCAAAGTGCCACCGCCAAGCTCTGGCTCGAGAAGACGGGCTGTCCGATCGTCGAGGGCTACGGCCTCTCGGAAACCTCGCCCTCGGCGAGTTGCAACCCGGTCGACAGCACCGCCTACAGCGGCAACATCGGCCTGCCGATGCCGAACACCGAGATGAAGCTGCTCGACGACGACGGCAACGAGGTGCCGATGGGCGAGCGCGGCGAGATCGCGATCAAGGGCCCGCAGGTGATGGACGGCTACTGGCAGCGCCCCGACGAGACCGCCAAGGTGATGACCGCCGACGGCTTCTTTCGCAGCGGCGATATAGGCGTGGTCGACGAGCGCGGCTACTTCAAGATAGTCGACCGCAAGAAGGACATGATCCTGGTGAGCGGCTTCAACGTCTATCCGAACGAGGTCGAGGATGTCGTCACGCAGATGCCGGGCATCCTCGAGTGCGCGGCGGTCGGCATCGCCGACGAGAAGGCCGGCGAAGCGGTCAAGCTGGTGATCGTCAGGAAGGATCCGGCCGTGACCGAGGCGCAGGTGCGCGCCTACTGCGAGGCCAACCTCACCGGCTACAAGCGGCCGAAGATGGTCGAGTTCCGCACCGACCTGCCGAAGACGCCCGTCGGCAAGATCCTGCGTCGGGAATTGCGCGACAAGGCATGAGATTTCGAGGGCCGAGCGCGCTCGGGTGCTGATACATTTCGCCCCATCGAAGGGCGCGCGCTCGAGCCGCCGGCGCATGGGAATGGAACCGAACGGGTGATCTGGGTCAAGACCGACGCGGGACGCGCCGAAATGCAGTCCAGGGCGCTGATCAAGGAACGCGCCCGGCGCAATCTTTTGCTCCTGATCGACGGCACCAAGTCCGAGGAGATGCTGCTCGGCAACCTCGTCGGCATCACCGCTGCCGATTTTCAGGAGCTGCGCAAGCTCGACATGATTGCCCCGGCCTCCGGCGCGGTGACCGTCGGCAATGCCGCGCTCGCTCCCACTTCCGATCCGATGCGGTCGACCGTGCCGCAGGCGCTCGCGACCGCGGCCGCCGGAGGCGCGATGTCGGCGCCCGATCACAGCCAGTTCACGGCGGCGCTGACGCAGCTGATCTCCGCCAACCTCGGCTTGCGCGGCTTCACCCTGACGCTCGCCGTCGACAAGGCCTCGACCCTCGAGGAGATGCGCGAGGTGGAGCAGCGGGTGATCGAGCAGATCCGCGAGCGCAAGGGCGAGGCCGCCGCCGCCGAGGCGCACAAGACGCTCCACGGCGGCTGACGGCGAGCCGCCATCCGACCCCGATCCCGTGAAGTTCGCTACCGCGCTGTGGCGGTTCCTGCGTGGCCTCGGTCTCGTTCTCGCCGCGATCGTCATCTTCATCGAGGAGTGGGGCTGGCGGCCGCTCACCGCCTTCGCCGCGGCGCTGGCAGGGTGGCTGCATCTGCAGCGGCTCGAGGCGCGCATCGCCGCCGTCTCGCCGATCGTCGCCCTGCTGCTCTTTCTCGCGCCCGCGCTGCTGCTCTTTCCGCTCAAGCTGCTTGCGCTCTGGCTGATCAGCGAGGGTCGCGCCGGACTCGGCATCGTCATCATCGTCGCCGCCAAGGTGCTTGGCACCGCCTTCGTCGGCCGGCTCTTCGTCTTGGTCGAGCGCCAGCTCATGACCTTCTCCTGGTTTGCGCGCGCGCTGCGCTGGTGGCGCGAGACCAAGGCGCGGATCGGCGAGCGGGTGCGCCGCTCGGCGCCCTGGCGGACGGCCCGCGCCCTGCGCCGGCTCTGGATCGCGCGGCTGCGAAGGGCGATGCGCTGATGGCCTTGCGCATCCACCTGGCCGGGCGCTGGAGCGAGGGCGAGACCCTGCTCCTGCCGCCGGCCGAGTCGCGCCACGTGCAGGTGCTGCGCCTGCAGCCCGGCGACGGAATCGGCCTGTTCAACGGCGAGGACGACCAGGAGTGGCTGGCGGAGATCGTGCGCATCGGCCGCAACACGGTCGAGCTGCGGATCGCCGCGCCAGGGCCGGCGGTCGAGCGCGAGTTGCCGCTCGCCGTCACCCTGGCAATCGGCATCCCGGCGAACGAGCGCATGGACGGGCTGGTCGAGAAGGCGACCGAGCTCGGTGCCGCGGCGCTCCAGCCGCTCGTCTGCGTGCGCTCGGTGGTGCGCCTGGCCGGCGAACGCGCCGAGGCGCGCCAGCGCCACTGGCAGGCGGTCGCAGCCTCGGCGAGCGAGCAGTGCGGCCGGCTCAGGGTTCCGCGAATCGCCGTGCCGACCCGCTTCGACGCCTGGTTGCACGCCCTCGACGCGCCGGCGGCTCCCGGCGGGCGCTGGTTGCTGAGCCTGGGCGACTCGGCCCGCCGTCCCGCGGCGCTGCACGATCCGGCGCGCGGCGACGACCCGGCCGGCCTGCTGGTCCTGAGCGGCCCGGAAGGTGGGCTTGCACCCGAGGAGGAGGCGGCGGCATTGCGCCACGGCTTCATGCCGGTCTCGCTCGGCCCACGCACGCTGCGCGCCGACACCGCCCCGCTGGCGCTGCTCGCCTGGCTCGGCCTGGCTGACCCTGGGCGGCGCGAATGAATCGTCGCCTGCTGCTGCTGGCCCTGTGTCAGGGCTTCTTCCTGACCAACAACGTCACCTTCATCACCATCAACGGCCTGGTCGGTCTGCGCCTGGCGCCGAACGCCTGGCTCGCGACCCTGCCGATCACCGCCTACGTCGCCGGCGCGGCGCTGTTCGCCGGGCTGGTGGGGCGGCACCAGCGGGCCTGGGGGCGGCGGCGCGCCTTCCAGACCGGCCTGGTGGTGGCGATGGTGACGACCGCGCTCTGCGCCTGGGCCGCCTGGCAAGGGCACTTCTGGGTCCTGGTCGCCGGCGCGACGCTCGCCGGCTACTACAACGCCAACGCCGGCCTGTACCGGTTCGCGGCCGCCGAGCTGGTCGAGCCGCTGTACAAGGAGCGGGCGATCTCCTGGGTGCTGGCCGGCGGCATCCTCGGCGCGTTCGCCGGCCCGAACCTTGCGCGCTGGACCCGGACGGTCCTGCCCGCCGAGTTCGCCGGCGCCTACGCCGCGCTCGCCCTCGTCGCCCTGGCGTCGCTGGTCACGATGTCGTTCATCCGCTTCCCGCCGCTGGCGCAGCCCACGGCCGAGGCGCCCGGACGCAGGCTCGGCGAGATCGCCGCCCAGCCGGTGTACATCGTCGCCGTCCTCGCCTGCGCGCTCGGCTACGGCGTGATGAACCTGCTGATGGCGGCGACGCCGATCGCGATGGCGATGTGTTCGCATCCGTTCGACAACACCGCGCTGGTGATCGAGTGGCACGTGCTCGGCATGTTCGTGCCGAGCTTCTTCACCGGCAGCCTGATCCGCCGCTTCGGCGCCGTGCGGGTGATGGCGGTCGGTCTCGCGCTCGAGGTCGCCTGCGTTGTCGTGGCGCTGAACGGCGTCGAGCTGATGCACTTCCTGGCCGCCCTGTTCGTCCTCGGCGTCGGCTGGAACTTCCTCTTCATCGGCGGCACGACCCTGTTCACCGAGG
>JBDTUG010000186.1:0-7256 GCA_040007855.1 Caldimonas sp.
AGCTGGGTCAAGGGCAAGGGCGTGCCGCACGACCAGTTCGACGGCCGGCCGGTGATCGGCATCTGCAACACCTTCAGCGAGCTCACGCCCTGCAACTCGCACTTCCGCACGCTCGCCGAGCAGGTGAAGATCGGCGTCTACGAAGCAGGCGGCTTCCCGCTCGAGTTCCCGGTCATGTCGCTCGGCGAGACCCTGCTGCGGCCGACGGCGATGCTCTATCGCAACCTCGCCAGCATGGACGTCGAGGAGTCGATCCGCGGCAACCCGATCGACGGCGTCGTGCTGTTGATGGGCTGCGACAAGACCACGCCGTCGCTGGTGATGGGCGCGGCGAGCGCCAACCTGCCGACGATCGGCGTCTCGGGCGGGCCAATGCTCAACGGCAAGTGGCGCGGCCAGGAGCTCGGCTCGGGCACCGGCGTCTGGAGCATGAGCGAGCAGGTGCGCGCCGGCACGCTCAAGCTGCAGGAGTTCTTCGACGCCGAGAGCTGCATGCACCGCAGCCACGGCCACTGCATGACGATGGGCACGGCGAGCACGATGGCCTCGATGGTCGAGGCGCTCGGCATCGGCCTGCCCGGCAACGCCGCCTACCCGGCGGTCGACGGCCGGCGCAACGTGCTGGCGCGGATGGCCGGCCGGCGCATCGTCGACATGGTCCACGAGGACCAGCAGCTCGCCGACATCCTGACCCGCGAGGCGTTCGAGAACGCGATCAAGACGCTGGCGGCGATCGGCGGCTCGACCAACGCGGTGATCCATCTGATCGCGATCGCCGGGCGGATCGGCGTCAAGCTCGGCATCGACGATTTCGACCGGCTGGCCAGCGAGCTGCCCTGCCTCGTCAACCTGCAGCCCTCGGGCGCCCACCTGATGGAAGACTTCTGCTATGCCGGCGGCCTGCCGGTCGTGATGAAGGAGATCGCCTCGCTGCTTCACCTCGGCGCGGTCACCGCCAACGGCAAGACGGTCGGCGAGAACATCGAGAGCGCCGAAAACTTCAACACCGACGTGATCAAGCCGTTCGGCGCGCCGTTCAAGGCGAAGGCGGGCATCGCCGTGTTGCGCGGCAACCTGGCGCCGCGCGGCGCGATCATCAAGCCGAGCGCGGCAACGCCGGCGCTGATGACGCACCGCGGCCGCGCCGTCGTGTTCGAGAACAGCGACGACTTCCACAAGCGGATCGACGACGAGAGCCTCGAGGTCGACGAGACCTGCATCATGGTGCTGAAGAACTGCGGCCCCAAGGGCTACCCGGGGATGGCCGAGGTCGGCAACATGCCGCTGCCGCCGAAGGTGCTGAGGAAGGGGATCACCGACATGGTCCGGATCAGCGACGCGCGGATGAGCGGCACCGCCTACGGCACGGTGGTGCTGCACACCACCCCCGAGGCGGCCGCCGGTGGGCCGCTCGCCGCGGTGAGGAACGGCGACTTCATCGAGCTCGACGTGCCGAACCGGCGCCTGCATCTCGACATCAGCGATGCCGAGCTCGCGAAGCGGCTGGAGGGCTGGAAACCGCCGGAGCCGCCGCTGCAGAGCGGCTACTGGAAGCTCTACATCGACCACGTGCTGCAGGCCGACGAGGGGGCCGATCTCGATTTCCTGGTCGGCATGCGCGGGGCGTTCGTTCCCAAGGACAACCACTGAGCCGCTTGCGGGCGCGCGGTCGCAGCCACAATCCGTGACCATGCCCGGCGTCGGCCTCTATCTCGGCGTCGTCCAGTTCTTGTTCGGCGCGAGCTGGATCGTCTACGTCCTCTACCTGCCGCAGCTCGCGGCGCAGGCCGGCATCGGCAAGGGCGCGGTGGCCTGGATCCTGATGGCCGATCAGCTGGTCTTCGTCTTCGCCGACTACGCGAGCGGCGTCGCCGCCGACCGGGTGTCGCGCACGATCGGCCGGATCGGCGGCGCCGTGCTCGCCGCGACACTGCTCTCCTGCGCCGCCTTCCTCGCTTTGCCGTTCGTCGCGCCGGCCGGCTCGCCGCCGCTGTTCATCGCCCTGACGATGGTCTGGGCGGTCACCTCGTCGGCGCTGCGCGCGCCGCCGCTGGCGCTGGTGGGCAAGCACGCTGCCAGGCCGAGCCAGCCGGTCGTGCTGGCGCTCTCGCTGCTCGGCCTGGGCATCGCCAATGCGCTGGCGCCCTACCTCGGACTCAGCCTGCGCGGCGTCGACCCGCGCCTGCCGTTCGTCCTGTCGAGCGTGGCCCTGGCGCTGGTGACGGTCGGCCTGATCGCGGTCGAGCGCGGCCTGGTGCGCGGCAGCGCCTCGGGTCGCGCCGGAGCGGCCGGAGCGGCGCCGCGGCCCGCCACCACGGCGACGGCAGCGGCCGACGCGGCCGCCGGTCCCGCGCCGGTCCTGCTCGCCGCTGCCCTGTTCGCGGCGCTCGCCTTCCAGGTCCATGTCTTCATCGAGAGCGGCCCGCTCTACCTGAGGCAGGCCTCGCCGGCGCAGTTGCCGATGCTCTCGCCGGTGTTCTGGATCGGCTTCAACGTCGGCATGCTGCCGCTCTCGCTCGCCTGCAAGCGCTGGCCGGCGGCGCGGGTCATGGGCATGTCGGCGCTGGTCGCCGCGCTGGCGGCCGGCGCGGCCGTGGTCGCGCCCGGCCTGCCGGCGCTGGTCGCCGCGCAGTGCGTCGCCGGCGCTGCCTGGGCCGGCGTCATCGTCGCCGCCTTCGCCTGGGCGCTGACGCACGGCGGCGCCGGCCGGGCCGGAGCGTTCGCCGGTGCGATCTCGTCGGTGCTGGCGCTGGCCACGCTGGCGCGCATGGGCAGCGTCGCCGCCGGCTGGCCGAAGGCGCCGGTGCTCGGCGAAGCACTCGCCTGGTGGCCGGTGGTCGGCTGGCTCGCGGCCAGCGCGGTGGTGGTTGCGCTGGCCGTCCGGCGGCCGTCGCCCCGAGTCGCGTAGGCCGCTGGCGACGCCGAAGCGGTCGGTCGCCTCAGACGACAAGTCGCCTCGGACCCGTCCCTTGCGGCGGCGGCGAGACGATGCGATCGAAGTCGCGCAGCAGATCGCGACTCGTCAGCGAAGCACTCCATGGCCCTTCATGCGAGCCGTCGGTTGCCGGGACGACGGCGGCGAGGAACTTGCGGATCTCCTCGAAAGCTTGCGTCGCTTCGGTCAGGGCTGGATCGAAGATGTGCCAGACGTGTACCACGTGGTTCCAGGTCTGCAATCGCGCCGAAGACCCGGCAGATGCGGCCTTGCGTACGTACCGCCTGCTGTCGTCCAGCAGCATTTCCACTTGGCTGGCATGAATCAGCATCGGCGGCAGATGACTCAGGTTGCCGAAGATCGGTGAGACCAGCGGGTCGCTCGGCCGGATGCGATTGACGATGAGCCCGGCCCACAAGAGCATGGCCCGAGGCAGGCGCGCCAGCGGCTTGAACAGCGGACCCAGCATGGCGTCGGTCGCCAGATTGGTCTTGAAACTCGGGCTGCCAAAGGTGGAGTCGGTGAAGGGCGAAAGCGCCACGACCGCGTCCGGCGCGCGAAGTCCCTGATCGCGCAGCCAGGCGATCAGCGACAGGGCAAGATTGCCGCCGGCCGAGTCTCCGGCCACGAACGCGGTGTCTGCGCGCTGCGCGCCGCGCGGGCCGAATTCCAACATCCAGCGATAGGCCGTGCGGCAATCCTCGATGCCGGCCATCCGCGAATGCTCCGGCATCAAGCGGTAGTCGATTGCCAGGACCGCACCGCCGGTGATTTCGGAGAACCTCGCCGTGATGACCCGATGGCTGCGCGGACTGCCCGCCGCATACGCCCCGCCGTGGATGTAGAGCGTGCGTCGCGTACTGCTCGCGCCGGGCGCGATCACCCATTCGGCGCTGACCCCGCCCGCATTTGCCGGGATGAAGAGCGCCTCGAAATGCCGGCTCGCAAACATTTCGTCCATGAAGGTGCGAAGCCGCGCCAGACGCGCCGGGGTCGGAAAACCCTCGCCCCGGCCAGGCATGCCGCTCAGCATCGTGACGATCGCCCTGTGCTCTTCGTTCGGACGGTCTCCACTGGAAAAGCGCTGCTCGATCGCCATGCCTTGGAGGTCGCCACCCGGCCCGTCGAGGGCGCTCAGATCCGGACCGCGCAGGTAGCGCGTTGCGATGAAACACGCTGCCGCGACAGCGGCCAACACCACCAAGATCGATTCGGTCAAGGCACTGCCTCCTGCCCGGCACGGGCGCGCGTCACTTCACGCTGTGCACCAGAGCGCCGCTGAGCACAGTGCGGTGATCGAGACGCCGGTGCCCTTGAGCTCTTCCGACAGCTTGCCGTTCGGCCCGCTGTCGAACCATGCGCCAGATCAAGTCGCCGACAAGTGCGGGGCCTAAAAGACCCAAGCACAAGGGACAAGATCTGGCTGAGGAACTAGGGTCGCGGATCACCTACGCCGAGCTCGATCAGTCGAGCCGCGACTTCGCCGCCCATCTGCAGCAGTCGACTGGTCTTGTGAAGGGCGACCGGGTGGCCATCATGTTGCCCAATCTTCTGCAATACCCCGTCGCGTTGTTCGGCGTTCTGCGGGCAGGCCTGGAGGCCGTCACGTCAACCCGCAATACACGCCTTCCGAGCTGGAGCATCAACTCAAGGACTCGGGCGCCAAGGCAATCCTTGTGTCCTGGAGCGCAGCGCTGCAGATCGCTCAGCGGCCGGCAGGCGCCTTGCGGGCACGAGCCTTCGCCGGGGTCGACTTTCTCCTCGCAGCCGACCGGCGTTTCGCTGGCTCCGGGAGGACCTCCCGAAGCAAGGCCTGGCAGTCCTCCTGCGACATCACGCGTGGCACCGGGTAGTTGGTGTCGGCCTCCCGACAGGCGGCCTTGGCCAGCTCGGGGATGTCCTGTTCGCGCAGGGCGTCGAGCTGGCGCGGGATGCCGAGTGAGCGGTTCAACGCCTCAACCGAGTCCAGGAACTTCTGCGCCAGTTCGCCTTCGGGTTCGCCCGGCCTGCCCACCCCGGCACGCAGCGCCAGCACCGCGAGCCTGGCCGGGATGGCCTCGGCGCAGAAACGCAGCACCGGGCCGAGCATGATCGCGTTGGCCAGCCCGTGGTGGGTGTGGTAGAGGCCGCCGAGTTGATGGGCGATGGCATGCACGTTGCCCACGTTGGCGCGCGTGAAGGCCAATCCGGCGAACGTGGAGGCCAGCGCCATCTGCTCGCGTGCCGCCAGATCTTCGCCGTCGGCAAAGGCGAGCGGCAGGTTCTGGTAGATCATGGCCACGGCCGCCAGCGCCATGCGGTCGGTGAACTCGGTCGACCAGAGGCCGATGTAGGCCTCGACCGCGTGGGTCAGCGCATCCATGCCGGTGGCCGCGGTGATGGGCGCCGGCAGGCCGGTCATGAGGCAGGGATCGAGGGCCGCCATGCGCGGCACGATCCGGGTGTCGGCTATCACCAGCTTGCGGTTGTCTGCCGGGTCGCAGACCACCGCGGCCACCGTCACCTCGGAGCCGGTGCCCGCGGTGGTGGGCACGGCGTAGATCGGCACCGGGCCGTGCAGTCCCTTGAAATAGCCCGCCAGCGCGCGCGGGTGCTTGTCGTTGGCGGCGGCGAGGCCGATCGCCTTGGCGGCGTCCATTGCCGAGCCGCCGCCGAACCCGACGATCGCGTCGCAGGCCTGCTCCCGGAACAGCGCGATTCCCCGCTCGATCATCGGAATCGGCGCATCGGCCGTGACCTGGTCGAACACGACGCACGCCGTCCCGCCGCTGGCGATCGCGTCCAGCATCGGCTTCATCATGCCCAGGCCGGCGATCACCGCGTCGGTGACGACCAGGATCTTGCGGTGCGCGAACGCGCCGATGGCCTGGCCGAGCCGCGCGCTGGCGCCAGGCCCCACCATCAGCAGGGGCTGAGGGATCGGCAGCCGCCGCGTGATCACCCCCGCCGCCCGCTTCAGCGGGGGCAACCCAAGTGAGCGGACCATGTCGCCGATCAAGTTCGTCACGGTGTTCTTCCTCCATCATCGACTCGGTACTCTGGCGCAGGCAACGAATGAAGAACGTGATCAGCATCAGTCTTGGCGCAAGCAGCCAGGATTTCGAGTTCCGCACCACCTTCCTCGGAGCGAGGCTGCGGGTGCGCCGCCTCGGCACCGACGGCAGTACCGCCAGGGCCATCGAGCTGCTCGAGCAGTGGGATGGGCAGGCCGATGCGATCGGCCTCGGCGTGGCGAAGGACAGCCACGGCCTGGGCGCACGCCGTTTCGTCGAGCGCGACAGCATGCGCATGCAAAAGGCCGTGACCCGGGTGCCGCTGACCACCGGCGCCCGGCTCGGCGAGATCTTCCTCGAGTGGGCGGTGCGCAGGGCACAGGCCCAGCTCGGTCACTATTTCGACAACGCCAACGTGCTGTTCTTCTCCGGAATGGCGCACCGCAAGCTGGCGGCGACGCTGTCGGAATACACCGAAAACCTGCTGTTCGCGGACCCGCTGCTGCAGCTCGGCGTGCCCAAGCTGCTGACCTCGCTGGACGCGCTGTCGCTGTATGCGAGCGGCGCGCACTACGTGTCCGACTGGGTACCACCGCGGGTGATGCCCACGTCGCTGCTCAGGCAATGGGCGCAATTCGTGCTGCGCAAGGCCCTGCACAAGGTCACCGTGATCGTCGCCCCTGTGCACGAACTCGACCATTTCGGTATCGAGGAGCTGGCCGGCAAGACCGTCATCACCGCCACCGTCAACGACCAGCGGATCGCGGCCTTCAAGGACAAGGGCGTCAGCATGGTGGTCGACGGCTCGCCGACGATGCATGGCCACGTCCTGGGGCCCGACCTGCTGGACGCGATGATCCTGGCCGCCACCGGCAAGACGCCGGACCAGATCCTCGAGGACGACTACCTCGAGATCATTGCCGGCCTGCAGACGCAGCCGCGCATCCTCTACCCGAACGGCTTTCGGCGAATGAATCGCTTCGCCTTCGTGATCCACCCCTTGTCGCAGGAATACTTCAAGATCATCAAGCCGGTCGAGATGCTTTCGCGGGTCTCGCCCCCGCTGCTCCTGAACTCGCTCGAAAAGCTGCTGGCCTATGCGCCACCCTTCGTCTACTCGAGGGTCGAAGGGATCCGGTCCCCGACCGGCGCGCAGGCCGAGGGCTGGTTGATCTCGGTGGGCGGCACACCCAGGGAGATCATGAGTCACAGCCCCGAGTTCACCTACCGGCGCCTGCTCGCGGCCGCCGACATGGCCAGGCGGCTCGGCGCACAGATCATGGGCCTGGGCGCATTCACCAAGGTGGTGGGCGATGCCGGCGTCACGG
>JBDTUG010000187.1:0-7248 GCA_040007855.1 Caldimonas sp.
GCGCACCATCCGCATCCCGGTGCACATGATCGAGACGATCAACAAGATGAACCGGCTCTCCCGCCAGCATCTGCAGGAGTTCGGCTTCGAGCCCGACGCGCCGACGCTGGCCGAGAAGATGGAGATCCCCGAGGACAAGATCAGGAAGATCATGAAGATCGCCAAGGAGCCGATCTCCATGGAGACGCCGATCGGCGACGACGACGACTCGCACCTGGGCGACTTCATCGAGGACACCAACAACACCGCGCCGATCGAGGCCGCCATGCAGGCCGGCCTGCGCGACGTCGTCAAGGACATCCTCGACTCGCTCACGCCGCGCGAGGCCAAGGTGCTGCGCATGCGCTTCGGCATCGAGATGTCGACCGACCACACGCTCGAGGAAGTCGGCAAGCAGTTCGACGTCACGCGCGAGCGGATCCGCCAGATCGAGGCCAAGGCGATCAGGAAGCTCAAGCATCCGAGCCGGTCCGACAAGCTGCGCACCTATCTCGACACGCTCTGACCGGCCGGCCGCCGAGCTGCCGAGCCCGCCGCAACGCTGGCACCCTGCGACCCGGCGACGACGCGCTATAAACTTCGCGTCGATGCGCTGCTGTCACTACCCGGCATGACGCAGGTCTTCGAACGCACCGTGCTGTTTGCCGACCTGCGCGGCAGCACGTCGATGTACGAGACGCTCGGCAACGCCGACGCGACGACCGTCGTCACGCAAAGCGTCGCCCTGCTGGTGCAGGTCGTGACCGAGCATGGCGGCCAGGTAGTCAAGACCCTGGGCGATGGCCTGATGGCGATCTTTCCCCGGCCCTCGGCGGGCGTTGCGGCCTCCGAGGACATGCACGAGGCGCTGGCGCGGATCGGCCTCCCGGGGGAAGCGCCGACCGAGCCGTCGGGCGAGACGCGCCCCCGGGTTTCGCTGAAGCTCCAGGTCGGCCTTGCCCAGGGCGAGGTCGTCGAGATGTCGGGCGACGTGTTCGGCGACGCCGTCAACGTCGCGGCACGGCTGCTCGATCACGCCGGCGACAACGAGACGCTGGCGACGCTGAGTGTCGTCGAGGGCCTCGGCGACTGGGAGCGATCGCGCTTCCGCAGCCTCGACCGGATGCAGTTGCGCGGCCGCGCCGAGCCGGTCCACGTGTACCTGCTCGAAGCGGTGCGCCGCTTCGGCGACACCGCGGCCACGGCCTTCGGCGACATGGCGCCGGCCTCGATCGAGCCGGAGGGAATCCGCCTGGTCTGGCTCGACCTCAACCGCATCTATGCCGGTGCCAGCCTGCCGGTGGTGCTCGGCCGCAGCCCGCAGGCCACCTACATCATCGACGACAACCGCGTCTCGCGTTCGCACGCCCGGATCGACTGGCACGGCGGCACTTTCCAGCTCACCGACCTCAGCTACAACGGCACCTATGTCCGCTTCGACAACGACCCGGAAATCATCAGCCTCAGGCGCGGCGCCTGCACCCTGCACGGCTCCGGCGTGATCGGCCTGGGGACGCCGCCGACCGAGCCGATCAGCCCGTGCGTCCGCTTCGAGATCATGAAGTTCGCCGACACGCAACGGCAGGCGCCGTTCGAGTTCGGCCTCAAGCCTTGAGGCCTGCGGCGGCGCCGGCCCGATGACCTTCGCGCCCGAGCCGGACTTCGCCCACGGAACGGCGGCGAAGAGCGCCGTGCTGATCTGCAATCTGGGCACGCCCGACGAAGCGACGCCGACGGCGGTGCGCCGCTACCTCGCCGAATTCCTGGCCGACCCGCGCGTCGTCGAGATCCCGCGCCTGCTCTGGTGGCCGTTGCTGCACGGGATCATCCTGCGCGTGCGGCCGGCGCGCTCGGCGCGCAAGTACGCCGGCGTCTGGACGGCGGGGGGCTCGCCGCTGAAGGTCTGGACCGAGAAGCAGGCGCTGCTGCTCGCCGGCTACCTCGGACAGCGCGGCCACCCGGTCGTGGTGCGTTACGCGATGCGCTATGGCGCGCCGTCGATCGCCAGTGCCCTCGACGCATTGAAGGCCGAAGGCGTCGATCGGGTGCTCGTCCTGCCGCTCTACCCGCAGTACGCGTCGGCGACGACCGCAAGCGTCGGCGACGCCGTCGCCGCCTGGATGCAGCGCAGCCGCAACCTGCCCGAGCTGCGCTTCGTCAAGCACTACCACGACGACCCCGGCTACATCGGCGCCCTCGCCCGGCGCGTCAGCGACCACTGGATGACGCACGGCCGGCCCGACCGGCTGGTGCTCAGCTTCCATGGCCTGCCGCGCCGTTCGCTCGCGCTCGGCGATCCGTACCACTGCGAGTGCCTGAAGACGGGCCGCCTGCTCACCGAGCGCCTCAAGCTGCGCGAAGAGAACGTCGTCGTCACGTTCCAGAGCCGCTTCGGCAAGGCCGAGTGGCTGCAGCCCTACACCGAGCCGACTCTGGTGGCGCTGGCCCAAACGGGCGTGGCGCGGGTCGATGTGATGTGCCCGGGATTCGTTGCCGACTGCCTGGAGACGCTCGAGGAGATCGACCAGGAAGCGCGAGCCGCCTTCCTCGCCGCCGGCGGCAGGGAATTCCGCTACATCGCCTGCCTCAACGACCAGCACGAATGGATTGCCGCGCTGGCCGGGCTGGCGATCAGCCACATGGCCGGCTGGCCGGTCGAAGGGCCCGGCGAGGGCGCGCTCGAACTCTCGAAGCGTCGCGCGCTGGCCGCCGGAGCGGTCCGCTAGCCCGGGCTGGCTTGGCCAAGCCAGGACCGGGCGCCCGAGCCGACTAGCAGCTAGAGCCGGGCTCGGGCCAGCTTGACGATCCGCGGCAGGAACAGCACCGCCACCACCACCACGAGCAGGCTGAGCGAGCCCGGCCGCTCCACGAACACGCTCCACTTGCCCTCGCCGATCGACAGCGCGTTGCGCATCTGCGCCTCCGCCAGAGGGCCCAGAATCATGCCGACGACGACCGGCGCAGTCGGAAAATCGTAGCGCCGCATGACGACGCCGAGCAGGCCGATGCCGTACAGCAGCACCAGGTCGAACGCCGACTGGCGCATCCCGTAGACCCCCACGGTGGCGAAGATGAGGATGCCCGCGTAGAGATGCGGCTTGGGGATCTTGAGCAGCTTGACCCACATGCCGATCAGCGGCAGGTTGAGCACCAGCAGCATGACGTTGCCGATGTAGAGCGAGGCGATCAGCGCCCAGACCAGGGACGCGTTCTTGTCGAACAGCTGCGGGCCGGGGTTGATGCCGTAGTTCTGGAAGGCGCCGAGCAGGATCGCCGTGGTGTTCGAGGTCGGGATGCCGAGCGTCAGGAGCGGGATCAGGGTCGCCGTGATGGCGGCGTTGTTGGCCGCCTCCGGCCCGGCCACGCCTTCGATCGCGCCGACGGTGCCGAACTCTTTCTTGTGCTTGGAGAGCTTCTTCTCGGTGGCATAGCTGAGGAAGGTCGGAATCTCGCTGCCGCCGGCTGGAATCGTGCCGAACGGAAAGCCGATCGCGGTCGCGCGCAGCCAGGCCGGCCAGGAGCGCTTCCACTCCGCCGCGGTCATGTGCACCTTGCTCATCTTGTTCTGCGTCTCGACCGTCTTGCCCTCGTAGAGCACCATGTAGAGCGCTTCGCCGACCGCGAACAGGCCGACCGCGATCAGCACGACCTCGATCCCGTCCATCAGCTCGGGCACGCCGCCGGTGTAGCGGGCCTGGCCGGAGATCTGGTCGATGCCGATCAGGCCGAGCGCCAGGCCGATGGCCAGCGCCGCAAAACCGCGCAGGGTGCTCCTGCCGAGCACCGCGCTCACGGTAGTGAACGCGAGCACCATCAGCATGAAGTATTCGGGCGGGCCGAGCTTGATGGCGAAGGCGGCGACCAGCGGCGCGAACAGGGTGACCAGCACGGTGGCGATCGTGCCGGCAACGAACGAGCCGATCGCCGCGGTGGCCAGCGCGGCGCCGGCGCGGCCGTTCTTGGCCATCTTGTTGCCTTCCATCGCGGTCACCATCGACCCCGATTCGCCGGGGGTGTTGAGCAGGATGGAGGTGGTCGAGCCGCCGTACATGGCACCGTAGTAGATGCCGGCAAAGAAGATCATCGAGGCCGTCGCGTCGACCTTGCTGGTGATCGGCAGCAGCATGGCGACCGCGGTGGCCGGGCCGATCCCGGGCAAGACGCCGACCGCCGTGCCGATCGTGCAGCCGAGCAGCGCCCACAGCAGGTTGATCGGCGTGCCGGCCGTGACAAAGCCCTGCAGCAGCTGGTTCCAGAGGTCCATGGGGCCGGCGCCTGTTTGTTCAGAGCCAGCCGGTCGATGTCAGGCCGGGCAGGTTGATCGCGAGCAGCTGCGAGAACATCCAGTAGACCGGGGCGGCGATCGCGAAGCCGATCGCCAGATCGGTCGCCCAGGCGCGCGGCCGCAGGTCGAGCCGGCCCTCGGCCGACTTGAAGCCGCGCACCGCCAGCACGAAGCAGAGCGCGCAGCTGAGGATGAAGCCGATCGTCGTGATCAACGCGGCGTTGAGCAGGATCCCCGTCGAGACCCAGGCGAAGCCGGGCCAGTGGCCGGTGGCCGCGCCCGAGGCCTCCTCCATGTTGCGGTAGCCGCCGGTCAGCGCCTCGCGCACCAGCAGCACGCCGCAAAGCGCCAGCATCGCGCCGATCACCCAGGGCAGGAAGTTCGGCCCGACGCCCGAATAGCCCGCCTCCGACGAGATGCCGGTGGCGCCGATGGCGATCGCCACCCCCAGGACGAGCGTGCCGGCCCCGATCGCGGCCTGCGGTGAGAAGCCCTTCAAATCATTCCCGACTTGTGCATCACGGCGCGCAGGCTGGCGAACTCGTCGTCGACGAACTTCTCGAAGTCGGCCCCGGTCAGCAGGGCCGGTGTCCAGTTGTTCTTCTCGAGCGCTTCGTTCCACGACTTGGTCTTGGTCGCCTTGACCAGCATGTCGATCAGATCCTTGCGCTGCGCCGGCGTGATGCCGCCGGCACCGTAGACGCCGCGCCAGTTGCCGATGACCACGTTGTAGCCCTGCTCCTTCATGGTCGGCACGTCGATGCCCTTGAGGCGGGTCTCGGAGGTGACCGCGATCGCCTTCATCTTGCCGGTGGTGATGTATTCGGCGAACTCGCTGTAGCCGCTGCCGCCGACCGTGACGTTGCCGCCGAGAATCGCCGCGATCGCCTCGCCACCGCCGCGGAACGCCACGTAGTTGATCTTGGCCGGATCGACGCCAACCTCGCGCGCCAGCATGGCGGAGGCGATGTGCTCCGTCGAGCCGCGCGAGCCGCCGCCCCACTTGACGCTGCCGGGGTCTTTCTTGAGCTGATCGACGACGTCTTTCATGGTCTTGAGCGGCGAGGCGGCGGGCAGCACGAAGACGTTGTATTCGCTGGTCAGGCGCGCCAAGGGCGTCGCTTGCGAAAGCGAGACCGGCGGCTTGCCAGTGATGATGCCGCCCAGCATGACGGCGCCCATCGTCATCATGGCGTTCGGGTCGCCTTTCGAGGCACTCGCGAACTGGGCCAGGCCGATTGCGCCGGCCGCACCGCCCTTGTTGTCATAGCTGACCGACCCGGCGCCGGATTCCTGGAGCGCCTTGCCGATCGCCCGGCCGGTGGTGTCCCAGCCGCCGCCGGGGTTGGCTGGAATCATCATCTTGAGGTTGGCGGCGGCGCGCGCCGACCAGGGCAGCGTGCCCGCGGCGGCCAAGGCCGCGAGGCTGCGCAGGAAAGTATCTCGACGCATGGTGGGGAGTACCTTTGAGACGGTTGACAAACCTGGATTTTCGCGGTGCGCCAGCCGGCCGGCGATGCCCGATTGCTAGGGGAATATGCCGATGCCAGCGACGTGACGAGCGTTCCGGGCGACGGCACACCGCGTGGCCGACAATCGCTCGGCATGCACGGATCCGAATCGAAGGGCCTCGTCCGCCTCGACAAGTGGCTGTGGGCGGCGCGCTTCTTCAAGACCCGCTCGCTCGCCGCCGACGAGATCGGCAAGGGCCGGGTCGCCGTCAACGGGCTGGTGGCCAAGGCCTCGCGCGATCTGAAGCCGGGCGACCGGGTCGAGTTCCGGTACGGCGGCTTCGCCCGTACCGTGGTCGTCGCCGCCCTCAGCGCGATCCGCGGGCCGGCCCCGGCCGCGCAGGCCCTCTACAGCGAGACGCCGGAGAGCGTGGCGGCGCGGGAAGTGGCGCTGGCCGCACGCCGCCTGAGCCCGGAGCCGGCCTCGGCGATCGAGGCAGGCCGGCCGACCAAGCGCGACCGCCGCCAGCTCGCCGACTGGAATCGCTGGAGCGCCTCGGCCGAGCCGGACTGAGCGATTCCCACGGCGCGCTGCAAAAGGCCCTTGAAACCTCAGGGGATGCGCCTCACGTCGGAGGGATGAACGACCCGCACAGCCCCCCGTTCCCGGCCGAAGCCGCCGACGCGGCCCCGCCAGTTCCCGCTGCGGCCTCGACGTTGGCCCCGCCCGCGCCGGCCGACCTGGAAGCCCGCCACGCCGAGCTCTCCGATGCCTTCCTGCGCGCCAAGGCCGAGGCCGAAAACACGCGCCGGCGCGCCGACGAGGAAGTCGCCAAGGCGCGCAAGTACGCGGTCGAGTCCTTCGCGGACAGCCTGTTGCCGGTCAAGGACAGCCTGGAAGCGGCGATCGCCATCCCGGCCGCCACGCCTGAGCAGCTGCTCGAAGGAGTGCACGCCACCCTTCGCCAGCTGAGCGCCGCGCTGGCTCGCAACAAGGTCCTCGAGATCAGTCCGGCGTCCGGCGCCCGCTTCGATCCGCACCAGCACCAGGCGATCAGCGTCGTGCCGGCGGCGCAGGAACCGAACACCATCGTCGCCGTGCTGCAAAAAGGCTACCTGATCGCCGACCGGGTCCTGCGCCCCGCGCTGGTCACCGTCAGCGCGGCGGGCTGACCCGATCCCGCTTGAAAAGCAGCCGGGTTGTCCACA
Organism: Caldimonas sp.; assembly: GCA_040007855.1. Classification (GTDB taxonomy): domain Bacteria; phylum Pseudomonadota; class Gammaproteobacteria; order Burkholderiales; family Burkholderiaceae_C; genus Schlegelella_A. The sequence goes on from JBDTUG010000187.1 coordinate 6,925, forward strand.
ACTCGCAAGCATTCGAATTCAATCTCTGGAGAAGAACATGGCAAAGATCATCGGCATCGATCTGGGAACGACCAACTCGTGCGTCGCGATCATGGAAGGCAACACCACCAAGGTGATCGAGAACAGCGAGGGTGCGCGCACCACGCCGTCGATCGTCGCCTACCAGGACGGCGGCGAGATCCTGGTCGGTGCCTCGGCCAAGCGCCAGGCGGTGACCAACCCGAAGAACACGATCTATGCGGTGAAGCGCCTGATCGGCCGCAAGTTCACCGAGAAGGAAGTGCAGAAGGACATCGGCCTGATGCCCTACAAGATCGTCCCGGC
>JBDTUG010000188.1:0-7230 GCA_040007855.1 Caldimonas sp.
ACCCCTTGGTTCGTAGCCAAGTACTCTATCCAGCTGAGCTACAGCCGCCCGAACCTAAAATTATAGCAGTGGCCCCTCGTCAGACCAGTCTGGCGGCGGCCTCGTAGCAGCGGGCGGCGCGGGCCGAATCGCCTTCCCGAGCCGCCAGCTCGGCGAGCGCGATCCAGGCCTTGCGGCGCGGCCCGGCCGCCAGCGCCGGATCGTCGCCGGCCTGCTCGAGCAGCGCCCGCGCCTTGCCCCAGAGGCCGCGCTCGGCCAGCGCGCAGCCGGCGGCGAGCGCCACGCCGCCGTCGCGCGGCAAGGCGGTGCACGCCGACTCGAGGCGGGGCAGCCACTCGGCGCCGATCCCCGCGGCGGCGCCGGCCAGGGCCTCGGCGACAACCGACCGCTCATCGCTGGCGAGCTCGGTCATGCGGTCCCAGAACGGGCGCAGCCAGGTGCGCCCTTCCTCGGCGGCGGCGAACGAGGTCGCCCGCTGGGCGGCACGGGCGGCGACGAACGGATCGCGCCGATCGGCGCCCTCGAGGCTGTTCCACAGGCGGCGCAGCTGGTCGAGATCGTGGACGGTGTCGAGCGCCTCGAAGGCGAGCGAGCGCAGCAGGCCGAGCGCCGCCACCTGCGAGAAGCCCTGGTGCTTGACGAGCATGCGTGCCGTCTTCAGCGCTTCCTGGGCCTGCCGGCCGAGCCGGGCGGCCTGCAGCTTGAGACGCAGCGCATGGGTGCGCCGGGCGACGCCGAGCGGCAACTCGGCAAGCAGCTGGGTGGCGCGCGGCGCGTCGCGGTCGTCGAGCGCCCACTCGGCGGCGAGCAGGCGCGCGCCCTCCTCGGCGGATCGGGCGGCGACGCTGTGCCGGGCGATCTCGAGCGCGCGGCGCAGCTCCGCGTCGCGCAGGGTCCGGTTCTGCAGCCGGTGCGCACTGCCGGCGGCGAGCAGATGGCCGAGCACGGTGAATTCGTCGTCCTGGGCCAGCTCGGGCGTCTCGGTCTGGATCGCCAGGGCGCGCTGCGCCGACTTCTGGGCCCGCGTATAGCGACCGCCGAAGTACTGGGCCAGGGCATCGCGCAGCGCCGCCTGGCCGCTCCGGTCGCGCCGCGCGACCCGCCACTCGCGCGCCCGGCGCGGCAGGCCGACCAGCGAGCTGAGCGCCTGGATGACGGTGACGACCAGGAAGCAGGTGCCGATCAGGACCAGCAGGAACAGGTTGAGCGACACGTCGAGGCGCCAGGCGCCCCAGTAGAACGAGGCCAGGCCGTCGTTGGTGCCGAACGTCGTGGCGGCGACCACGGCCACCGCGAACAGCAGCACGAACCAGATCGTCAGGCGCATGCGAGGGGTCCGCCGGGCCGCCCGGGCGGCCCGGCCGGGGCCGGCGCCGGGCGCGGCAGCATGCGGGCCGGGGGCAGCGCTGTCATCCGGTCCCTGGGGTCACGCCTTGCGCTCAGCGAGTGGCACCGGCCGTGGCCAGCGCCGTCAAGGTGTCGTCGGGCCGGGCGACGCCGGTCTGGCGCGACTGCTGGGCGACCTGGCGCAGCAGGTCGGCGACGATCTGGGTCCGCTTCGAGCTGCGGTCGAAGTAGCGGTCGATCGCACCCTGCGACCACTTGAGATCGGCCTGGGCGGCGTCGAACTGGCGCGCCATCAGGGCCAGGCGGGCGTTGAGCAGGCGCAGCTTCAGGTTCTCGCGCAGGAAGAAGGCCTGCTCGGGCGCGACCAGCATCGCGTCGGGCTGGTCGATCCGGGTGATGCGCACCAGCGCGCGGACTTCCGACCAGACGTTGCCGGCGATGAAGCGGCCGGCGCGGCCGAGCTCGCGCGAGACCCAGTCACCGACGCCGGCGACGGCCGACGCGCCGGGCGCCACCGGCTCGGCGGCCGGCAGCTCGTCGCTGCCGAGGTCGCGGCGCGGCTCGGCGGCCGACAGCAGAGGCAGCTCGTCGATCATGCGCACTGCCTCGTCGGTCTTGATCGACAGGGTGGCGACGTCGGCGACGCTCGCCGCCTTGACGCGGTCGAGGTCGCGGGCGATCGCCCGGCGGACCGGCTCGAGCCGCGGCTGGTTGGCGCGCGCCAGCCGCTCGTCGCTCTGCTTCAGGGTGGCGACCAGCGGCTCGGCGCTGCCGGTCAGCGCCGCCTGCTGGACGGCGGCGCGCATCGCCGACTCGATGTCGGCGACCAGGTTCTCGTCGCGCGAGCGCGCCACCGAGCGGATCAGGTCTTCGAGCTGGCCGCGCTGCAGCGCGACCTCGTTGAGGCGGGCTTCGAGCAGCGCGACCTTGGCGGTCGCCTCGCGCATGCCGTCCTGCGCCTGGCGCGCCAGCAGGGTTGCCTCGGCAACCCGGTCGGCGCTGTCCTGCTGCCGCTTGACCAGCTCGCGCTCGCTGCTGCGCACGCGCTGGTCGGCCCGCCAGGAGAGCGCCAGCGCGACGATCGCCAGGAGAGTGAGCAGGAGGGCGACCGGGCCGCTCCAGCGCCACAGGAGCGGGCCGCCGGGCGGGGCGGCGACGACGAGCGCGGGGACGACGGTTCGGGGCTCGGCGGCGGGCGAGGATTCGTCGTTCACGGTTGCATCGATTGTATGCAGGCGAGCACCGCGTCGAGGCCGGGGTGCACCTCCGAGACAGCGCCGAAGCCCGCCTGTCGCGCCCTTGCGGCGATGCGCGGATGGGTGACGAGGGCGCGCCCGGCGGCGCCGATCGGGATCGCGTCGAGCGCCTCCAGGTTGGCGATCGCCTCCGAGCTGCTGAAGAACCACAGGTGGCGTGCCGGCTCCGCCAGCGCGGCCGCGAGCACCTGGCGCGCCGCGGCCGACAGGCGCGGCGCGAGCCGGCGATAGGCGGCGACGGTGTCGACCCGCGCACCCGCCTCGGCCAGCCGCTCGACCAGCCAGTCGCGGCCGCCGTCGCCGCGCACGACCAGCACGCTGGCGCCGTTCCAGTCGCGCTTGCCGAGACGCTGCCAGAGCGATTCGGAGTCGAGCTGCGGCGCGTCGGCGGCCGGTTCGACGATCGCCGCCTCGGCCAGGCCTTGCGCCCGCAGCGCCGCCGCGGTGCCCGGACCGGGCGCCGCGGCGAGCAGCGGCGGCGGCCACGCGGCGCCTGCGGGGCGCGCCGCCCAGAAGCCCGCCACGGCGTTGGCACTGACGAAGACGACCAGCCGGCGCTGCGCGAGGCCGGCCCAGGCGCTGCGCAGCTGCTGCGGATCGAGCGGCGGGGCGATCTCGATCAGGGGCAGCGCGATCGCATCGACGCCGCGCGCGATCAGTTGCCGGACCCAGGGCTCGGCCTGCGCCGCCGGCCGGGTGACGATGAGGCGCGTCAATCGCGCCCCGCTCAGGAGCCGGCCGCGGACGGCTCGGCCGATGCCGCGGCCAGGTAGGCCGCAGCGCCCTGCGCGAGCAGGGCCCGCGCCACCTGCGTGCCGAGCGCTTCCGCGCCGACGGCGTCGCCGGCCACACCGTCGGTCCGGGCCTGCAGCAGCGGGGCGGCGAGACGCCCCGGATCGCCGACCGCGGCCCGCACCTGCAGCCGATCGCCGATCCAGGTCGCGTGCGCGGCGATCGGCACGCTGCAGTTGCCGCCGAGCGCGCGCGACACCGCGCGCTCGGCGAGCACCGCGAGCCAGGTCGGCCGATGCGTCAGGGTCGCCAGGCGCTCGTTGAGCGCGCCCGCATCGGCGCGCGACTCGATGGCCAGCGCGCCCTGGCCGGCGGCCGGCAGCATGCGGGCGGTATCGAAGCGGGCGCGGATCCGCTCGCCGAGGCCGAGCCTGAGCAGGCCGGCGGTGGCGAGCACGATCGCGTCGTAGCCGCCTTCGTCGAGCTTGCGCAGCCGGGTATCGAGGTTGCCGCGCAGCGGCTCGATCCGCAGGTCGGGGCGCAGGGCGCGCAGCTGCACGACCCGGCGCAGGCTCGAGGTGCCGACCAGCGCACCCTGCGGCAGCTCGTCGAGCGAGGCGTAGCGGTTGGCGACGAAGGCGTCGGCCGGGTCCTCGCGCTCGAGCACCGCGGCCAGCGCGAAGCCGGCCGGCAGGTCCATCGGCACGTCCTTGAGCGAATGGACCGCGAGGTCGGCGCGGCCGTCTTCCAGCGCGTTCTCCAGCTCCTTGACGAACAGGCCCTTGCCGCCCACCTTGGCGAGCGAGCGGTCGAGGATCTGGTCGCCCCGCGTCGTCATCGGCAGCAGCGAGACGGGCGTACCGAAGCGGCTCTCGAGCAAGGACCGGACATGCTCGGCCTGCCAGAGCGCGAGGCGGCTTTCCCGGGTGGCGATGACGATCGAGGCGGTCACCGGACCATGCTAGCAGCCGCTCAGCTCGTCTCCGCCAGCGCCGCCGCGCTGCCCGGTGGGCCGGGCGTCGCGAGCGAGCAGGGCCAGCCCGTCGTGGCAGCGCACGGTTCGCGACGGCGCCGTGAGCGGCGAGGCGCGCCGGCACCCTCCCGAGCGCCGGGCACGGCTCCTGCATCATTGAGGCCGATGGCCACGAAGAAAACCGCCGCCGCCGATTCGGCCGCCGCCAAGAACCAGCCCCTGGTCGACGACATCCGCCTGCTCGGCCGCATCCTCGGCGACGTGATCCGCGAGCAGGAAGGCAAGGAGGCGTTCGACCTGGTTGAGCGGGTGCGCCAGCTCTCGGTCGCCTACCGCCTGAAGCGCGACGCGCGCGCCGGCCGCGGCCTCGACCGCCTGCTGACCAGCCTGTCGGGCGAGCGCACGGTCAGCGTGATCCGCGCCTTCAGCTACTTCTCGCACCTCGCCAACATCGCCGAGGACCGCCACCACCTGCGCCGGCGCGCCGTCCACGAGCGCCAGGGGCACCTGCAGCGCGGCTCGCTTCGGGGCGCCTTCGAGCGGCTGGCGCGGCGCGGCATCGGCGCCGACAGGATCGCCGAGACGCTCGCCCATGCCTGGATCTCGCCCGTGCTCACCGCCCACCCGACCGAGGTGCAGCGAAAGAGCATCCTCGATGCCGAGCGCGCGATCGCCGAGCTGCTCGCCGCCCGCGACGCCCTGCCGACCGGGCGCGACCTGGCGCGCAACGAGTCGCTGATCCGCGCCCGCGTCACCCAGCTCTGGCAGACGCGCATGCTGCGCACCGCCAAGCTGACCGTCGACGACGAGATCGAGAACGCGCTCAGCTACTACCGCGCGACCTTCCTGGCGCAGATCCCGATCCTCTACCGCGAAGTCGAGGAAGCGCTGCCGAGCCACGAGATCGCCACCTTCTTCCGGATGGGCAACTGGATCGGCGGCGACCGCGACGGCAACCCCTTCGTCGGCGCCGACACCCTCGCCACCGCGCTGGCGCGACAGAGCGAAACGGCGCTGCGCCACTACCTGACTCAGGTGCACGAGCTGGGCGCCGAGCTCTCCAGCTCGGCGACCCTGTCGACCCTGTCGCCAGCCCTGCAGGCGCTCGCCGACGCCTCCGGCGACGCCAGCGCGCACCGCCAGGACGAGCCGTACCGGCGCGCCCTGATCGGCGTCTACGCCCGGCTCGCCGCGACCCTGCAGGCGCTGACCGGCACCGAGGCATTGCGCCACGCGGTCGCGCCGAGCGCGGCCTACCCGAATGCCGAAGCGCTGCTCGCCGACCTGCGCACGATCGAGGATTCGCTGCATCGCCATCACGCCGGCGCCCTGATCGCCCCGCGCCTGGCGCCGCTGATCCGCGCCGTCCAGGTGTTCGGCTTCCACCTCGCCACGGTCGACCTGCGGCAGAGCTCCGACCAGCACGAGGCGGTCGTCGCCGAGCTGCTCGCGGTGGCGCGGATCGAGCCCGACTACCGCGCCCTGGACGAAGCGGCGCGCCAGGCCTGCCTGCTGAAGCTGCTCGACGACGCGCGACCGCTGCGCGTCGTCGAGAGCGAGCGGGCGGCGGCGTACAGCGAAGCCAGCCTGGCCGAGCTGGCGATCTTCGAGGCCGCGGCGACGATGCGAGCGCGCTTCGGGCACGACGCGATCCGCCACTACATCATCTCCCACACCGAGACGGTGAGCGACCTGCTCGAGGTGCTGGTGCTGCTCAAGGAGGCCGGCCTGGTGCGCGGCCCGCTGCAAGGCCCGGAAGCGAGCACCGCCCTGATCGTCTCGCCGTTGTTCGAGACGATCGGCGACCTGCAGCGCGCCGCGGCGATCATGCGCGAGTACTACGCCCTGCCTGGCATCGCGGCGATGCTGCGGCGCTCCGGCGCCGAGCAGGACGTGATGATCGGATACAGCGACAGCAACAAGGACGGCGGCGCGCTGACCAGCAGCTGGGAGCTGTACTGCGCCGAGATCGCGCTGGTCGAGGTGTTCGACGCGCTGCGCGCCTCGCACGGCATCACCTTGCGCCTGTTCCACGGCCGCGGCGGCACGGTCGGGCGCGGCGGGCCGAGCTACGAGGCGATCCTGGCGCAGCCGCCCGGCACGGTGAACGGCCAGATCCGCCTCACCGAGCAGGGCGAGGTGATCGCCTCGAAATACGCGCAGCCCGAGATCGGCCGGCGCAACCTCGAGACCCTGGTCGCGGCCACCCTCGAGGCGACCCTGCTGCAGCCGACCAAGAACGCGCCGAAAACCTTCATCGACGCGGCCCGGCGGCTTAGCGAGGCCAGCATGGCGGCGTACCGCGGCCTGGTCTACGAGACGGCCGGGTTCGCCGACTACTTCTTCAGCGCGACGCCGATCCGCGAGATCGCCGAGCTCAACATCGGCTCGCGCCCGGCCTCGCGCAAGGCCAGCCGCGCCATCGAGGACCTGCGCGCGATCCCGTGGAGCTTCAGCTGGGGCCAGTGCCGGGTCGCCCTGCCCGGCTGGTACGGCTTCGGCTCGGCGGTCGCGGCCTTCCTCGGCGAGCCCGGCGAGCGGGCTGCGCGGCTGGCCCTGCTCGAGCGGATGGCGCGGGAATGGCCGTTCTTCGCGACCCTGGTCTCCAACCTCGACATGGTGATCGCCAAGAGCGACATGGCGATCGCCGCGCGCTACGTCGAGCTGGTCGAGGACAGGAAGCTCGGCCGACGGATCTTCGCCCGGATCGAGGCCGAGTGGCAGCGGACCAACGAGGCGCTCGTGCTCATCACCGGCGAAGAGAACCGGCTCGCCTCGAACCCGTCGCTGGCCCGCTCGATCGAGCACCGCTTTCCCTACCTCGACCCGCTCAACCATCTGCAGGTCGAGCTGATGCGCCGCTACCGGCAGCGGCGGCCCGAGGACCCGAGCCTGGAGCGGGTGCGGCGCGGCATCCACATA
>JBDTUG010000189.1:0-7197 GCA_040007855.1 Caldimonas sp.
GGGGCCGGTCGAGCGCCGCTCACGTGGGTACCTTCGTAGCGCACTCCGGCATTCGCCCCTGAGGCGGGTCGGCGGCTCATGCGGTCTCCGCCTCGGTTTCGGGCTGCGGCGCCGCCGCGCCGCGTGCCGCCTCGGCGGCGAGGCCGGCGGCGACTGCCAGCCCCGAGGCCAGGCCGTCCTCGTGGAATCCGTAGCGTGTCCAGGCGCCGCAGAACCAGGTATCGCGGTGGCCCTGGAGGGCTGGCAGGCGCGCCTGCGCGGCGACCGCGGCGCGGTCGAACACCGGATGATCGTAGGCGAACTCGCCGTGCACCGAGCCGGGCGCCGGCTCGCGCAGCGGGTTGAGCGACACGATCACCGGCGCCGCGAAGGGCAGCGGCTGCAGGCGGTTGAGCAGGTAGTGCAGGCAGACCGCGGCGCCTTCCCGCTCGGCGCTGGCGGCACGCTCGTAGTTCCACGCCGCCCAGGCGCGTCGTCGCCGCGGCAGGACGCTGGCGTCGGTGTGCAGGACAGCGCGGTTGGGGTGGTATCGGATGGCCCCCAGCAGCGCGCTCTCGGCTTCGCTCGGGTCGGCGAGCAGGGCCAGCGACTGGTCGCTGTGGCAGGCCAGCACGACCGCGTCGAAGCGCTCGACGCCGCCGTCGGTCGCCACCTCGGCACCGCCGGCGGCGAGCCGCCGGACCTGTCGCACCGGCGTGTTCAGGCGGGCGTCGGCGATCGATTCGAGCATTCGGGCCACATAGTTCCTCGCCCCGCCGCGAACCGTGCGCCAGGGCGGCCGACCCGCGACCTGGAGCAGGCCGTGGTTGTGGCAGAAACGGATCAGCGTCGCCATCGGGAAACCCAGCATCTGCTCGGTCGGGCATGACCAGATGCAGCCGATCATGGGCAGGAAGTACCAGTCGCGGAAGGCGTCCGAGAAGCCGTGCGCCGCGAGGAAGGCGCCGATCGGCTGCTCGAGGGCGGCCAGGCCCGTGGGCGTCTCGTCGCAGGCCAGCGCGGTGGTCAGCCGGTTGAAGCGCAGCAGGTCGCGCAGCATCCGCCAGAACGCCGGCCGTGCCAGGTTGGCACGCTGCGCGAACACGGTGTCGAGGTTGCAGCCGCTCCATTCCAGCCGGCCGCTCTCGGCCTGCACCGAAAAGGACATCTCCGAAGGCGCCGTCGCCACGTCGAGCTCGGCGAACAGGCCGATCAGCGCCGGATAGGTCTTTTCGTTGAAGACCAGAAAGCCGGTGTCGACGCCGTGGGTGATGCCGTCGAGCGTCAGGTCGACGGTGTGGCTGTGACCGCCGAACCAGCCGGCCGCCTCGAACAGGGTGACCCGGCCGTGCCGGCCCAGGCTGCGCGCCGCGGCCAGGCCGGCAATTCCGGCGCCGATGACGGCGAAGCGCTTCACGCGAGAGCACTTCGCGGCGGGCGCGCGCCGCCGCGAAATGGGGCCGAGCCCGGGGCGAGCGAGCCGCCGGAGGCGGCCCGCTCGCTGCAGAGAAACGTCGCCGAGCGCCCCCGGGAGAACGAGGGAGGGAGGGAGGAGGAGGAGAACCTCCCGGGGATTTCAGCCGGCGTGGCCGGCCGGCTCCGCGACGAAAACCGGTTCGCTGCGCTGGCCGTGCACGGAGCCCGAGACCGATCCCGGGGCGGCAGAACATCGCATCGAGCCGGTATGACGCCCCGTTGCGCCGAGAGTTCCCGGGCGGTTTCGAAAACTCCTGGCACCGTCGATTGCTCCCTTTCGCTTTCCTACGCATTCGCCGGCCCGGCGGATGCGCACTTGTCGGGAATTCGCGCCCGACAAGCAATCAGGGCGCCGAAGTGTCCATTTGCCGCGTCGCGCCGGGTCGCCCGCAGGTCGTATCACGGGCCAGCGACTAAACTCGCCCGCTTGCAAGGCCGACGATGATCTACCCCGAACTCTTCAAACAGCTCGAAGCGGTGCGCTGGAACATGGACCAGGACATCCCCTGGAGTCAGTTCGACGCGAGCCTGCTCAGCGAAGAGCAGGCGCAGACGGTCAAGATGAACGCCATCACCGAGTGGGCGGCGCTGCCGGCGACCGAGATGTTCCTGCGCGACAACCGCGACGACAGCGACTTCTCCGCCTTCATGAGCGTCTGGTTCTTCGAGGAGCAGAAGCACTCGCTCGTACTCATGGAGTACCTGCGCCGCTTTCGTCCCGAGCTCGTGCCGACCGAAGCCGAGCTGGACGAGGTTCGCTTCGACTTCGACCCGGCGCCCAAGCTCGAGACGCTGATGCTGCATTTCTGCGGCGAGATCCGCCTCAACCACTGGTATCGGCGCGCCGCCGAGTGGCACAACGAGCCGGTCATCAAGGCGATCTACGAGACGCTCGCGCGCGACGAGGCACGCCACGGCGGCGCCTACCTGCGCTACATGAAGAAGGCGCTGCAGAAGTTCGGCGACGAGGCGCGGGCCGCGTTCGCCAAGGTCGGCGTTCTGATGGCGAGCGCGCGGCGCACCGCGCAGGCCCTGCACCCGACCAATCTGCACGTCAACGCCAGCCTGTTCCCGCGCGACACGGTGCAGAGCCGGTTGCCCGATCCGCAGTGGCTAGAGGCATGGCTCGACACCCAGATCCAGTTCGATTCGGTCTGGGAGGGCAAGGTGGTCGAGCGCATCCTGCACAACCTGAGCCTGCTGATGGAACGCAGCTTCGCCAGCGTCCAGGAGCTCAACCGCTATCGCAAGGAGCTGACCGCCAAGATTGCCGCCGCCGCGGCGACGGCGGCCGGCAGCGTCGTTCCTCCGGGCCCGGGCGTCACGCCGGCCTGAGCCGGCGTCCGGCCACCTGAGGCAGCGCCTCAGGATTGCTTGGCCGCCATCTTCTCCTGCTCGGCCTTCCGGTCGGCCGTCACCTTCAGCGCGCTCGGACGTTCGCCGATCAGTCGCGCGTAGGGCTTCCAGTCGATTCCGCCGGCGACGAGCAGGTCTTTGCCGTAGATCGCCTTGGTCGCCATCGAGACGATCGGCAAGGCGCACCACGCCGAGCAATCGGCGAGCGTGAAGCTCTCCCCGGCGACAAAGGGCGCGAAGCGCGCGAGGCGCCTGAAGGCGGCGATGTTCTTCTCGAGCGTGGCACGGATGCGCGCCGCGTCGTCTTCGCTCAGGCTGCCCCCGAAGAAGGCCTTCGGGTAGAGATCGCGGGCGACGAGCTCGAGGTGCAGATCGGCATAGATCGCGAGCTCGCGCACCTTGGCCGCGGCGTAGGGGTCGCGCGGCAGGAGCGGCGGCTCCGGATAGGCCGCCTCGAGGTACTCGACGATCGCCCCGCTTTCGCAGAGCGGGCCGGCGTCGGTCCGGATGAAGGGGATCTTGGCGAGCGGCGACGCCCCGAGCACGTCCTCGCTGCTCGCTCCGGTGCGGCAGTGTTCCTCGGTGAAGGGCACGCCCTTTTCGAGCAGCGCCAGCTTGACCTTGTTGTAGTAGTTCGAAAATGCGAATCCGCAAAGCACCAGCACCGATGTCTCCCGTGAGCCGATTCGAATCGAGTCTACGAGCATCCGGGGGCGACAATCCTCGGGTGTTGCCCGCCTTCGTCGCCAAGCTCTGCCCGCGGGCCGAGTTGCAGCCGCAGCTCGCCGCGCTGGCCCGGCCGATCGTCTTCACGAACGGCGTGTTCGACATCCTCCACCGCGGCCACGTCACCTACCTGGCGCAGGCGCGCGCGCTCGGCGCCAGCCTGGTCATCGGCCTGAACAGCGACGCCTCGGCGCGCGGTCTCGGCAAGGCGCCGGACCGCCCGCTCAACTGCGAGGGCGACCGCGCCGCCGTCCTCGCGGCGCTGGAGAGCGTCAGCCTGGTGACGCTGTTCGACGAAGCGACGCCGGTCGAGCTGCTCGAGCTCGTCCGGCCCGATCTCTACGTCAAGGGCGGCGACTACGACATCGAGTCGCTGGCCGAGACCGCGCTGGTGCGCCGCTGGGGGGGCGACGCCAGGGCGTTGCCCTTCGTCGACGGCTATTCGACGACTGCGCTGGTCGAGCGGATCCGCTGCTGAGAACGCCGGGCCCGCAGATCCCGCAGATCCCGCTCAGGCGGTTTTCCGGTTCACCAGGAAGATCCCCGCCGCGACCGTGCCGAGGGCGAGCAGCAGCCGGCCGGTCACCGGCTCGGACAGCAGCACGGCGCCGAGCAGCAGGCCGAACACCGGCGTGAGCATCGTCAACGAGGCCAGCCGGGTCGCCGGGTAGTGGCGGATCAGCCAGAACCAGAGCAGGTAGCTGGCAAAGGTGACGATCACGACCTGGAAGCCGATCGATGCCCAAGCCAGCGCCGACAGGTGGTCCGGCAGTGGCACGCGCGTCAGCAGCGCGGCGGCGATCAGCAGCAGCGACGAGACACCGAGCTGGTACAGCAAGGTCTTCTCCGCCGACGCGCGGTTGAGGGTGGAGCCGCGAATCGCCAGCGTGGTCGCGCCCCAGAGCACACCGCCAAGCAGGGCGAGGGCGTCGCCGATCCACTGCTCGGATCCCCCGGCGGGCTGCGACAACCCTTCCGAGAACGCCCAGGCCACCCCGGCGAAGGCGAGCAGCAGCCCGGCGGATTGCCAACGGTTGAGCCGCTCCGAGCGCGCGAGCAGCGGCATGCCGAGGGCGACCACGAAGGGGGCGGTGTAGAGGAAGACCACCATCCGCGACGCGGTCGTGAACTGCAGGCCGACGAAGATGCAGAAGAACTCGGCCGCGAACAGGGCGCCGGCGAGCAGGCCGCCGGGCAGGGTGGCGTCGCGGTCGAAGAGGGGGATGCCGCGGCTGCGCGACCACAGCCAGACCAGCGCCGCGCCGCCGGTCGAGCGCGCCGCGGCCTGCCAGAGCGCCGGGATCTCCGGCAGCGCCGCCTTGGCCGCGACCTGGTTCAGGCCCCAGAGAAAGCAGCAGAAGACGAGCGAGGCGAGCGCGATTGAATCGAGGTGGTCTTTCCGGTCAGCCATGACGGGAGATGCTAAGGGCGCGCCGGCGCAGCCCCTCGGCCGCGGCCGAGGCGAGCAGCCCGGCGACCAGCCCGCTCGCGTGGGCGAACGGCGCGATGGCGATGTCCCAGCCGGCCGGGTGTCGGAGGGCTTCGCCCCAGGGCGCTTCGCTCAGCACCTTGGCCGAGAGCACCGCCAGCAGGGCCACGCCGATCGCCCGGCGCGGCCCGCGCCCCGTTACCACCAGGTGCAGCGCGGCGACGGCGACGCCGGCGTGCAGCACGCCCGAGAGGCCGCCGTAGTGAACGAGTTCCGGCCGCAGCAGCAGGCCCAGGTGGACGAACGGCCAGGCCACGAACCAGGCCAGCGCGCTGCGCGCCGGCAGCCGGCCGACCCAGCCGAGCGCACCCGCCAGCGCCGCGCCGGCCAGGTTGGCCGCCAGGTGAAGGGTGCTGAAGTGGACGGCCGCGGCGCTCCAGGCGCGCCAGGGCTCGCGCCAGGCCAGCCCGGGTTGCCAGTCGATCGTGCCCGCCGGCACGGCGAAGCCGAGGCCGGCGCCGAGGCCGAGCAGGGCGGCCAGCGTCGCCCAGGCCCGACCTGCGTCGCCGCGGCCCGGCCGGTCAGCCGAAGACGGCACCCCAGAGCGCGAGGACGGCGCTGGCCTGCACGGCCATCGCCGGCGGATCGACCTGGGTCGGCCGCTCGTCGAGGCGGGCCTGGTGCTGGGCGCGGCGCAGCTCGCGGTAAGCGTCGGCGGCGGCGCTGCCGACCCCGGCCGGCAGCAGGACAGCGTCTTCGGCGCGGCGCAGCAGGGCGATATTGCCGACGTCGGCGAGCAGCTCGGCGTGGGCGCGGCTCTCCGCCAGCACCAGCGCCTGTACCGCGAACTCGACGTCGATCATGCCGCCGGGGCTGTGCTTGAGGTCGAAGCGATCGGCCTTGATCGGGTGGGCGCGGCGCACCTTCTCGCGCATCGCCTTCACCTCCGCGCGCAGCGCCAGCGGGTCGCGTGGCGCCGCCAGCACGGCGTGACGCACCGCCTCGAAGCGGGGCGCGACCCGCTCGAGCCCGGCGCACCAGCGGGCCCGGGTCAGCGCCTGGTGCTCCCAGGTCCAGGCGGTGTTGCTGCCGCGGCCGGTCTGGTAGTTCTCGAACGAAGTGACCGTGGTGACGAGGAGGCCCGAGTTGCCGTTCGGCCGCAACGCCGTGTCGATGTCGAACAGCTCGCCGGCGGCGGTGCGCATGGTCAGCCAGGTGATCAGCTTGCGCACGAATGCGCCGTAGACCTCGGCCGCCTTGTCGGCGTCGACTTCCGGATCGTCGTGGACGAACACCAGGTCGAGGTCGCTGCCGTAGCCGAGCTCCTTGCTGCCCAGCTTGCCGTAGGCGATCACCGCCAGCTGCGGCTCGGCGCGGTGTGCCGACTTGAGGTGCTTCCAGGCCCAGCGCAGGGCGCAGCACAGCGTGGCATCGGCGAGCGCCGACAGGTCGTCGGCGACCTGCTCGACGCTGATGTGGCCCTCGACGTCGCGCACCAGGGTGCGAAAGACCTCGGCATGGTGGGCCCGCCGCAGGGTGTCGAGGAGCAGCTCTTCTTCCGCCTGGCTCGAGCGTTCCCAGCCGGCGTGCCGCTCGTCTAGCTCGCGCGTGTAGGCCTCGGTGTCGAAGCGGCCATGCAGCAGCTCCTCGTCGGCCAGTTCGTCGATCACGCCGGGATGCAGCATCAGGTAGCGCATCGGCCAGCGGGCCAGGCCGAGCAGGCGCAGCAGCCGGTTCTGCACCTCGGGCCGCTCGGCGAGCAGGGCCAGGTAGCTTTCGCGGCGCAGCAGCGGCTCGAGCCAGTCGACGAACAGGATCGCCGCCTGCAAGGTGCAGCGCTGCTCGGTCACTGCCTGGGCGGCGCGCGCCACCAGGCCGGCGAGGCGAATCTTGCTTTCGTCCTTGAGAAGGCGGATCTTCGGTTGGTCGCAGAGCGGCCGCACCCGGGCGGCGAGCTCCGGCGGCAGCCGGACGAGGAAGGCCTCGGCATCGACCGGCTGGGCCGGCGGCCCACAGCTGCGGCAGCCATTGCCGTTGCTGTTGCGGCCGTCGTTCAGCAGCAGGTCGAACTCGCCGGCGACGAACTCGCGCGCTTCGCCCAGGCAGTCGAGCAGCTCGCACGGGCCGCCCGTCGCCGGCGCCAGGCTGGTCGCGATCCAGGCGAGGTCGCCGTCGTGCGCCGGCAGGACGTGGGTCTGCTGGTCGTCGAGGTACTGGATCCGGTGCTCGAC
>JBDTUG010000190.1:0-7175 GCA_040007855.1 Caldimonas sp.
ACACGACGAGTTTCTTTCGCAAGGTCGTCAAGTTCGTGGCCAATCCGTCCACGGATTGGACCGAGCTCGATGCGCCCGTCGAGGACACTCGCGAGAGCGACTACGCCAAGGGCGAGCTCAAGGCGATGATCGAGCGCAAGCGCCGCAACGACTTCGTCAGGAAACGCGAATTCGACATGCTGCGCAAGGTGCGCCGCGAAGGCCTGTCGAGCGAGCAGATCGCCGCCCTCGGCTCGTCGCGGCTCGACGATTCGCAGCCGCGCGCGTCCGAATCGCCGGCCCGGCAGGACGCCGGCGTCAAGGCCAAGATCGACGAGATCGAGCAGCAGATGGTGGGCGACAGTTACGCCAGCACCCAGCGCCGAGGCCCCGAGTTCTACAACGCGCCGACCCAGCCGGTGCCGATGGACCTGATGGCCAATCGAGCGGCAGCGGCCCCGCCGGCTCCACCGCCGGCGCCCGCCCACGGGGGCCTGGTCGAGGACTTCGTCCCGGCGGCGCCGACCGGCAAGATCGTCAAGACGGTGTCGGCGGCCGCCCGCTCGGCCTCGATCGCGCCGATCCGCCTCGACCTGACGCCGGCCGAAGACTTCGGCAAGGCGTTCTCGGCGAACAGCCCCGAGGTCACCCACGACCCCGATCTCGACGAAGCGGTGATCGCTTTCGCCAACGCCGACTTCGAGCAATGCGAGCAGTCGCTGACCACCCAGACCGGCCCGGGCGGCGCCCGCGCCCAGCACGCCGAGACCTGGCTGGTCCTGTTCGACCTGTACCGGGCGACCGGCCAGCAGCACAAGTTCGAGAGCCTGGCCCTCGACTACGCGCAGCAGTTCGGCTGGTCGGCGCCGCAGTGGTTCTCGATGCCCAAGCTGGTCGCCGAGGCGGCCAGCGAGGAACGGCCGGCCAGCACCCGCGTAGAAGGCCAGGTCGGCTGGGTCTGCCCCAACTACCTCGACGCCGACGGCGTCGCCAAGCTCGCCTCGCTGGCCCTGCAGATGCCCCTGCCCTGGGTGTTCGACTGGGGTGCGCTGCAGACGCTCGACGCCGAGGCCAGCGGCCGGCTGTCGGAGCTGTTCCGCAGCTGGATTCCGCAGGACCTCGACATGCGTTGGCTGTCGGGCGACCGGCTGTTCGTCGTGCTTCAGGATGCCGCGCCGAACGGCGTGCGCGACGCCGACCCTGCGTTCTGGCAGCTGCGCCTCGACGCCCTGCGGATGACCAACCGCCCCGACCAGTTCGACGAGGCGGCGATCGACTACTGCGTCACCTACGAGGTCTCGCCGCCATCGTGGGAGCCGGCGAAGTGCGTCGTGCGCATCAGCGGCTCGAACCAGAGCACCACGGTGCCGCCGCTCACCCTGGTGAGCGACGTCTCGACCAGCTTCCAGGAATCGCAGCTCACCGACGATCCGGCGATGGTCGAGGTGGCGACGGTCGAACTCTCCGGCCAGCTGGTCGGCGACATCGCCACCACGCTGAAGAAGCTCGACGCCGAGCTCGGCAAGGCGACGATCGTCAACGTCTCGTGCGCGCGCCTGATCCGGGTCGACTTCATCGCCGCCGGCGACCTGCTCAACTGGGTGCTGGCGCGGCGCGCCGAGAACCGCAGCGTCAGCTTCATCGAGGCGCACCGCATGGTGGCCCTCTTCTTCGGCGCGATGGGCATCAACGAGCACGCCACGGTGAAGGTGCGCACGGTCTAGGTCCAGGCGGCTCGCCGAGCCCCGGTTGAATCGCGCCAGCGCGTCACAATCTGGCCCTGATGGACAGCTATCACGGCACGACGATCCTCAGCGTGCGCCGCGGCCCGCTCGTGGCGCTCGGCGGCGACGGCCAGGTCACGCTCGGCAACATCGTCGTCAAGGCGACGGCGCGCAAGGTGCGGCGCCTGCATCACGACAAGGTGCTCGCCGGCTTTGCCGGCGCGACCGCCGATGCGTTCACGTTGTTCGAGCGCTTCGAAGCCAAGCTCGAGAAGCACCAGGGCAACCTCGTCCGCTCCGCCATCGAGCTCACCAAGGACTGGCGCACCGACCGCGTCCTGCGTCGACTCGAGGCGATGCTCGCGGTGGCGGATCACGAGTCATCTTTGATCATCACCGGCAACGGCGACGTCCTCGAGCCCGAATACGGGATCGTCGCCATCGGCTCGGGCGGCTCGTTCGCGAGCGCCGCCGCACGCGCCCTGTTGCAGCACACCGAGATGGCGCCGAAGGACATCGTCAAGCGCTCGCTCGAGATCGCCGCCGACCTGTGCATCTACACCAACCAGAATCACTCGATCGAGACCCTCGAATGACGAACCCCGGGGCAGTGAAGTCGAGCATGACGCCGCAGGAGATCGTCTCCGAGCTCGACCGTCACATCGTCGGCCAGGGCGGCGCCAAGCGGGCGGTCGCGATCGCCCTGCGCAACCGCTGGCGGCGCCAGCAGGTCGAGGAATCGATGCGCGGCGAGATCACGCCGAAGAACATCCTCATGATCGGGCCGACCGGCGTCGGCAAGACCGAGATCGCGCGCCGGCTGGCCCGGCTGGCCGACGCGCCCTTCATCAAGGTCGAGGCGACCAAGTTCACCGAGGTCGGCTACGTCGGCAAGGACGTCGATTCGATCATCCGCGATCTGGTCGACATGGCCGTCAAGCAGGAGCGCGAGACGGCGATGCGGCGGCAGCGGGCGCGCGCCGAAGACGCCGCCGAAGACCGCGTCCTGGAGATCATCGTCCCCGGCGCACGCAGCGAGTTCGGGCTGGCGCCGTCGCCCTCTGCCGACAACACGGCCCGCCAGGTGATGAGAAAGCGCCTGCGCGAAGGCTCGCTCGCCGACAAGGAGATCGAGATCGAGGTCGCCGAGGCCCGGCCGACGATGGAGATCATGGGCCCGGCCGGCATGGAAGAGATGACCGAGCAGATGCGCAGCCTGTTCGCCAACCTCGGCGGCGGCAAGAAAAAGGCGCGCAAGATGAAGATCGCCGAGGCGCAGAAGCTGCTTGTCGACGAGGAGGCGGCCAAGCTCGTCAACGACGACGAGGTGAAGGCGAGCGCGCTCGCCAACGCCGAGCAGAACGGCATCGTCTTCATCGACGAGATCGACAAGGTCGCCTCGCGCTCGGAGACGCAGGGCGCCGACGTCTCGCGCCAGGGCGTGCAGCGCGACCTGCTGCCGCTGGTCGAGGGCACGACCGTCAACACCAAGTACGGCATGGTCAAGACCGACCACATCCTGTTCATCGCCTCGGGCGCGTTCCACCTGGTCAAGCCGAGCGACCTGATCCCCGAGCTTCAGGGGCGCTTCCCGATCCGGGTCGAACTCGGCTCGCTCTCGGTCGACGACTTCGAGGCGATCCTGACCCAGACCCACGCCAGCCTCGTCAAGCAGTACACGCTGTTGCTCGCGACCGAAGGCGTGACGCTCGAGATCGCGCCGCCGGCGATCCGGCGGATCGCCCAGATCGCCTACGACGTCAACGAGCGAACCGAGAACATCGGCGCCCGGCGCCTGGCGACCGTGATGGAGCGGCTGCTCGACGAAGTGAGCTTCGACGCGCCGAACCGGGGCGGCCAGACGATCACCATCGACGCTGTCGCGGTCGACGGCAGGCTGGCCGAGCTGGCCCAGGACGTGGACCTCTCTCGCTACATCCTCTGATCAGGGGAACACCGGCTCGCAGCGGACCTCGGTCCGGACCGAGTTGGCAATGAAGCAGGCCGCGTGCGCCTCGTGGTGCAGGCGCTCCACTTCGGCGCGGTCGGGCAGGCGCTCGCCCGAGAACTCGACCGACGGATGGAGGACAACGACGGTCATCGCCACCTTGCCCGCGTCGTTGCGCTTCATCGTGCCGGTCGCCGCGTCGGCGTAGCGGTCGACGCACCAGCCCGCCCGCGCCGCGATGTCGAGGAACCACAGCATGTGGCAGCTCGACAGCGCCGAGACGAACGCCTCTTCGGGATCGACCGCCGCGGCGGTCGAGTACGGCAGCGGCACGACGTGCGGCGACGACGAGCCGGCCACCTCGACGCCGCCGTCGAAGCGCAGCAGGTGCCGACGCGGATAGCGGTGGCCGGCGAAGTCCTCCCGGCTGGTCTCGCCCCGGCTCCAGATCGTCTCGGCGGTGTAGTGCGCCATCGCCTGCCCCTCGCTCAAAGAGCCAGCCGCTTCGCCTGGAGGTGGAGCAGCCCCTCGAAGATCAGTGTCTCGACCATCTCGACCGGCAGGTCGGTGATCGAGGCCAGCTTGACCGCCGCGCCGCCGCTCATGATGACCGCCGGCGTCTGGCTGCAGCGCTGCTGCAGCTTGCGGTGCATGCGCTCGACCGCGCCGGCAATGGCGTCGGAGCCGCCGCTCATCAGCGCGTCGCTGGTGTTGGTCGGAAAGTCGACCGCCTCGCCGGTCGGCGCCTTAAGGCCGGCGGTGCCCATCTCGAGGGCGCGCAGCATCAGGCCGAAGCCGGGCAGGATCAGGCCGCCGAGAAAGCGCCCCTCGGTGTCGAGGGCGTCGACGGTCACCGCGGTGCCCACCATCACCACCAGCACCGGCCGCGCCAAGCCGCGCTCGAGAATGCGCTGGCGGGCGCCGATCAGGGCGACCCAGCGATCGACGCCGAGCCTGATGGGATGGTCGTAGCCGTTGCTCACGCCGCAGGCCGAGGCCGTGCTCACGACCCAGCGAGGCTCGACGTCCCAGACCTCGAGCTGTGCTTCGGCGCGGCGGCGGAGGCCCTCGCCGGCGACGCAGCTGCCGAGCATGCTGGAGGGCGCGGGCAACTCGTGCCAAGCGGTTTCGGCCAGGTCGTCGATCGCCTCGAGGAAGACGGCGCCGTGCTCGAGCAGGACGGCGCCCGGCTTCGGCGCGCTGTAGAGCGCCCACTTGAGGCGGGTATTGCCGACGTCGATCGCCAGGAACGACATGGCCGGCTCAGGTCATCTTGCCCGCGCTCGGCTGCGCGTGGCAGCCGCTGATCCGCCAGGACTTGTCGGGCTGGCGCTCGAGCTGGTAGATCGCCAGCCAGAGCTGGCCCGACGAATCGGTCAGGTGCACGCCCTGGACGAGCTGCCCCTGGACCCAGTCGGGGGCGAGAAAGACCACCGATGCCGGCCGATAGACGACCGGATAACCGTCGCGCACCATTTCCATGAAGCGATCGGCCGAGCCGAACATGGCGCGGATCGACGGCGCGGCATAGGAGAACGCGCGCTTGGCATCGTCCGACGCGAAGGCAGCAAGCTGCGCCTCGACGACCGTCCTGATCGCCTTCGTGTCGTCCACCGAGACCCGTTCGGCGCGCGCCGCCGGCGCCGCGAACAGGCCGAACGCGGCAGCGAACAGAAGACTGGCGAAGGCGCGGTCGACGCGGGTCATGGCAGTTCCTCGGAGGTCAAGGCAGGCGCGGGCCGCCACCCATGTCGCCGGGCGACGAGGCTGTCGCGCGGCGGGCAGGCGACTGTACGCCCGCCCGCCCGCTCGCGCCCGTCGCCCGGCTTGCCCGGGCGACCGCATCCCGCGCCGTACGCCAGCGTGCGAAAGGCGGCGGCGGCGCTACACTCGGCAATTGACGTATACGTCAACTGGCGCCGGCGGCCACGCCGTCGCGGGAGCGCTCCGGCGGAGGGGATTTGGCGAAGAAAGACAGCACGCGCCTGGCCGACTTCCGGTTCGCCGGCGCCGCTTCGGGCGGCGGCCGGGGCGCTCGGCGGCCCGGCTTCGAACTGGCGCGGTTCGATCCGAAGGCCAAGCCGTTTTCCTCGGGCGACAAGGCCGCCGACAAGGCGACGGTCGCCGCGCTCGCCGTCGAGCTCGACCAACTCCAGGACCTGCTCTACGCTGACCGCCGCTTCAAGCTTCTGGTCGTCCTGCAAGGCACCGACACGAGCGGCAAGGACGGCACCATCCGCGGCGTGTTCGGGCAGATGAGCGCGCTCGGCGTCCATACCGCCTCGTGGAAGGCGCCTTCCGTGGAAGAGCGCGCGCACGACTACCTCTGGCGCATCCACCAGAAGGTGCCGGCCATCGGCGAGGTCGTCCTCTTCAACCGCAGCCACTACGAAGACGTGCTCGTGCCGGTCGTCAAGGGCTGGATCACGAAGGAAGAGACCCGTCAGCGCTACGCCCACATCAACGACTTCGAGCGGATGCTGGTAGAGACCGGGACGGTGATTCTCAAGTTCCTGCTTCACATCTCGAAGGAAGAGCAGCGGCTGCGCCTTCAGGAACGGCTCGACGATCCGACCAAGCACTGGAAATTCGAGGCCGGTGACCTCGAGGCCCGCAAGCAGTGGGACGCCTACCAGGCCGCTTACAGCGCCGCCGTCGCCGCGACCGGCACGGCCTGGGCGCCGTGGACCGTCGTTCCCGCGGATTCGAAAACCCATCGCAACCTGATGGTGGCCAACGTCGTCCGGCAGGCTCTGCTCGACCTGAAGCTGCGCTATCCCCCGGGCGACCCGGCGCTGGCGAACATCAAGGTGAGCTAGCGTCCCCGGAGCAGCAAGTGACCGAACTTTCCGCCGACTACCAGGCGCTGGCGCACTACCGGCCGGCCCACAAGGTGCGCTTCGTCACCGCCGCCGCCCTGTTCGACGGCCACGACGCGGCGATCAACATCATGCGCCGGATCCTCCAGGGCATGGGCGCCGAGGTCGTGCATCTCGGCCACAACCGCTCGGTCGACGAAGTCGTGACAGCGGCGCTCCAGGAAGACGTGCAGGGCATCGCCATCAGCTCCTACCAGGGCGGCCACGTCGAGTACTTCAAGTACATGGTCGACCTGCTTAAGGAGCGGGGCGGCGGCCACGTGCGCGTGTTCGGCGGCGGCGGCGGCGTGATCGTCGCGAGCGAGATCGCCGAGCTGCAGGACTACGGCGTCGAGCGCATCTACAGCCCGCAGGACGGCCAGCGCATGGGCCTGGCCGGAATGATCGGCGAGATGATGATGCGCTGCGACGTCGACCTCTCGCCCCACGCGCCGACGAGCCTCGCACCCATCCGCGGCCCGAGCGGCGAGGCGTGGCGAGCCCTTGCCCGGCTGATCACGACGCTCGAGAACGGCAGTGCGCCGGCGCCGCTGCGCGACGAGCTGCGCGCCGAAGCCGGCGTGCTGAAAACCCCGGTGATCGGCGTCACGGGCACCGGCGGCGCCGGCAAGTCGAGCCTCACCGACGAGCTGATCCGGCGCCTGC
>JBDTUG010000191.1:0-7160 GCA_040007855.1 Caldimonas sp.
CTTCCATGGCGACGTCATGAACACGACCGGGCGCCTCGAGCAGGCGACCCGCGAAGTCGGATGCTTCTTCATCGCATCGGCGGAAGCGCTCGCCTCTCTTGGTCCGTCGCCCGAAATCCGTACCCACGACCTTGGCGCGCTGGCGCTGCGCGGACGAGTCGAGCCCATCCATGCGTTCTGCGTCGAACATTCGGACAGGAGCGCTTTGGAGAGCGCATGAATGCGGTGCGACGGGATGACTTTGCTCGGCGCGTGTCAGCAATGGGCGTTCTGAAGACGCGACGCCGGAGACTCACTGCTTCGCGGTCGGCAGAGTGCCCAGTGCTTCCTTGCTGCCGATCCTCTGCGCCACATCGGCCTGCCACACGACCTCGTTGTCGACGGCATACAGCCAGCACGAGCGCCGCGCCGCCTGGCACGAATCGAGGCCCAGGGTCATCGCGTTCGACCCCGACCAGAAGCGCCAGTCGCCATTCGCGTAGACAAGGAACGCCTTGGGTGCGGGCAAGGTCAGGTAGTGCGCGAATCGATCCCTGCCTTCGGTTCGAACGGGTACGAGGTCGAGCTGGGCGACGGTGGCGTAGCTCGACCGCGGCGGTGGCGACAGTGCGTGACGGGCACTGCCGGGCAAGTGCAGGGCGATGCCCGCGCTCGTCACCTCGTGGAGCTTTTCGAGTGTCATGCCCTTCGGGTGATAGAGCTTGCGTCCGTCGCCGTAAAGCTTGACGCTGGCCTGCAGAGCCGCCGCTCGCTTCGGCGTGAGCGGCCGGGTTCGCACGTAGCTCGCCTTCATCGTCGGATCGCTCAGGCCGTCCATCCGCTGCAGGAAAGCCAGGTACTCGACTGGCCCGAGGCGATAGGGTTTCAGCAGCCACAGGGTGAGCTTGTCGGCATCGATCAGCTCTTTTTCGGGCAGCGGAAACCGGTCGGTCTCGCGGTTCTTCGCCATGCCGAGCAGGTTGCCGATGGGCGAGAGCGGATTGATGAGGATCGAGGCGTCGAACAGATGCGCGTGGCCGAGCACCACATGCGACACCTCGTTGGCGAGGACCATCGTCAATTCCGGCTCGCTCACCGAGGCCAGCAGGGGCAGGGTCGCGAAGACCGAGTTCGGCAGCAGGTGGACGTAGCTGTACGTGCTCTCGATGGCGCTGAAGCCGACCGGGCAGGTGCGAACGGCGCTCGCCGTGATCGGCACTTCCTCGCCGTTGCGGCGCAGGACGAAGCGGCGTTGCGGCCCGGCTTCGTATTCGACACTCGCCAGCTGCACGAGCTGCTTGTAGGTCGGCTTCCCGCCCAGGGCCGCCGGCGGCGCCGACGCCGCTTCGTCGCTGCGCAGGCCCGCCCTCACCTCGTCATCGGCCAGGCCGGTCGCGGGCAGGGCTTCTGCCGGAACCATGCGGTCGCCGCGGCGCGCGCCGGCTCGCCCGAACGGCATGCCGAGCGGCTCGTGGGTGAAGACGTACTCGCCCGGCTGCGCCGCAGGAAATTCCTTGACGACGATCTCGCGCCATTGCCGCAACACCTCGGGCGGCGGCAGGGTCGGGGCGACGAAGTAGGGAAAGGGGCCGAGCGTCCAGACCGGAGCCTCGTGGCAGACCGGCGCGGCGATCTGGATCAGCTCGAAGAAACGCGAGCGGGCGACCGCGCTCTGGTCCTCAATGGCCAGCCACCGCTCCATGGGGGGAAGAAGCCTTTGCGCCGAGGCACCGGACCCGAGCATGAGCAGCATCGGCAGCGCGGCGCTGCAGACCCGCAGGGCTCTTGACGAGGACTTCATCCGCGACGTCCGGTGTTGGCTTGGTGACGCCGCCACTCTAGCAGCGGCCCAGCTGCGGTGCGCGCGCTACAACGCCCGCCGGGCGCTCGCCAGCCCCTCCAATCGGAGGAAGATCGCGCCCGGGAGGCATCGCTAGACTGCACCGTATCCACTTCCGGGGCCGTCGATGCCGCGACCTGCAAGCAAGTCAATCGCGCGCCGCGGCAACGCCACTGAGCTGGCGCTCCCCCTCGTCATCGCGCTCGCCCTGACCGCCTGCGGCGGCGGCGGCGGCAGCGGCCCTCCTGCCGCCACGCCGACCTGGCCGTCGTCGGGTGCCTATGCCGTGGCGCTGCGGCCGAGCGGTTCCTACTTTGCGGCCCCGCTGACGGTGGCGCTCTCTCTCGTGCACGCGGCAACGCCGCGGGTCGAATACGTCGTCGACTCGAACGCCTTCACCAACGCGCTCGGGGTGCAGCTCGATCGCGGCAACTACGACGCCACTACGCGCCAGGTGAGCGGCGTGACGCCGGTCGCCTACGTCGACGCTCCGGCCGGCGCCTTGCGCACGACCCTGCTGACCGCCAACGGCGCGCGCCCACGCACGCTCGACGGCCCCGCGGCTGCGCTCTGTTCGAAGAGCACCCTCGCCAACGATTTCTCGTCACCGTTCGCAAGTGAGCTCGTCGTCGCGACGCCGGGCGCCGACGGCGTCTGCGGCACTGCCGACGACGCCCAGCTCCTCGTCAGTTTCAACGCCGACGGTTCGGCCGTGAAGCAACCGGTGTCGGGCTACATCGGCTACATGCGATCGGCCACGACCGGCCGGCCGACCCACTGGCTCGCCACGAACCCGAACGGCGCCGCGACGCTGCTGCCGATGGGCACCGGCGGCAGCGCCTTCGTGGTGGCCATTGGCACGCCGGGAACGACCGGAAATGCATTCGCCGGCGTGGCGAGCCAGGGCGAGACCATCGTCTACACGCAGAACGGCGCCCTGAACGCCGTGCGCGGGCCCGGCACCGCGCCGACCGGCGTCGCGCTCTCCGCCCTCACCGGACCCGAGGGCTGGAAGAGCGCAGGGCACGACGCCGACGTGCTCACCATGTATCTCGATTCGTTCGCTTCGAGCTCGGGCGCCGGCACCTGGCGCGTGCTCAGCCTCGACCGGACCACGCTCGCCGTGAGAACGCTCGCCACCGGCTCCGGCAGCATCCTCCAGGCGAGCACGCTGCCGGGCAGCGTGTACGCGACGCTTGTCGGCCCGGGTGGCGGGACCGCCTCGGTCATCAGGATCGCCACGAACACGGGCGCGCAAAGCACCTACCTTCCGGCGAGCACCTCGTTCAGCACCGTGACTGCGGACGCGTCGGGCGTGAACTTCATGCTCACGGCAACGCCCTCGACCGTCGTGTCGACGACCCTCATCGACAACCAGGGCGCGACCCTCTCGACGCTGAGTCCCGGCCTCGTCTACGGCCTCGACGGCGACCGGTTCGACACGCTCGAAAACGTCTACGTGGCCTCCGGCATCTACCTGACCGCGTTCTCGAGCCCGACCTTCCTCGGCGGCGCCAGCCTCACGCGATACGACACCAGCGCGAGGACGACGCAGCTCGTCGGAACGATTCCGCTCGGCGGCGCGCTCGGTGGGGTCAACAACGAGGCCGTGTACGCGGTCCCGCCGGCGGGCAGGGCCGGGATCATCGGCATCTACATCGCGCGCCTCGCCGGCTCGCAGATCCAGGCGACCGGGAGCGGGCTCTACACGCTTGTGCCCGGGCCAGGCAACAGCCTGCTGCCGACGACCTCCAGGGTCCCGTAAGGCCTCGGAGTTTTTTTGTGCGCAGCGCGCTCACCTTCGTCACGCGCGAACATCGTCAGCCTGGAGGCGAGCAACGGAGCCGCTCGAATGCCGCGATGGGTCGAAAGGCGACGCACACCAACCACATCTCCACCCCGGCGTCGAACGCAGCACTAACCAACGCATTGCTGACGCTGCATCAAGGAATGGGGTAAGGCTGCTCGTCCGGCGTATTGAGTGCAATGTCCCTGTAGTGCGCGCGCCAGGTGTGCTCCGGATAGCTTGCGGGATCGCGCGGTGCCAGGTATTCGACGATGTCGAAGTGGTTGACGTTGTGGCCGAGCGCCTGGTTGTCGAGCTGCGCCGTGCCGGCGATGTGCGACATGATCGAGCGGGACAGCAGGGAATACGCCCAAGGCGCGGCGCCTATGCCGTCCAGGCCAACGCCCGGGAAATACAGGTTGGCGGCATCGAGGCTGCGGAAGATGCAGCCGCATCGTGCAGCAAGGGCCTCGAGGGTTCGGATCGAGGCGATCTCGGGGGATTCGAAGTACGACAGGTCGACGCTGTAGCCGGTACCCCAAAGCAGCAGATCCGCCTCGACACGATGCCCGTCCGACAGGGTCACCGTGCGGCCGGCCATGCCATCGACGCTGCCGCGATGGCGCTCGATATCCGTGAAGTGTTCCAGCATGCCGGCGCGTCCGGGGATGAGCTGGTCGCGCCGCACGTCGAAGTCATGGGCAGGCATGATCTCGCCAATGCCGATTTTCTCGTAGCGCGAGCGCAGGTCGGCGCCGATTGCCGCGCTCTGCTCCTCAGCTGTCATGCCGCTCGCCTGCATTCGCGCAAACCCGCGCACGCTGCCGGCGATGTGCTTGGGCTTGCGAGTGGGCGTGAACCAGCGAAGTCCGCGGTAGACCCAGACGATACGGCGCGCCGCATATTGCAAGCACAGTTCGAGCAGGTCGAAGGCCGAGGCGCCGCCGCCCACCACGACAACGTCGCGACCCGTCAGCACGGCCGCGTCGCGCAGTGCGCTCGAGTGAATCTCGCGCACCTGGCTGTCCGAGCGCGGGACACGCGGAATCAGCGGCGTGTTGTGCGCGCCCGTGGCGGCAACGACGTGCCGGGCGCGCACCATGCCTTGCGGCGTCGCCATTTCCCAGCCCGGACCGCCGGCGCGGACCCGCTGCACGGGCGCATTCAGTCGGATGCCGTCAGCCAGGCTGAACTTCTGCACCCAGGCTTCGATGTTGGCCAGGATGTGCGGCTGGGTCGCGCCCGGCAGCGGCAAGTCGCCCAGCGTCCAGTCGGCCGGGCTGATCTGGATGTCCTGCCATGCCGGGAGGTCGCGCCACAGCCCGCCCACCCGACCTTGCCTCTCGAGCACGACCCCCTCGAGGCCGGCCCGGCGCGCGTAGGCCAGGGCCACGACACCGGCCAGGCCGCCGCCGACGATGGCCACGTCGAAGAGCTTGTCGGCATGTTCCATGAGACCCCTGATTCGGCATCTTGTCGACTCTAGCCGGGCGCGTTCACCAGGTACAGGCCATCTCGCATCCGGGCGGCCCGATGCCCCATTGGCGAGAACCCCCATGCGCCACAAGGCGACGGGTTGCAGAATCGGCGCGCGTCGGCACTGGACCGACACATCCTCCCGGAGACCGCCATGACATCCCTTGCCCCTCGCCTGCTGGCCGCCCTGTCGGGCCTCGCCCTTGCCTTCGCCGCCCACGCGCAGAACATCTCCATCGCCACCGGCGGCACCGGCGGCGTCTATTACCCGATGGGCGGCGGCATCGCCGCGGTGCTGTCGAAGCACGTGCCGGGCTTGCAGGCCACGGCCGAGGTGACCGGCGGCTCGGTCGACAACCTCAAGCTCGTCGGCAGCGGCAAACCGTACATCGGCTTCACCATGACCGACGCCGGCCAGGACGCCTTCAAGGGCGAAGACAAGTTCAAGGGCAACAAGGTCGCGCTGAAGACGTTGATGATCCTGTACCCGAACCGAATGCACGTGGTGAGCGTCGAGGGCCGCGGCGTCTCGAAGATGGCCGACCTGAAGGGCAAGCGTGTTTCCACCGGCTCGCCGGGCAGCGCCACCGAGGTGATGGCCTTTCGCGTGATCGAAGCTGCCGGCCTCGACAAGGACGCCGACATGAAGCGCGAGCGGCTCGGCGCGGCCGAGTCGGTCAACGCCATAAAGGACGGCAAGATCGACGCCTTCTTCTGGGTCGGCGGCCTGCCCACCGCGGCGGTCACGGACCTCGCCAATACGCCGAACACGAAGCTGAAGATGATCGACCATGCCGAGACCGTGGCCGCCATGAACAAGAAGTACGGCAACCTCTACGTGCAGGACACCATCCCGAAGGAAACCTACAAGGGCATGGAGGCCGACAACAAGCAGGCGACGGTGATGAACATCCTGGTCGCCCATGAAAGCATGGACGACAAGACCGCCTACAACGTCGTCAAGACGATCTTCGAGCACCTTCCCGACGTGATCGCGGTACACAAGGAAGCCGCCAACTTCAAGCTCGAGAACCAGAAGGCGACGGCCTCGCCGATCCCGTTTCATCCCGGCGCGCTGAAGTATTTCGCGGAAAAGGGCGTCAAGGTCAACTAGACCCGATCGAGCAGCCGGCCTCCATGCAGCAGCCGCCGGCCATCAGCGACGAGGCGCTGCAACGCGCCGAGAGGTATGTCGAGGAAGAGGAGGGCGCCGCCAACAAGCTGCAGGGCTGGCTCGGCGGCTTCATCCGCCTGACCGCCTTCACGATGGCGGCCTTTCATCTCTATACCGCCTACGCCATCGTGCCGACGCAGACCTTGCGGCAGGTGCACGTGGCCTTCGTACTGTTCCTGTGCTTCCTGGTCTTTCCGATCGCGAAGCGCTTTCGCCACCGGGTGATGTGGTGGGACTGGCTGGCGGCGGCGCTGGCGATCGCGGTCTGCATCTACGCGATCCAGGGTGGCGACGACTTCACCGACCGCAACACCTCGCCCAACCCCTGGGACATCGCCTTCGGAGTCGGCCTGATCCTGCTGGTGCTCGAGGCGATGCGGCGCACCAGCGGCTGGATCATGCCGGCGGTCACCCTCTGCTTCGTCGCCTACGCGCTCGCCGGCCCGCTGCTGCCGGCGCCGTGGACGCACAAGGGCTACGAAGTGGCCCGGCTGGTCGGCGTGATGTACATGACGCTCGAGGGCATCTTCGGCGTGGCCGTCGACGTCGCCTCGTCGCTGATCATCCTGTTCACCATCTACGGCGCATTCCTGCAGCACTCGGGCGCCGGCAAGTTCTACCTCGACTTCTCGTTCTCGGCGATGGGCGGAAAGCCGACCGGCGCAGGCCGCACGGTGGTGCTCGCCTCGTTCCTGCTCGGCGGGCCGTCGGGCTCGGGCGTCGCCACCACGGTGACGCTCGGCGCCGTCGCCTACCCGCTGCTCGAGAAGGTGGGCTACGAGAAGAACGCCGCCGGCGGGCTGCTCTCGGCCGGCGGCCTCGGCGCCATCATCTCGCCGCCGGTGCTCGGCGCGGCGGCCTTCCTGATCGCCGAGTTCCTGAAGATCTCCTACCTCGACGTGCTG
>JBDTUG010000192.1:0-7114 GCA_040007855.1 Caldimonas sp.
CCAACCGGGCGATCTTCAACGCCGCCAACTCGAACCCGCAGTACGCCGGCATGGGCACCACGCTGGTGGTCGGCGTGTTCCGCGAGAACCGGCTGCTGCTCGGCCACGTCGGCGATTCGCGCTGCTACCGCATGCGCGCCGGGCGGATCGCCCAGATCACCCACGACCACTCGCTGCTCCAGGAGCAGATCGACGCCGGCCTCCTCACTCCCGAGCAGGCGGCGTTCTCGGCCAACAAGAACCTGGTCACCCGCGCGGTCGGCGTGGAGGACACGGTGCTGCTCGAGACCCACCTGCACGACGTGCTGCCCGGCGACATCTATCTGTTGTGCTCGGACGGCCTCTCGGACATGCTCGACGACGAGACGATCGGCCAGCTGTTGCAGAGTTGCGACTTACTGCCGGAAGCGGCGAGCGCTCTCATCGACGCAGCCAACGAGGCGGGCGGAAAGGATAATATCTCCGTCGTACTCGTCCGGGTGAGGGGCCCGGCGGGAGCCGCGCGGTCGTGGTGGCCGTTTCGCCGCTGATCTGTTCGGCGTCGCCGCCGCCCGCTCCAGACCGGCGGGCTTTCTCATAAAGACAAAGTGACTCGAGGTCGCAAGCATGGGCAAACTGGTCGTATCGCTCGACGGTGTCGTGATCAAGGAAGTGCAGATCACGAAGGACAAGACGACGCTCGGCCGCCGCCCGTACAACGACATCGTCATCGACAACCTCGCCGTCTCGGGCGAGCATGCGGTGCTGCAGATGGTCGGGCAGGATGTCTTCATCGAAGACCTGAACAGCACCAACGGCACCTACATCAACGGCAAGGCCGTCAAGAAGCAGCTGCTCGCCCACAACGACACGGTCGAGGTCGGCAAGTACAAGATCAAGTTCATGGTCGACGATGGCACCGACTATGAGAAGACGATGATCATGAAGCCGGGCGCGATGGCGGCCGGCTCGGGCGCCGGCTACACGTCGAGCGGGCGGACCTCCGGTTTCGGCGCGCTCTCCGGCGCGTCGGGCGCGGTCAGCGGCAACGTCGGCCCGGCGACCATCCGGGTCATGAACGGCGCCGCGGCGGGCCGCGAAGTCGTGCTGACGAAGGTCGTCACCACCGTCGGCAAGCCGGGCGTGCAGGTCGCCTCGATCACCAAGCGGCCCACCGGCTACGTGCTGGCCCACGTCGAAGGCGCCCTGCGCCCGACCGTGAACAGCACGCCGCTCGCGGGCGAGACCGTCAGCCTGAAGAACGGCGACGTGATCGAGCTGGCCGGCACCCAGATGCAGTTCGTCCAGGCGGCCTGACCTCCTGCCGCGCCCCTCCTTCTCCCGCTCGGCGGGAGCGGGCCGGGGTGAAGGGCGTTGCGTGACGCATTTCACGCCCGACTCCCCCGCCCGTCGGCGGGCCCGTACCGCCCCGCGATTCGGGACTTTGGGCGCTTGCATCGCGCTCGCTCCGGCCCGAACATCGACCTCCCCATGATCGTTCAGGTACTCGGATGCTCCGGCTCCATCGCCGCCGGCTGCAGGACCACTTCGTTCCTGCTGGATGACGACGTCCTGGTCGATGCCGGCACCGGCGTCGGCGATCTGCCGCTCGAGGCGCTGGCCCGGATCGAGCACATCCTGATCAGCCATTCGCACCTCGACCACGTGCTGTCGATCGGCCTGCTGGCCGACAGCGTGTTGCGGGTCCGCCGCCTCGAGGCGAGGGGGCCGATCTGGGTCCACGCCCTGCCCGAGACCCTTGCCGCCCTGCGCACCCATATCTTCAACGGCGTGATCTGGCCCGACTTCACCCGGCTGCCCAGCGCCGAGCACCCGACGCTCGCGCTCACGCCGATCGCGGTCGGCGAGACGATGGTCCTCGGCGGCAAGCGCATCGAGGTGCTGCCGGCGTCGCACACCGTGCCGGCGGTGGGCTTCGCGGTCGACGGCGGCGCCGCCGGCTGGTGGGTCTATACCGGAGACACCGGCCCGAACCCGGCGCTCTGGCAGCGCCTGCAGGAGATGAACGTCGCCCATCTGGTGATCGAGACGGCGTTCGGCGACGACGAGCGCCAGCTCGCCCGGATCAGCCGGCACCTCTGTCCCGCGGCGCTCGGCCACGAGCTCGAGCACCTGGGCGGCAGCGTCGAGGTCCACATCACCCACATCAAGCCCGGCGAGATGGCCGCGGTGATGGCCGAGATCGGCCGGCTCGGCTCGCCGCACCGGATCAGCGCCCTGGCGGCGGGGCAGACGATGAGCCTGGCCATCGAGCCGGTGCGCGCCTACGGTTGACTGGCCGGCGGTTCGTGCGATGCGACCGCAATCGTGACGGAATGCGTCAGCGCCGAACCGATCCGGGCGCCGGCTGCCGCGAATGGTGACCGTTTGTGTCAGCTTGCCGGGTGCAGTTCACGAATTTCCGCAAAAGCGCGGTGGCACGCGCCCTGCAATGAACTGGTGGTCTTCCACCCCCTAGTTCCACTCAGGAGTTTTTCACCATGAAGCGTTCCATCCAGAAGGGTTTCACCCTCATCGAATTGATGATCGTCGTCGCGATCATCGGCATCCTGGCCGCGGTTGCGCTGCCGGCCTACCAGGACTACACGGTCCGCGCGAAGATCTCGGAAGCGGTGATCGCCGGTTCCTCGGCCAAATCGCTGCTCTCCGAGGCGTTCCAGACGGACAGCGTTGACGGCCTGACCGCCGCCGCCGTTGCCTACAACATCATCGCCCAGGCCGAGAAGCAGTCGAAGTACGTCGAGAACGTGACGATCGTCGAAGGCACGCCGTGGACCATCACGGTCAGCGTCAAGGCTGACAACAACAACGGCATCCCGACCGGCCTGCACGGCAACAACTTCACCCTGTCGCCGAACGTCGCCAATATCACCCCGACCGGCGCCTCGGTCGGTGCGATCGACTGGGCCTGCGCCTCGACCACGTCGGCCACGGCCGCCGCCCGCAACCTCGGCAACGTCACGGTTCCCGCGACGCCCCTGCCGGCCAAGTACGCTCCTTCCGAGTGCCGGTAATTCGAACGGGCCTTGCGGCCCTGTGAATGGATCAAACGCCCGCTTCAGCGGGCGTTTTCCTTTAAGCAGGAACCTCCTGACTTTCAACCGCCTGAATTCCGTCACCATGAATCTGCCCGCTTCGCCCCGCCGAATGCGCCCCGGCCAGCTCGGCTTCACCCTCATCGAGCTGATGATCGTCGTCGCGATCATCGGCGTGCTGGCGGCGATCGCCCTGCCGGCCTACCAGGACTACACCGTCCGCACCAAGGTCTCGGAATCGGTCCTCGCGGGCTCGGCCGCCAAGGCCCTGCTGAGCGAGGCCTTCCAGACCGACAGCGTGACTGGCCTGACCGCCGCCGCCGAGGCTTTCAACAACGTCGCCCAGGCCGAGAAGCAGTCCAAGTACGTCGAGAATGTCGAGATCGTCGAGGGCACTCCCTGGACCATCACGATCAGCGTCAAGGCCGACAACAACAACGGCATCCCCACCAGCCTGCACAACACCAAGTTCACCTTGTCGCCGAACGTCCAGAACGGGGTTCCGACCGGGGCAACGCTTGGCGCGATCGACTGGGCCTGCGCCTCGACCAGCGCCGGAACGGCGGGTGCGCGCAGCCTCGCCAACTTCGCGATCCCGGCGACGCCGCTGCCCGCGAAATACGCGCCTTCCGAGTGCCGCTGACGCCCTGAGCGGCCGGTCCGCCGGACGCGGCCTCGCCGCTGCCGAAAAGCGCACCGCCGCGCCACTACACTTGCGCCCCGATGCTGCCCCGACTCGATCTGCGCCCCCGCGCCCGTGCCGCCGGCCTTCATCTCCTGATCTCCCTGGCCGTCGCCGGCCTCGCCGCCCTGCTGGTGTTCGGCGTCTGGTATCCGGGGCCGTTTCGCCTGCTCGCCGGCGGACAGGGGCTGTTTTTTCTCGTCATCGGCGTCGACGTGGTGATCGGCCCGGTGCTGACCTTCGCGGTGTTCGACCTGGCCAAGGGCTGGAAGCACCTGCGCCGCGACCTGGCGGTGATCGCCGTGCTGCAGCTGGCGGCGCTCGGCTACGGCCTGTACACGGTCTACATCGCCCGGCCGGTGGCGATGGTGTTCGAGGTCGACCGCTTCCGCATGGTCATCGCCTACGACGTTCATGCCGTCGAGCTGCCGAAGGCGCCGCCCGAATACCAGGCACTGCCGCTGACCGGCCCCTGGCTGCTCGGCGCGCGCACGCCGGAGCCCGGCGCCGAGCACAACGACGCCTTGTTCATGGGCGTGCAGGGCATGGACGTCGGCCGCCGGCCACTGTTCTGGCAGTCCTACGAGAAGTCGCGCGAGGCCGTGCTCAAGAAGTCCCGGCCGCTCGCCGTGCTGCTCGAGCACTACCCTAGGCAGGCCGCCGATCTGCGCCGCCGACTCGCCGAACTGGGCGCCGACGAAGCGAGCGGCCGCTTCCTGCCGGTGATGGCACGCGGCGACTGGGTGGTCGTGCTCGACAAGACCGGCACGGTGCAGGGCTACCTGCCGCTCGACGGCTTCTTCTGAGCGGGCCGGCCCGGTGCTGTCGCTGCGGGAAGGGTCGAACGTCCAGAAAGGCTTCCTGGTCGCCTCGGCGGTGCTCGCCGTCGCCCTGCCGACCCTGATCGCCTTCAACGTCTCACCCTCGTCGACCTTCTTCAACCAGGCTGCGGCCTTCGTTGGCTGGGGCGGCTTCCTGCTCATCCTCGGCAGCGGCCTCGGGCAGCAGGCGCGACCTCGCTCGGCGGGCGCGCTGGCGCTGCTCGGCTCGCTGGCGATCCTGGTGCTGGCCATGCTCGGCGCCTCGCTCTGGGCCGGCGCGCCGTGGCCGCTGTCGCTCTCGTCGGCGGGCACCGTGCTCAGCGCCGCCCTCGCGGTGGCGGTCGGTGCCTGCGCCAGCAGGGCCGGTCTCGGCGAGCGGGCCTTCCGCGCCTTCTGCATCGCCCTGGTCGTCGCCGGCGTCTTCAGCAGCGCGATCGGCCTGGTCCAGGTGTTCGCCCCCGACCTGCCCGACGGCGACTGGATCGCCCTGGCCTCGATCCCCGGCCGGGCGACCGGCAACCTGCGCCAGCCGAACCACCTGAGCAGCCTGTTGCTGTGGTCGGTGGTCGCGGCCGTCTGGCTCGGCGAGGCGCGCGTCATCTACCGCGAGGTGGCCTGGCTGCTGGCGGCCCTCTTCATCGAGGTGATCGTCCTCAGCGCCTCGCGCACCGGCCTGCTCGGGATGGGCGCGCTGCTCGGCTGGGGCCTGCTCGACCGGCGCCTCTCGCGCGGCACCCGGATCCTGCTGCTCGGCTCGCCGCTTCTCTACCTGGGCCTGTGGAAGCTCACCGCCGTCTGGGCGCACTACAGCCAGCTTTCGTTCGGCGGCGAGCAGCGCCTGAGCGGCAGCGGCCTGTACGTCTCGTACTCGCGCTACAAGATCTGGCAGAACGCCTTGTCGATGATCGCTCAGCACCCCTGGCTCGGCGTCGGCTTCGGCGAGTTCAACTTCGCCTGGACGCTGACGCCCTTCCCGGACCGGCCGGTCGCGTTCTTCGACCACGCGCACAACCTGATGCTGCAGTTCGGCGCCGAGCTCGGCGTGCCCTTGTCGCTGGGGGTGCTGGCGCTGATGGGCTACGCCTTCTGGCAGGCCGGCCGCTGCGCGGTGCAGGACGGCCGGACGGCGGGCGCCCGCTACAGCTCGCTGCGCGGCGGGGGCGCCGAGGCGTCATCGTCGGCCGGCGACGCCGCGCCCCAGCCGATGCAGCGCGCCGCCTTCGTCATGGTGGCGATGGTCGGCGTGCACAGCCTGCTCGAGTACCCGCTCTGGTACTCGTACTTCCTGCTGCCGGCGGCGTTCGCGTTCGGCCTCTGCCTGGAGCGGCCCGACCGGCGCGACGCCGAGCTCGCCGCCGCCGACGCCGGCAACGTCACCCGGCCGTTCGTGCTCGCCTCGATGGCGCTGATCCTGGGCGGCACGCTGGCCCTCTACGATTACATGCGGGTCGCCATCATCTTCGCGCCGCCGGCCAACGCCGAGCCGCTCGACAAGCGGATCGCCGACGGCCGGCGCAGCATCCTGTTCGCGCACCACGCCGACTACGCCGCCGCCACCGTGGTCGACCATCCGGGCAAGGTGATGAAGGCGTTCGAGCGGGCGCCGCACTTCCTGCTCGACGCCCGCCTGATGATCGCCTGGGCGCGCGCGCTCGACGAGAACGGCGAGACCGACAAGGCGCGCTACCTGGCCGAGCGGCTGAAGGAGTTCCACAACGACCAGGCCGACGAGTTCTTCGCGCCGTGCATGCCCGGCGCCGCGTCGGCCGCCTCGGCCCCGGCGCAGCCACCCTTTCAGTGCCTGGCGCCGACGAAGAAGCTGCGGTTTCAGGACTTCAGGTAGCGCAGGCGCCGAGAACGTCCTGCTCGTATTGCTCAATGCCCGACATCCGGTTCACCCTGAGTCAGGCAGCGCTTCGCGCTCCACCGCGGATGGATCGCTTACGAGCAGCCTTGCCAAGTGCTGCTTCAGCCCACTTGTTCAGGCTTGTGCCGCTCCTGGAAGCGGCCTTCAACGCGGCAGCGTGGACCTCCGGGGCAATACGAAGCATCACCTTGCCGCTTGCGGGCCTCTCCGGTGCCGACTCCAGTTCCTTGGAAGCCGCAAGATAGCCTTCGACTGCCGAATGAAAGTTGGCCTCGAACTCTGAGACTGATGCTCCGTGGAAAGAAATGATGTCGTCGATGTCGAGGACACGACCGACGATGACCTTGTCTTGCGCGTCAAAGACCATGCTCGTGGTGTAGCCCTTGTAGAACATTGAATTGATCACGGCTTCAACTCCATTCGTTCGATGAATTCGCGAACGGCCAGCACCCGATATCGCAGAGCCTCTTTACCAGGATGCGGACGGTGAAGAGTCATCTTTCGGCCGCTGAACTCAAAAGTCACGGAAGACCCCGCCCCTTCGGCGACTCTGCAGCCAGCAGCCTTGAGCATCGACTCGATCCGCGACCACTCGATGTTCCCGTTAACCGGGCGAGCAAGAACGCGTTCAAGAGTCTTGCGGTGGGACCCGTTCACTACGGAATGATAGCAAATCCTTGCTCATGTGCAATCGCTATCCCGCGCGTGG
>JBDTUG010000193.1:0-7097 GCA_040007855.1 Caldimonas sp.
CGGCGTTCGCCAAGCTCGGCCTGAAGCTCGAGATGGTGACGATGCAGAACGTCTCCCTGCCGGAAGACCTGCAGAAGATCCTCGACCAGAAAATCGGCATGGGCATGATCGGCGACACCGCCAAGTTCATGCAGTACCAGACGGCGCAGTCGATCCCGGCGTTCGCCGCGAGCGCCGGCGGCGAAGGCGGCGGCGGCGTGGTCGGCAGCGCGATCGGCCTCGGCGCCGGCGTGGCGCTCGGCCAGACCATGGCCAACCAGCTCAGCCAGGGCCTGAACGCGGCGGCTCCGGGCGCGCCGGCGGCGGCCGGCGTGAGGCCGGAAGACGTGATGGCGACGCTGGAGCGGCTCGCCGACTTCAAGGCCAAGGGCATCCTGACTCAGGAAGAGTTCGACGCGAAGAAGGCCGAGCTGCTGAAGAAGCTGGCCTGACCAGCGGGCGCTGACCGACTCCGGGATCCTTGCTGCGCCCGGGATGACACGCTGCCCGTCATCCTGAGCGCCGCGAAGGATCCCGTGCCGGCCCCCTGAGCACGACCCCGCGTGGCCACCGAACCTTCGCCCCAGCGCGCTTACCGCGCCGCCTGCCCGAACTGCGGCGCGCCGGTCGAGTTCCGCTCGGCCGCGGCGCCGTTCGCGGTGTGCAGCTTCTGCCGCTCGACGGTGGTGCGCGCCGGCGACCAGCTGCGCAAGATCGGCGAGAGCGCCGAGGTGTTCGACGACCACTCGCCGCTCCAGCTCGGTGCCGCTGGCAGCTACCTGGGCGCTGCCTTCACGCTGGTCGGCCGGCTCCAGTACCGCTATCGCGACGGCACCTGGAACGAGTGGCATGCCCTGTTCGCGAGCGGTGCCGAGCTGCAGAAGTCGGGCTGGCTGTCCGACGACAACGGCCGCTACGTCATCTCCTTCGACGCGCCGCTGCAGACGACGCTGCCGGCGGCCGAGAACCTGCAGCCGGGCGCGCCGCTGACCGTCAACGGCGAGAGCTGGTCGGTTGCCTCGATCGTTGCGGCCAAGCTGATCGCGGCGCAGGGCGAGCTGCCGCGCCGGCCCAACCTCGACAAGGGGTTTGTCGTTGCCGACCTGCGCAGCAGCCGCGGCGAGGTCGGCACGATCGACTACACCGAGCCCGCCCGGCCGCTCTGGTCGGTCGGCCGCTCGGTGGCGCTCGCCGAGCTGGCGATGACCGGCCTGAGCGAAGCCGGCGAGAAGACACTCTCCGGCCGCAGCCTGCAATGCCCGAGCTGCGGCGCCGCGCTCGAGGTCAAGCTCGAGACGACCCAGTCGATCGTCTGCCATCAGTGCAAGGCAGTGGTCGACGTCTCGCAGGGCGTCGGCGGCGATCTCGCCCACTACGCGCAGTCCGCCGGCCGCGAGCCGCAGATCCCGCTCGGCACGGTGGGCACGCTCGCCCTCGGCGGCAAGGCGGCGTTGCCCTGGCAGGTGGTCGGCTACGTCGAGCGCTGCGAGATCCCGGAAAGCGACGAGGACGAGCAGACCTTCTGGCGCGAGTACCTGCTCTATCACCGCAGCTCCGGCTTCGCCTTCATCGTCGACGCCGACGACGGCTGGAGCTGGTCGGTGCCGATCACCGGCGCGCCGCAGGCCTTCGGCGAGAGCGTCAAGCACGAGGGCGTTCTCTACAAGAAGCTCTACGACTACACCGGCCAGGTCACCTACGTGCTGGGCGAGTTCTACTGGCGGCTGACGCGCGACCAGCGCACCGCCAACAGCGACTACGTCGGCACCGGCGCCGCCTCGGCGAAGCGCCTGAACCGCGAGCGGACGTCCGGCGAAGGCGCCGAGGAGATCGTCTGGTCGGCCGGCGAAACGCTCTCCGCCGACGCGGTGCTGGCCGCCTTCCGGCTCGCCGCCGAGCAGCGCGCCGGCCTGCAGCGCGACGCCCTGCCGACCACCTTCAACGCCTCGTCGAAGCTCGCCAAGATCATCTTCTGGGCCTTCCTCGCCTTCATCGTGCTGCTGCTGTTCCGCTGCGGTGACGACAGCGGCAAGGCCGACTGCCAGCAGCCGCTCAACACCTTCGGCGAAGCCTCCCAGGAATACCAGAGTTGCCTCAACAGCCAGCGCAGCGGCGGCGGCTACCGCAGCGGCGGGGGCGCCTTCGGCGGTTTCTCGAGCGGCGGCGGCCACAAGTAGCTGCCGCGGCATATCGTCACCTTTGTTCGCCAGCAGCAGGAGCTTGTTTCATGGGACTCGAATGGTTGAAGCCCGGGGTCATCTTCGGATCGATCCTCTACGCGCTGATCGGCGTGTTCATCTTCTGGGTGTGCTTCGTCATCGTCGACAAGATCACGCCGTACCGCCTGTGGGATGAGATCGTCGAGAAGAAGAACCTGGCGCTGGCGATCGTCGTCGGCTCGATGTGCATCGCGATCGGCATGATCGTCGCGGCGGCGGTGCATGGGTGAGTGAGCTCCGGCAGGATCGCGCCCCGGCGCCGATCCGCCCGGCCGAGGTCGCGCTTCTCGCCTCGGTCTTCGTCGTCGCCGCCTGCGGGCTCGTCTACGAGCTCGCCGCCGGCACGCTCGCGAGCTACCTGCTCGGCGATTCGATCCTGCAGTTCTCGACGGTCATCGGCACCTATCTGTTCGCGATGGGCGTCGGCTCGTGGCTGTCGCGCTATCTCGAGCGCCAGCTGATCGCGCAGTTCCTGCGCATCGAGCTTCTCGTCGGCCTGATCGGCGGGCTGATGCCGGCGATCCTGTTCGCGCTGCAGTCTCAGGCGACGCCTGCTTTCCGCTTCGCGCTCTACGCGCTCGTGCTCGCCGTGGGCATCCTCGTCGGCCTGGAGATCCCGCTCGTGATGCGCATCCTGAAGCGCCACGCGGGACGCGACGGCAACGGGCGAGGCGGCCTGAAGACGCTCGTCTCGCAGGTGCTCACCTTCGACTACCTCGGCGCGCTCGCGGTCTCGATCGCCTTCCCGCTGCTGTTCGTGCCGCAGCTCGGCCTGATCCGTACCGGCGCGTTCTTCGGCCTCATGAACGCCGCGGTCGCCGTCTGGGCGCTCTGGATCTTTCGCGGCGAGGTGCGCCAGGTCGGCGCGCAGGCCCTTGCCTGCGCGCTGACGATCGCCGCGCTGGCCGGCGCCTTCGTCTTCGCCGACCACGTCACGACCTGGGCCGAGGACCGCTTCTACGCCGACCACGTGCTCTACAGCGAGACCAGCGCCTATCAGCGGGTGGTCGTCACCGCCAGCCACGCCGGCGTCCGCCTCTTCCTCAACGGCAACCTGCAGTTCCACTCGCGCGACGAGTACCGCTACCACGAGGCCCTGGTCCACCCGGCGCTGTCGGCGGCCGGTGCGCCGCGCCGCGTGCTCGTGCTCGGCGGCGGCGACGGCATGGCGGTGCGCGAGGTCCTCAAGTACCCGAGCGTCGAGCGCGTCACGCTGGTCGAGCTCGACCCGCACATGACGCAGCTGTTCTCGACCCTGCCGCTGCTGCGCGGCCTGAACGTCGATTCGCTGCTTTCGCCGCGCCTGACGATCGTCAACGCCGACGCGTTCGCCTGGCTCGAGCAGCACGACGAGAGCTTCGACGCGATCGTCGTCGACTTTCCCGACCCGACCAATTTCTCGATCGGCAAGCTCTACACCAAGACCTTCTACGAGCTGCTCGACAAGCACCTGTCGGCGAGCGGCTACGCGGTAGTGCAGACCACCTCGCCGCTGATCGCGCGCAAGAGCTTCTGGACCGTCGCGACGACGATCGAGGCGGCCGGGCTGACCGCCACCCCATACCACGCGCACGTGCCGAGCTTCGGCGAATGGGGCTTCATCGTCGCCGGCCGGCGCCCGTTCAAGGCGCCGGCGACGCTGCCGCCCGGCCTGCGCTTTCTCGACCTCGCCGGCTTGCCGGCGCTGTTCGAGTTCCCGCCCGACATGGCGCGCGTTCCGGCCGAGGTCAACCGGCTCTCGAACCAGGTGCTGGTGCAGACCTTCGAGGACGAATGGGGCAGGGTGCAGCGGTGAGCGCGGCGTGGCGCGGGTCGACCCGGCGCGCGGTGCTCGCCGCCGGATCGGCCGCCGCGTTCGCCGCGCTGGCGGGCTGCGCACCGCGCGGCGACCGCTACGAAGGCGGCTGGGTCGGCGCCTCGGCCGAGCGCGGCCATCTGCTGCGCAGCGGCTCGCCGGCGTCGCGTGCGGTCGCGCTGCGCGAGCCTGCGGTCGTGCGCCGCGCCAGCGCGATCATTGTCGGCGGCGGGATCGCCGGTCTGGCCGCGGCCCGGGCGCTGATGCGCGCCGGCGTCGACGACGTTCGCGTGCTCGAGATCGAAGACGTCGCCGGCGGCAACAGCCGCAGCCACGCTCTCGGCGGCATGCGCTGCCCGCTCGGCGCGCACTACCTGCCGACCCCGGGGGCGAGCGCAGTCGAAGTGATCGAGCTGCTCGAGGAGCTCGGCGTGCGCAAGTCGAGCGCAGGCCGCGCGACCTACGACGAGCGCATGCTTTGCCACAGCCCGCAGGAGCGGCTGTTCATCGAGGGCGCCTGGCGCGAAGGCCTGCTGCCGCCGGTCGAGGCCCTGCCCCTGGAACAGCGCGCAGCAACGCTCGCCGCGTACCACGCGTTCAGCGTCGCCGTCGCCGAAGCCGGACACGCCGAGGCGTTCGAGATCCCGACCGCCCGCTCGCGCTGGAGCCCCGCGCTCGCCGCCCTCGACGCCACCACCTTCGCCGCCTGGCTCGACGCCCGCGGCCTGCAGGCGCCGGCGCTGCGCTGGTACCTCGACTACTGCTGCCGCGACGACTACGGTGCCGGCGCTGTCCAGGTCTCGGCCTGGGCCGGGCTGCACTACTTTGCCAGCCGGCACGGCTTTCGTGCGCCGGGGAGCGACGATGGCAAGGCCGCCGATGGCGGCGACGGCGTCCTGACCTGGCCCGAAGGCAACGCCTGGCTGGCCGAGCGACTGGCCGCGCCGCTCGGCGAGCGGCTGCTCCCGGGCCGGGTGGTGCTGCGCATCCGTGAAGGCCGCGGCGAGGTGGCGGTCGACGCCTGGAACGCGACCACGAACGCGGCCGAGCGCTGGATCTCGCCACGCGTGGTCGTCGCCACGCCCCTCTTCGTCGCCGCCGGGCTGCTCGATCCGTTGCCGCCGGCGCTGGTCACGGCCGCCGCGACGATGCGCCATGCGCCGTGGCTGGTCGCCAACCTGCAGCTCGATGCCGCGCTCGACGATCGCCCCGGCGCGCCGCCGTCGTGGGACAACGTGCCCTACGGCAGCGCCGGCCTCGGCTACGTCGATGCCATGCACCAGAGCACGCGCCCCTACGCCGGGCCGACCGTGCTCACCGCCTACTGGGCGCTCGGCGGCAACAGCGCGGCCGAGCTGGCGGCGAATCGCGCCCGCCTGCTGAACGACGACTGGCGGCTCTGGGCCGGCCGGATCGTCGCCGACCTGGCGCTCATGCATCCGGACCTGCCTGCGAAGCTGCGCCGCGTCGACCTGATGCGCTACGGCCATGCGATGAGCATTCCGGTGCCCGGCGTGCGGAACAGCGAGGCGCTGCGCGCGCTCGCTGCGCCGCAGCGGCGGGTGCAGTTTGCGCACGCCGACCTGTCGGCGTACTCGGTGTTCGAGGAGGCGTTTTTCCACGGCACGCGCGCCGGCCGCACCGCCGCGGCGACGTGAGCCGGCCGGCTGCGCTCGCTCAGGGTAGCGGCGTCAGCACCCGCTCGGCCAGGGCCGTGTCCATGTACTCGGTGAGCGCGACCAGCCTGCCCGCCACGTCGAAGCGGCAGACGTAGCAGTAGTCGTTGTCGTAGCGCGCGCCGGCCTTGGTCGCGACCTCGCCCTTGCACTCGACGACGACGATGTCGCCGTCGGCGACGAAGCGGCTCGCCCGGTTGCGGTAAGTCCCCTGGAACTGACCGAACAGCGGCCGGAACAGCTCGCGCCGCACCGCGTCCTTGCCGCGCCAGCTCCGGGACCACGGGCCGCTGCCGCTGATGGTCCAGGCGAAGTCGTCGCTCATCGCGTCGACGAACGGCTGGCCGTTTCCCTGCGCCAGGGCGTCGAACACGATCTGCATCGTCTGCTTGTTGCGCTGCGAGTCCACGATTCTTTCCTCCAGGTTTGCTGTCGGGCAGGGGGATCAGGGACGATAGGATGCAGCCTCCGCCACATCGCTCGAGCCGCGCTCGGCACGCATGAAAAGCAGCCCCGATCCGGCCTTCGCGCGAACCCTCGACCGACGCTTCTTCTTCCTCCTGCTCGGCGTCCTGACGGTTGGCATGGCGGCGGTGATCTGGCCGTTCTACGGGGCCATCTTCTGGGGCGCGGTGCTGGCCCTCCTGTTCCAGCCGCTCTACCTGAAGCTGCTCGCCCGCCTGCGCGGCCGGGCCAACCTCGCCGCCCTGGCGACGCTGGCCATCATCCTGCTCATTGTCATTCTGCCGCTGGCGCTGGTCACGGCGTCGCTGATCCAGGAGGTGGGCGGTCTCTACCAGCGCGTGAAGACCGGCGAGGTCGACTTCGGCCGCTACTTCGAACAGATCGTCGCCGCCCTGCCGGCCTGGGCCACCGGCCTGATGGATCGGCTCGGCCTGGTCGATCTGGCGGCCCTGCAGGCCAAGCTGACCGCCGCCCTCACCCAGCGTGGCGAGGCCTTCACCAAGCGCGCCGTCGACTTCGGATCCGACGCGCTCGACCTGATCGTCGGCTTCTGCATCGCCATGTACCTGTTGTTCTTCCTGCTCCGCGACGGCGCGGGCGTGGCGCGCGACATTCGCGCCGCGATTCCGCTCGCGCCCGAGCCGAAGGCGCTGCTCCTCGAACGGCTCACCACCGTGATCCGCGCAACCGTGAAAGGCAACATCCTGGTCGCTGCCGCGCAGGGCGCGCTCGGCGGGCTCGCGTTCTGGGCGCTCGGCGTCCATGCGCCGATGCTCTGGGCGGTGGTGATGGCCTTCCTGTCGCTGTTGCCGGCGGTCGGCGCGGCGCTGATCTGGGCCCCGGTGGCGCTCTACCTGCTCGCCGTCGGCCAGGTCTGGCAAGGCTTCGCCCTGATCGCGTTCGGCGTCCTCGTGATCGGCCTGATCGACAACGTGCTGCGGCCGATCCTGGTCGGCAAGGACA
>JBDTUG010000194.1:0-6980 GCA_040007855.1 Caldimonas sp.
CGACGAGCTGGTCTCGCTCGAGGAGGCGGCGCGCTCGCTGGGGGCGAACTTCGCGCAGCGCTTTCTCGGCGTGCTGGTGCCCGCGGTCGCGCCGGCGATCGTCGCCGGCAGCCTGATGGTCTTCACGCTCTCGATCGGCGAGTTCAACCTGACCTGGATGCTGCACACGCCGCTGACCCGGACCCTGCCGGTCGGCCTGGCCGACAGCTACGCCTCGATGCGGCTGGAGATCGGCTCGGCCTACACGCTGATCTTCTTCATCGTCGTCCTGCCGGCACTCTGGGCGATGCAGGCGGTCGCCGCATGGCTCGGGCCGAGCCCGGCGGGCGCCGGGCAGCACCGCCGGGCGCCGGCATGACCGGCGGCGGCGGCGGCGAGCGCACCCACGTCGAGGTGCGCGACTGCGCCAAGACCTACCCCGGTGGCGTGGCCGCGCTGCAGCCGACCTCGCTGGTGGTCGAGCCGGGCGA
Source organism: Caldimonas sp. (assembly GCA_040007855.1). Lineage (GTDB taxonomy): Bacteria > Pseudomonadota > Gammaproteobacteria > Burkholderiales > Burkholderiaceae_C > Schlegelella_A. The sequence continues at coordinate 471 of JBDTUG010000194.1, forward strand.
GGTGCTCGCCCTGATCGGCCCGTCGGGCTGCGGCAAGACGACCCTGCTGCGCCTGATTGCCGGCCTGGCCGGGCCCGACCCGGGCGGCACGATCCACTTCAACGCCGAGGACGTGACCGGCAAGCCGATCGAGACGCGCGGCGTCGGCATGGTGTTCCAGCACTACGCCCTGTTCCCGCAGATGTCGGTCGAGGCGAACATCGGTTATGGCCTGCGCATTCGCGGCGTCGCCGAGGCCGATCGGCGACGCCGGGTCGGCGAGCTGGTCGACCTGGTGCGGCTGAACGGGCTCGAGGCGCGCCGGCCGGCCGAGCTCTCGGGCGGGCAGAAGCAGCGCGTCGCCCTGGCCCGCGCCGTCGCCCTGCAGCCGCGCGTGCTGCTCCTCGACGAGCCGCTCACCGCCCTCGACGCCAAGCTCAAGGTGGCCCTGCGCGACGAGCTGGCCGACCTGCTCCGCCGGCTGCACATCACCGCGATCCACGTCACCCACGACCAGCAGGAAGCGATGGCGATCGCCGACCGGCTGGCGGTGATGCGCGCCGGCGCGATCGTCCAGACCGGCGACGCCGAGTCGCTCTACCGCAACCCGAAGCACGCCTTCGTGGCCGAGTTCCTCGGCCGAGTCAACCGGCTCGCCCGGAGCGACGCCGACCGGCGCGACGGCGTGGTCCGGATCGGCGGCGAGGCGCTGGCGATCGCCGGCGCGCTCGCGGCCGAGCCCACGCTGCTTGTCCGGCCGGAGGACATCGAGCTGGCGCCGGCGCCCGACGGCGGCGCCCGCATCCTGCGCCGCGTCTTCCTCGGCGAGCGCCTGCAGCTTCAGGTCGAGACGGCCGACCAGGGCGTGCTGGTCGTCGATGCGGCGCGCGACGCGGCGTGGCAAGCTGGCGACCCGGTGCGGATCCGGGTCGCGCCGCATCACTTCATGCCGGCGTCGCAAGCCTGAGCAGCCGAGCCCTCCACCATGCCGAAACTCCTCGTCCAGCTGAGCGACACCCACATCCGTCGGCCCGGCCAGCTGGCCTACCGGCGGGTCGACACCGCTGCCTTCCTGGCCCAGGCGGTGGCCGCGGTACTCGCCTTGCCGCAGGCGCCGGCTGCGGTCGTCGTCACCGGCGACCTGACCGACTTCGGCCGACCGGCCGAGTACGCCCACCTGCGCGCCCTGCTGGCGCCGCTGGCCTGCCCGCTGTACCTGCTGCCCGGCAACCACGACGACCGCGCCGAGCTGCGCCGCGCCTTCCCCGAGCACGACTGGCTGCGGACCTCGGGCGACGCCTTCCTGCACTACGCGGTCGACCTGGGCGGGCTGCGCCTGGTGGCGATCGACACCTCGGTGGCGAAGGCGCCGCACGGCGAGCTCGGCGCCGCCCAGCTCGCCTGGCTCGATGCCGCGCTGGCCGAAGACCGGTCGACGCCGACCGTGGTGGCGATGCACCACCCGCCGTTTCCCACCTTCATCGGCCACATGGACGAGATCGGCCTGCAGCAGGGCGGGCGCGGGCTGGCGGCGGTGATCGCGCGCCACCCGCAGGTCGAGCGGATCGTCTGCGGCCACCTGCACCGCAGTATCCAGACGCGCTTCGCCGGCACGATCGCGATGACCGCGCCGTCGACCGCCCACGCCGTCTCGCTCGACCTCGCGAGCGACGCCGCCTCGACCTTCGAGATGCAGCCGCCCGGCTTTCTGGTGCATGCCTGGTCGCCGACCGGCGGCGTGGTCAGCCACCTGGCGTTCTCCGGCGGCTTCGCCGGGCCGTTCCCGTTCCACGACGGCGGCGCCCTGATCGACTGAGGGGAACGCCGCCTCCCAGGGCGAAGGCGTTGAGGCACAGTCGGGTTCCCGAGATCGCGCCGGACGCACCGATGGACAGACTCGCCCCCACCCCCGTCCTCGCCGGGCAGCCGGCCTGGGAAGGCGCCGGCACCAGCCGGATCCCGTTCGCCGCCTATACCAGCGAGGAGCTGCACCGGCGCGAGCTCGAGCGCTTCTTCTACACGAAGCACTGGTGCTACGTCGGCCTCGAGGCGGAGATCCCGAACCCGGGCGACTTCAAGCGAACCGCGGTCGGTGAGCGCTCGGTGATCCTGGCGCGCGACCTCGACGGCGGCATCAACGTGGTCGAGAACGTCTGCGCCCACCGCGGCATGAGCTTCTGCCGCGAGCGGCACGGCAACCGCAGGGACTTCACCTGCCCATACCACCAGTGGAACTATTCGCTCAAGGGCGACCTGCAGGGCGTGCCGTTTCGCCGCGGCGTGCGCCAGGACGGCAGGATCAACGGCGGCATGCCGGCCGACTTCAGGCTCGAGGACAACGGCCTCACCAAGCTCCGGGTGGCGGCGCGCGGCGGCGTCGTGTTCGCCTCGTTCGACCCGGACGTCGAGCCGCTCGAGGACTTTCTCGGCCCGGCCGTGCTCGGCTACTTCGACCGCCTGTTCGACGGCCGCGCGCTGAAGATCCTCGGCTACAACCGGCAGCGCATTCCGGGCAACTGGAAGCTGATGCAGGAGAACATCAAGGACCCGTACCACCCGGGCCTGCTGCACACCTGGTTCGTCACCTTCGGCCTCTGGCGCGCCGACAACAAGTCGCAACTGGTGATGGACGCGCAGCACCGCCACGCGGCAATGATCTCGACCCGCGGCCAGATGGGCAAGGCCGACCAGGTGACCGCGGTGTCGAGCTTCAAGGCCAACATGAAGCTCGAGGACCCGCGCTTCCTCGACATCGTTCCCGAGCCCTGGTGGGGCGGCCCGACCGCAGTGATGACGACGATCTTTCCGAGCGTCATCTTCCAGCAGCAGGTCAACTCGGTCTCGACCCGGCATATCCAGCCCGACGGCCACGGCGCCTTCGACTTCGTCTGGACCCACTTCGCCTTCGCCGACGACTCCGACGAGATGGTCGAGCGGCGGCTGCGCCAGGCCAACCTGTTCGGCCCGGCCGGCTTCGTCTCGGCCGACGACGGCGAGGTGATCGAGCTGTCGCAGCAGGGCTTCGAGCAGAAGCCCTTCCACCGCACCCTCGCCGAGCTCGGCGGGCGCGAGGTCGGCGACGCCGACCACATGGTGACCGAGACGCTGATCCGCGGCATGTACGAGTACTGGCGTCGCGTCATGGAGGCCTGAGGTGGCAGCGCCGGCCATCGACTTCGCCGACTACCACGAGCTGGTCCAGCTGTACGCCGACTACGCCTTCGCGGTCGACTCGGGCGACTGGAACCTCTGGCCGGAATTCTTCGTCGAGGACTGCAGCTACCGGCTGGTGCCGCGCGAGAACCACGAGCGCGGCTTTCCGCTGGCAACCCTGTCCTTCGAGAGCAAGGGGATGCTGCGCGACCGCGTCTACGGCATCCGCGAGACCCTGTTCCACGACCCGTACTACCAGCGCCACGTGGTCGGCGCGCCGCTGGTGCGTCGCGTCGACGGCGAACGGATCACGAGCGAGGCCAACTACGCTGTCTTCCGCACCAAGCTGAACGGGCTGAGCACGGTGTTCAACGTCGGCCGCTACCTCGACACGGTGGTGCGCACCCCGCAGGGCCTGAAGTTCGAGAGCCGTGTGGCGGTCTACGACAGCGAGATGATTCCGAACTCGATCATCTACCCGATCTAGATGTAGTGGTCTGCGGCGGCGCGTGCGGTGGCCGGTTCGGCACCGCGATTGCGTATGGGAAGGAGTGCACCGTCGCACCCTCCGCTTTCGCAGGGCCACGCCATGAATCCGCAGTCCTTCGCGGCACACGCCTGCCGCGCCGCCTTCACGACGCTCTTCGTCGCCCTGTTGTGCGCCTTTGCGCAGGCGGCGCTGGCCGAGCCGGCCGGGGCGCGACCGCCGGCGCCGACCTTCGTCGAGGCGAGCCGGCTGTTCCGCGGCGGCCGCCATGCCGCCGCCTACGGCCGATTCGTGCAGCTCGCCAACGAGGGCGACCGCGAGGCGGCGCGGATCGTCCTGGTGATGCACAAGCACGGCAGCGTGCTGTTCGGCAGCCAGTGGGACGCCTCGACCGAGGAGCTGGTCCAGTGGTCGCTGCTCGCGCAGCGCGCCGACCGCGCCGACATCGAGGCGCGGCTGCGCTTCGGCCTGCCGCCGTCGCCGGGCGGCGTCGGCGGCGTGGCCGACCTGGGCGAGGCCGCGGTGCTGGCGCCGGAGAGCTTCCGCCAGGCCCGGCCGAAGAAGCGATGAGGCAGGCAAAACACCGCGTCGAGGGCGGCGCCTCCTTGCTATCGTCGGCGCACCGAATGCCGACGAAAGCGCCGATGCAACCCGTCATCACCAGCCTGCTCGACACGGACCTGTACAAGTTCACGATGTGGCAGGCGATGCTGCATCGCCACCCGCAGACGCAGGCCGAGTACACCTTCGTCTGCCGCAACGCCCCGGCCTATCCGCTCGCCGAGCTGCTGACGGAGGTCGACCGCGAGCTCGACGCGCTCTGCTCGCTCTCCTTTCGCCCGAGCGAGCTCGCCTACATCGCCGGACTGCGATTCATCCGCTCCGACTTCGTCGACTTCCTGCGCATCTTCCGCTTCCAGCGCGACTTCATCGTCGCCCGCGCCGCCACCGACGGCCGCGGCCTCGAGATCGTCGCCCAGGGCCCGCAGGTCCACGTGATGGCATTCGAGATCTTTGTTCTGGCGATCGTCAACGAGCTCTACTTCCGCCGCTTCGACCGGCGCGAGGCCTGGGCCGAGGGGCGGCGGCGCCTCGCCGCCAAGATCGAGGGGCTGCGCGAGTTCGAGCGCGAGCCCAAGCGCCTCAATCCGTTCGAATTCTTCGACTTCGGCGTGCGCCGGCGCTTCTCGGGAGAGTGGCACCGCGAAGTGCTGACCACCCTCAAGCGCGAGGTGCCGCAGTTCTTCAAGGGCGCCTCCGACGTGCTCTACGCGCGCGACCTGGGGCTGGTGCCGATCGGCACGATGGCGCACGAGTACCTGCAGACCTTCCAGACGCTCGGCGTGCGCCTGCGCGACTTCCAGCGCGCCGCCCTCGAGGCATGGGTCCAGGAGTACCGCGGCGACCTCGGCACGGCGCTCACCGACGTGGTCGGCATGGACGCCTTCCTGGCCGACTTCGACCTCTACTTCGCCAAGCTGTTCGACGGCCTGCGCCACGATTCGGGCGACCCCTACGTCTGGGGCGAGAAGGCGCTTGCCCACTACGAGAAGCTGCGCATCGACGCCAAGACCAAGCGGCTGGTCTTCTCCGACGGGCTCGATTTCGAAAGGTCCTTCGCCCTCTATCGCCACTTCGCCGACCGCACCATGGTCGGCTTCGGCATCGGCACCAACCTGACCAACGACATGGGGCTGAAGACGCTGCACATCGTCATGAAGCTGACCCGGGCCAACGGCCAGCCGGTGGCCAAGCTGTCCGACAGCCCGGGCAAGCTGCTCTGCGACGACGAGACCTTCCTCGCCTACCTGCGCCAGGTCTTCGACGTTCCTGCCTGAGGCGCGCCCGCGGTCAGGTAAAGGCCGGCTCCGACCGTCTGGCCTCGCCCGAGGGCGCCAGCACGACCAGACCGCGGGCGCCTCGATTGCCCTGCCCGCACGGTTCACCGCTAGCAGGAGCCGCTTCATGGCCGATCTGTCGTCGAGCGTTCTCGACATGGCGCATCAAGCGCTCGGCAAGGCGCCCTCTTTGCGCTTTCTGGAGCGCGAGCAGCGCGTCGTGGCCGGCCGCGGCAAAGCCGAGCGCCTCGGCGAAGCGCTCACCGACGTCGTGCAACTGTCGCAGGTAGAGATGGGCGGCAGTCTCGGCGTCGGCCAGGGCGCGGTGCGCTCGCCCGGTGGCGGGCAGCCGGTGCCAGGCGCGCAGGGTGCCGAGCCGGTGGTCGGGCGCCTCCGGATGGAGGCGGCGCGAAAGCAGCAGGGTGCAGGCGAAGCGATGCGCGTGGTCGGGCGCGCACTGCGCGCGCTCGGCTTCGGCGTGCCAGAAGGCGCGATCGAACGCGGCGTTGTGAGCGACGAGCGGCGTGCCCTGGGTGAAGCGCGCCAGCTCGTGCATGACCGCGCGCGCCGGCGGGGCGCGTTCGAGCATGGCATTGCTGATGCCGGTGAGCCGCTCGATGAACGGCGGCACCCAGGCGCCGGAACGCATCAGGCTCTGGAAGCGACCGACGATCTCGCCGCCCCGGACCAGCACCGCCGCCACTTCGGTGGCGCGGCCGCCCCGCGCCGGCGACTGGCCCGTGGTCTCGAAATCGATGACGGCGATGGTTTCCAAAGGGGTTCCAAAGTCGCGGCGGAGGGCAGCGCGGCGCGGCCCGTGAAGCCCTGGCCGTTTCTGGCGCGATAGGCCGGATTGTGGGGCACGCTGTATATTCGTACAGTCTTCTTTCGCCCCGGATTTCCGAACCCTCCCATGGACCTGGACCGCAAGCTGGCGATCCTCGCCGACGCCGCCAAGTACGACGCGTCCTGCGCCTCGAGCGGCACCACCCGGCGCGATTCGCTCGGCGGCACCGGCATCGGCTCGACCGAAGGCTCGGGCATCTGCCACAG
>JBDTUG010000195.1:0-6956 GCA_040007855.1 Caldimonas sp.
GACCGCGGTGCGCGCGGCGGCGACGATGACGATGTCGTTGCTCATGTCGATCTCCTGGGGAGGGTTGGCAGGTTGTCGCCGCTGCCATTCTGAGCGCATCGGGGAGTCCCTTGCCCGCAGGCCTAGGATTGCCCGCTTCGCTCAGGGCTTCGGCATGTCAGGCCTTCTCTTTCACGTAGCGACCGGGCGCCGGCTCGATCGGCTGGTGCTTGCGGTTGCCGGGCGCCTTCGGGGCAGCGATCTGCTTGCCTCCGAACGGCCGGAGCCAGTCGAACCAGTCGGTCCACCAGCTCCCGGGATGTTCTTCGGCGCCGGCCAGCCAGTCGGCGGCAGAGGGCGGCAGCGCCGCGCTCCGGCTGATCCAGTGGCTGCGCTTTTTCTTCAGCGGCGGGTTGATGACACCGGCGATGTGGCCGGACGCGCCGAGCACGAAGCGGCGTTTGCCCTTGAACAGCTGCGTGCTGCGGTAGGCGCCGGTCCAGGGAACGATGTGGTCCTCGCGCGAGGCGTACAGGTAGGCGGGCGCAAAGACGCTGCCGAGATCGACCTTTTCGCCGCAGACCGTGAGCGCGCCCGGGCTGGCCAGCTTGTTCTCGTGGTAGGTGTTCCTCAGGTACCAGCAGTACATCGGCCCGGGCAGGTTGGTGCCGTCGCTGTTCCAGTACAGCAGGTCGAACGGCGGCGGGGTCTCGCCCTTCAGGTAGTTGCCGACGACGTAGTTCCAGACCAGGTCGTTCGGCCGCAGCAGGCTGAAGGTCGTGGCCAGCTCCTGGCCCTTCAGCAGGCCGCCGCCGCCCGGGCTTTCGGCGCCGATCGTCATCTCGCGCATCCGCACCATGGTCTCGTCGATGAAGATGTCGAGGATGCCGGTGTCGCTGAAGTCGAGCAGGGTCGTCAGCAGGGTCATGCTCGCCGCCGGCCGCTCGCCGCGCGCCTCGAGCACGGCCAGGGCGGTGGCCAGAATCGTCCCGCCGATGCAAAAGCCGAGCGTGTTGACCTGCTTGCTGGCGGTGATCTCGCGCACCAGGCCGATCGCCTTGATCACCGCCTGCTCGATGTAGTCGTCCCAGGTGCGCTGGGCGATCTCTTCGCCGGCGCTCTTCCAGCTGACGACGAAGACCCGATGCCCTTCGCTGACCGCGTGGCGGATCAGCGAGTTCTCCGGCTGCAGGTCGAGGATGTAGAACTTGTTGATGCAGGGCGGGATGATCAGAAACGGCCGCTCGTACACCTTGGCGGTGAGCGGCTTGTACTCGAGCAGCTGGAAAAACTCGTTCTCGAAGACGACCCAGCCCTCGGAGGTGGCGACGTTGCGGCCGACCTCGAAGGCGCTCTCGTCGGTTTGCGAGAGGTGGCCGCGCTGCATGTCGTTCCACAGCTGGCGCAGGCCCTGGCCGATGCTCTCGCCGTGCGTGTCGATCGCCTTCTTCTGCGCTTGCGGATTGAGCGCGAGGTAGTTGCTCGGCGCCGCCGCGTCGATCCATTGCAGCACGGCGAAGCGGATCCGCGCCTTCGTCTTGTCGTCGGCCTGGATCTGGTCGGCCATGCCGAGCAGCGTGCGCGCGTTCAGCAGGTACATCTCGGACAGGTAGGTGCTGGCCGGGTTGGAAGCCCACTCGCTGGCGGCGAAACGCCGGTCGGCCGGCTTCGCGGCCGACGCTCCGCCCGGCAGCAGGGTGCGATTCCACAGGGAGATCGCGTCGGTGAGGTATTCGCTCTGCAGCTTGAGCAGGGCTTCCGGGGCTAGGCTGAAGCTGCCGAGGCCTTTCAGGGCTTCGCCGAAGTCGGGCATCGATTCCATCGAACGATTATCGTGGCGCGGAGCCGGAAAACCTCCTCGCGCAAAAATGTATCTGGTCGCCATCGCCTGGCTCTACGTGGTCGTCCTGATGGCGCTCGTCGAGGGGGTGTCGGACGGCGGAACCTGGCTCGGTGCGGGCATCACCTTCCTGCTCTACGGTGCCCTGCCGCTCGGGATCGCCCTCTACCTGCTGGCCACGCCGGGCCGGCGACGGGCGCGCCGCCGCGTCGAGGCGACCTCGGCGGCCGGCGCCGGCGGCGATCCAGACGGCGGCGGCCATCCGGCCAGTGACCCCGTCGCGCCGGTAGGAAAAGAACCGTGACGGGTCGGCGACGACGCAACGGTCGGCGCCGCCCAGCCTGACCAGCCCGGCCGCGCCGAGCCGGTCGCGGGCCAGCCCGGCCAGGTCGGCGAGCCACTTTCCCGGCCGTGCCGGCGCGAAATGCCTTGTTCCAGCCGCCCCCGGATCGACGCCGAACGCCTCGACGACGTCGGCGCCGACCTCGAAGGCGGCGGGGCCGATGCAGGCGCCGAGCCAGGCGTCGAGGTCCACCGGCCGGCAGCCGGCAGCCTCGCACAGGGCGGCAACCGCGGCTTCGAGGACGCCGGCCGAGAGGCCGCGCCAGCCGGCATGCGCGGCAGCGACGCCGCGCCCCCCGGGCGCCGCGAAGAGGACCGGCAGGCAATCGGCCACCAGCACGGTGCAGGCAACGCCCGGCTCGGTGCTCAGGCTGGCGTCGGCCGCGTGGCGCGGCGAGCCGGCTCGCGCGTCCTCGGCGCCGACGCGGACGACGCGCGCGCCGTGCACCTGGCGCAGGAAGATCGGCGCCGCAGCGCATGTCGCCGCGAACCGGGCCCGGTTGGCGGCCACGCAGGCCGGATCGTCGCCGCAGGCGTCGCCGAGGTTCATCGACGCATGGGGGCCGGTGCTGATGCCGCCGTCGCGCGTCGACATCAGCGCGCCGACGCCGCCGCCCGCCCAGTCGGGAGCGAGCCAGCCGGGCGGGAGCGTCACGCTGCGTCCGGGCAGGCCGAGGCCTGGGTGGTGGCGAACGCCGGCTCGGCCATGCAGTTCTCGAAGATGCGCATCACTGTCGGCACGTGGTCGAGCGTGCAGTTCATGCGCTGGGCGTTGTGGATCTGGGGCACCAGCACGCAGTCGGCGAGGCCGGGCGTGTCGCCCTGGCAGAAGCGCCCGGTCGCGGCGTGCCCGGCGAGCTGCCGCTCGACCGTCCCGAGGCCGGTCTCGACCCAGTGCCGGTACCAGCGGTTCTTGTCGTCCTCGGACACGCCCAGCTCCTTGACGAGATAGCGCAGGACGCGCAGGTTGTCGAGCGGATGGATCTCGCAGGCCATGTCGAGCGCGATCGCGCGCACCCGGGCGCGGGCAAGCGGATCCTCGGGCAGCAGCGGCGGCTCGGGATGCATCTCTTCGAGGTACTCGATGATCGCCAGCGACTGCGTCAGCGGCCGGGCGCCGGGCTCGTCAAGCGCGAGCGCCGGGACGAGCTGCGATGGCGCCAGCGCGCGAAACGCGTCGCCGAGCTGCTCGTCCTTCACCAGGTGCACCGCCACGTACTCGTAGCTCAGCCCCTTGAGCGCGAGCGCGATCCGCACCCGGTACGAGGCCGAGGAGCGGAAGTAGTTGTAGAGGCGCATCCTGCTCGCCCGGGATCACCGGGCGACGATCTGCACCTGCAGGCTGCCGACGCCGTCGACGCTCGCCTTCAGTGTGTCGCCCACCTCGACCGCCGCCACGCCCTCCGGCGTGCCGCTGAAGATCAGGTCGCCAGGCGCGAGCTCCCACGCCGCCGAGAGATGCTCGATGACCTCGGCCAGATCCCAGATCAGCTTGCCGATCGTGCTCTGCTGGCGGATCACGCCGTTGACCTCGAGCGTGATCCGGGTGTCGGCGCCGACCTGGCAGTCGGCGGCGCGGTGGATCGGCCCGATCGGCGCCGAGTGGTCGAAGCCCTTGCCGATGTCCCACGGCCGGCCGAGCTTCTTGGCTTCGCCCTGCAGGTCGCGCCGGGTCATGTCGAGACCGACGGCATAGCCCCAGACGTGCTTCATCGCGTCGGCAGCCTTGATGTCGCGGCCGCCGGTGCCGATCGCGACGACCAGCTCGACCTCGTGATGCAGACTCCTGGTCAGGCTCGGATAGGGCATCCGGCCGGTCTCGCCCTCGGCGATCGGCAGCACCGCATCGGCGGGCTTGAGGAAGAAGAACGGCGGCTCCCGGCCGGTGAAGCCCATCTCCTTCGCATGCTCGACGTAGTTGCGGCCGACGCAGTAGATGCGGCGGACCGGAAAGCTGTCGGAGGATGCGGCGACCGGGACCGCGGCGGGCGCAGGCGAGGCGAAGACGTGGCTCATCGGTGCGTCTCGGTAGGGGTGTGCCGTGATGATGCCACGCGACTTCCGGACGGACGCCAGGTCCTAAACTCGACGCCATGTTCCAGCCGCGCAGCATCAAGCATTGCCGGGCCTGCGGCGGCGAGGTTCGCTACGCCACCCCGGCCGACGACAACCGTGATCGCGCCACCTGCGTCGTCTGCACGACGATCCACTACGAGAACCCGCTCAACGTCGTCGGCACGCTGCCGGTGTGGCAGGACAAGGTGCTGCTCTGCCGGCGCAACATCGAGCCGCGGCGCGGCCTCTGGACCCTGCCCGCCGGCTTCATGGAGCTCGGCGAGACGACCGCCCAGGGCGCGCTGCGCGAGACGATCGAGGAAGCCGGCGCCCGCGTCGAGATGCAGGCCCTGTACACGGTGATCGACGTCGTGCGGGTCGGCCAGGTCCACATGTTCTATCGCGCGCGCCTGCTCGACACCGACTTCGCGCCAGGCCCCGAGACGATCGAGGCCGGCCTGTTCGGCGAGGCTGAAATTCCCTGGGACGAAATCGCGTTCCGAACAACGAAGAAGACGCTCGAGCTGTACTTCGAAGACCGGCGCGCCGGCGCCGGCTTCGGCGTTCACACGCTCGGCATTTCCTGAGCCGACTGCCCTGGAACACCAGGCTAGTGGTCTGCGCCACCACAGACCACTAGCGCCGCGCCGGCGGCAGGTCGGTGCAGGTGCCCTCGAAGGCCTCGGCGGCCAGGCCGATCGACTCGCCGAGGGTCGGGTGCGGATGGATCGTCTTGCCGATGTCGACCGCGTCGGCGCCCATCTCGATCGCCAGCGCGATCTCGCCGATCATGTCGCCGGCGTGGGTGCCGACGATGCCGCCACCGACGATTGCATGCGTCGCCTCGTCGAACAGCAGCTTGGTGAAGCCTTCGTCGCGGCCATTGGCGATCGCGCGCCCGGAGGCGGTCCACGGGAACAGGCCCTTCTTCACCTTGACGCCGCGCGCCTTGGCTTCGTCTTCGGTGATGCCGACCCAGGCGATCTCCGGGTCGGTGTAGGCGACGCTCGGGATCACGCGCGCGTCGAACGCGGTGCGCGCGAGCTTCTCGTCGCCGAGCTGCTCGCCGGCGGCGACCTCGGCGGCGACGTGCGCCTCGTGCACCGCCTTGTGCTCGAGCATCGGCTGGCCGACGATGTCGCCGACCGCGAAGATGTGCGGCACGTTGGTTCGCATCTGGATGTCGACCGGAACGAAGCCCCGGTCGCTGACGGTGAGGCCGGCCGCTTCGGCGCCGATCTTCCTGCCGTTCGGCACCCGGCCTACCGCCTGCAGCACCAGGTCGTAGAGCTGCTCCTTGAGCGCGCCCTCGCCTTCGAACTTCACCAGGATACCGTCGGGCGTCGCTTCGGCGCTCACCGTCTTCGTCTTCAGCAGGATGTTGTCGAAGCGCGGCGCGTTGAGCTTCTGCCAGACCTTGACCAGGTCGCGATCGGCGCCCTGCATCAGGCCGTCGAGCATCTCGACCACGTCGAGGCGGGCGCCGAGGGTCGAGTAGACCGTGCCCATCTCGAGGCCGATGATGCCGCCGCCGACGATCAGCATGCGCCTGGGCGCGCTCGGCAGCTCGAGTGCGCCGGTCGAGGTGACGACTCTTCTGTCGTCCTTGGGCATGAACGGCAGCTTCACCGCCTCGGATCCGGCGGCGATGACCGCACGGGCGAAGCCGATCGTCGTCGTTCCTCCGACCGCCAGCTCGACGCTGACGTGATGGTCGTCGCTGAAGCGGCCGGTGCCGGTCACGACCGTCACCTTGCGCATCTTGGCCATCTGCGCCAGGCCACCGGTCAGCCTGCCGACCACCTTGTTCTTGTGGGCGACGAGCTTGCCGCGGTCGACGCTCGCCGGGCCGAAGCTGACGCCCACCTTGTCGAAGTGCGCCACCTCGTCCATCACCGCGGCGACGTGCAGCATCGCCTTCGACGGGATGCAGCCGACGTTGAGACAGACGCCGCCGAGCGTCGGGTAGCGCTCGACCAGCACGACCTTGAGGCCGAGGTCGGCGGCGCGGAAAGCGGCCGAGTAGCCGCCCGGGCCGGCACCGAGGACGAGCAGGTCGCAAGTGAGGTCGCCGCCGAAGGAAGCGGCCGACGCGACCGCGGGACCGCCTTTCGCGGCCGCTGCCGGCGCGCGCGCTGCGGCAGGTGCAGGTGCCGGTGCCGGTGCCGGTGCCGGTGCAGGTGCCGGTGCAGGTGCCGGTGCAGGTGCACGTGCCGGGGCAGGTGCCGCCGCAGGTGCCGCCGCAGGTGCAGAAGCAGTCGCCCGGGGGGACGGAGCGGGCGTACCCGCGCCCTGCGCCGCTTGGTCGAGGCTGAGGATCACCGAGCCCTGGTTGACCGTGTCGCCGACCTTGACCTTGATCTCCCTGACCACGCCCGCATGCGACGACGGGATCTCCATCGACGCCTTGTCGCTCTCGATCGTGATCAGGCTCTGCTCGACCTTGACGGTGTCGCCCGGCTTGACAAGCACCTCGATGACGCCGACGTCCTTGAAGTCGCCGATGTCGGGAATCGAGACGTCGATCGTCATAGCAGCACCCGTCGGAAGTCACCGAGAACCTGGATCAGGAAAGCATTGAAACGCGCCGCTGCCGCGCCGTCGAGCACACGATGGTCCCAGCTCAGCGAAAGCGGCAGCATGAGCCGCGGCTGAAACGCCTGGCCGTCCCACACCGGCTCGGTGAGGCTGCGGCAGACGCCGAGGATCGCGACCTCGGGCGCGTTGATGATCGGCGTGA
>JBDTUG010000196.1:0-6948 GCA_040007855.1 Caldimonas sp.
CCCCGAGGTGGTCGAGGAGTGGAAGTGGAGCGTGCCGGTCTGGTCTCACGATGGCCTGATCTGCACCGGCGAGACCTACAAGAGCGTCGTGAAGCTCACTTTCGCGAAGGGCGCTGCGCTCGAGGACCCTTCAGGACTGTTCAACTCCAGCCTTGGAGGCAAGGTCAGGCGCGCTATCGACCTCCACGAGGGCGATGAAATCGATGAGGCTGCCTTCAAGACGCTGATACGCGCCGCTGCAGCCCTGAACGGGTCATCGGCCCGATAGTCGAAGCCGGCGCCTCATGAGTTGGCGCCTGGCCCGACCGGCCGCCGTCGGCGAGCTGCCTCTTCGCGAGACAGGTCGGGCAGCCGCCGCCGCAGGCGCAGGGCGCGCTGCGCACCCGGTCGGCGCGGCGGAGTCCGGATTCCGCGATCCGCGGTGATTCCGAGCCGCGCGGACGATGCCAGCGGGAGGGGGTAGACGCCGACCGGGACGCCAGGCTCGCCGACTGGCTCCGAAACCGGGGGTTTTCCGAGAACGAGAGCATGCGACTTTCTCCTGGGTGCAGGCCAGCAAGTGGTCTGCGCGCAGACCACTTGGAGTATCGATCGCCGGGAAATCGTGCGTCAACCCGTGCGTGCACCGGCCCCGCGCGCCAGCGCGCGGCCGAGCGAGAGGCGTCGCCCGCCGCTGATGAGCAGAACGACAGTCGTCGCCAGCAAGGCCAGCCCATACTCGGACTCGCCGTTGCTCGGGAAGAATCCCTTGCCGAAGTGAACACTGGAGATCGCGACCCGCATCGCAGGGGCGCTTCGCCCACTGACCGATGCGGTTGCACCGACGCACGGCCCCTGCCTACACTTGCCGCATGCTGCAGGAAGTGCGCCCCCGATCCGACGCCGACAGCCGGCAGGCCATCACGGTACGGCACCTTCGGCAAGCCCTGTTGTGGCCGCTTCGGCTGATTCAGGCCGGAGCGTCCGACGATGACGTGCGCCGCCGGGCACCCTGGCAGCTGCTCCGCGAGATGGGCGATGCGTCCCCCTGGCGCGAGCACGTCGACGAATACAACGGCGGTGCCGGCGGCTTCCACGAGCGTCACTACAACGAGTTCGTGAGCTTCCTGCCCTACGTGCAGCGCTTTCTCTATGGTGAAGGCCGCACCCAGCGCGGCGACGGAGACGCCACCACCGGCTCGCCGATGCGCGTCTTCCGCCGTCGCGACATCGCTGCCGTTCGCGTCGTGCCGCGCCCGGGTGACGACCCGGTCACGCTGCAGGTGGTGCATGTCGACCTGTACTTCTTCTACGGCGTCGACATCGTGTTGCTGAACGTCGAAGTGGCGATCGACGACGTTCCCCTGTCTCTGGCGCAGGAACTCATGTACCGATTCGGCAGGGCCTACCCCGCGGGCTGGGACGCCCAGGGCCAGGCCGTTCATTGCCTGGCCGGCGTGGAGTGGCTGGACGCGAAGGGCGGCGTCCTGGCGCGCAGCGACGTGCAGCAGCGCGGCGCCTTCCTGTCGCACCTGGCCGAGCATCGCGCGCCACGCATCTCGGAACACTGGGAATACGTGCTCGCCCCGCTGGTCAACCACCACTCGGGCACGGCGGGGACGCTGCGCTTTCGCCAGATCGAGTACTACCGCATGCCGATGATGGCTTACCTCGCGGTCGACGAACCCCGGCTGCTCACGCGCAGCGACTTCATCCGCCTGGGCCTTGTCACGGGTGGCGGCGAGACGGTGCCCGGCAACGAGGTCCCGTTGCCCTACTCCGAAGCGCATGTAGCCGACTTCGAGCAGATGTTCTGCTACGACCGGTTCTGGGCCGAATCCGGCGCCGCGCCCAATACGCGCTACCTGTGTTCGGGTCTGGCGCTGATCGCCGTGGGAGATGCGCAAAGCGAGTTCTACCGTTGCAGCGACCGGGGCGTGCTGGCGCAGTTTCGCCACCAGCATTTCCTGCTGTTCCTGATCGCCCACTTCCAGAAGGCCACGCTGCTGATGGTTTCCGACCAACTGGCCGAAGCGCTCAATGCGCTCGACATTGCGCGCCCGGATAGCATCAAGCGATTCAAGCGACAGATCCGCCTGAGCTACGTGAGTTTCCTGGGCTTCACGCACCGGTACTGGTTCCACGAAGTCAGCGAGCAGGCGCACGTGAAGGCGTTGTTCAACCTGTGCACCCGGCACCTGCAGATCGATGGCCTGTACGCGGAGGTCAAGGAGCGCATACGTGACATGAACGCGTATCTCGACGCGGATGCCCTTCGCCGGCAAGCGAACACCGTGGTGCGCCTGACGGTGGTGACGGTGTTCGGCCTGATCGGCACCATCACCACGGGATTCCTGGGCATGAACCTGATCGCCGCGGCCGACGCACCGCTGACGACGCGAACGATGTTTTTCCTCGTCGTGCTCGCGCTGACCGTGGCGCTCACGATGTACACGATGGTCAAGTCGAAGCGACTTTCGGACTTCCTGGATGCGGTGTCGGACGAGCGGCTCCCGTTCTGGGCCAAGGTGAAGTCGTTCTTCGCGGTCTGGCGCTCATCCCCGTGACCGCTCCGGCGGGCCGCTCGGCTCGGCGATCTGTTTCGGTGCTGCATGGATGCAACGACACGTTCCGCGGGCGAGGCTGAGAGCGCCTACGGCGTCGTTGCCATCGTGCTGCACTGGCTGGTCGCGGTGCTGATCGTCGCCGCCTTCCTGATCGGTCTGTCGATGGTCGACCTTCCGTTCTCGCCGCAGCGCTTTCGTCTCTTCAACTGGCACAAATGGCTCGGCATCGCCATCCTCGTGCTGTCTGCGGCGCGGCTCCTGTGGCGCGCCGGCGGCCACCCGCCGCCACCGGTCCCGGCAGGCATGCCTGCCTGGCAGCTTGCCGCGTTCCGTGGCACCCACCTGGTTTTCTACGGCCTTTTCTTCGTCGTGCCGCTGCTCGGCTGGGCGTACACCTCGGCGGTCGGCGTCCCGGTCGTCTTTCTCGGCTGGCTGCCGCTGCCCGATTTCGTTCCGCGCGACAAGGCGTTCGGCGACGAGGTGCTCAAGCCGCTCCACGAGATCGCGTCCTGGCTGCTCGCGGCCGTCGTCGTCGTTCATCTCGGCGCCGCGTTCAGGCACCACTTCGTCGAGCGCGACCGCCTGCTGGTCCGGATGTGGCCGTGGTGGCCGAGCCGGAGGCGCGCATGACGCCGAGCCTGCGCTCGCTGACGTGCCTGCTGGCGCTGCCGCTGGCCGCGGTCGGCGCAGAGGCGCAGCCGGCAGCGTCGGCCAGGTTGGTGGCGGCGCAAAGCGAGATCACGTTCCAGTTGAAGCAGAGCGGCGTGCCGATCGACGGGCGCTTTCGCGCGTTCGACGCGCAGCTCGCGCTCGACCCGAAAGCGCCGCAGACAGGGTCGGTGACGATCGCCGTCGATACCGGCAGCGCCACCGTCGGCTTTTCCGAGAGCGACGCCGAACTGCCGCGTGCGCCCTGGTTCAACAGCGCAAAGTACCCACGTGCCGTCTTCCGGTCGAGTGCCATCAAGGGGCTCGGCGGCGGTCGCTTTCAAGCCACCGGCAAGCTCGACCTCAAGGGAAACCCGCACGACCTCGTCGTCCCGGTGACGATCGTCCAGAGCGGCACGCAGTCGACGGCGAGCGGCGAATTCGTCGTCAAGCGGCTCGACTTCAGGATCGGCGAGAACGAGTGGGCCGATCTGTCGCTCGTCGGCAACGACGTTCGCGTCCGGTTCAAGCTGGTGTTCACGGGCCTCGGCCCCCTTTAGTCCAAACCAAGATCAGGAGACTTCATGCGCAAGACCTTCATCGCTGCCGCGCTTGCCGCTGCCGCTGCCGGCGTCGCCGCCGAACCCGTCACGTTCGCCATCGACCCGGGGCACACCGTCGTCACGTTCGAGGCGCTCCACGTCAACACGTCGACGCAACGAGGGCGAATCCAGGCCAAGGAAGGCAGCATCGTCCTCGACCGCGCGGCCAGGACGGGCAAGGCCGACATCACGATCGACCTCACCACCCTGAGCACCGCGTCCCCGGCGCTGGAGGGCACGTTGAAGGGCGAGCGTCTGTTCAACGTCGCGCAGGGGCCGACCGCCCGCTTCGTCGGCGACACGTTCACCTTCGAAGGCGACAAGCTGGCGGCAGTCGCCGGCACGCTGACGCTCCTCGGCAAGTCACAGCCGGTGACGCTGCGGGCGATGCGGTTCAACTGCTACGAGAACGCCCAGCTGAAACGCGAGGTGTGCGGCGGTGACTTCGGCGCCACGATCCAGCGCAGCCAGTTCGGCCTCGGCTTTCTGCCGACCGTCACGCCCGACAACATCCCGCTGCTGATCCAGGTGGAGGCCATCCGGCAGCAGTAGGCGACGCTCTGACCGCAGGCAAGCCGTCGGCGACACCTGCTCCCTGCCCGAGGACGCCGCGGCCCTTGTCGCCGGATGACGTAACGCCTGATCAGAGGGGGCTCGTCGCCCTGGTGGAAGGCCAGTCGCCGCTCGCGCAACACAATGTCGGCCGCCGTGGCGCGGTGAAAACGCCTGAGGCTTTCCGTCCACGACTCATCGACGACTTCCTCGACAAACCGCGCCGTATCCCCGGTGTCGTTCAGCAGATCCCAAGCGATCGCACCCTGGCTCAGGCGCGCCCGCCGCGTTTCCTGCATCACCAGCACGAATGCCGGAGCACGCAAAGGGTCGATCAGGTACTCGACGGTCGTGAAACGCGCGTGTCGGATCGCTTCCGGGCGCCGGGAAGCAGGCGCCGCATAGAATTGCGCATCTCCGCGCGTGACGAGCTTGCGATCGTGAACGAGGTGTGCGTCGCCAGGCAGCCCGCCGACTTCGAAGACAGCGCAGCGTGGAAGCAACTCCAGGCCGTCGGCTTTTGTGGTCCGATCCGGTTGACGTGAACCGCCGCCCGCCAAACACCGCCCGGGCACGCTGATGCTCTCGATCGATCGCCGCTTCCTGTTCCTTCACATTCCGAAGACCGGCGGCAACTCGATCCAGGACCTGCTGCGGCCGTTTTCCGACGACCGCATCGTCCGCCTGGCGCCGCACCAGGACGGCGTCGAGCGCTTCGAGCTGCGCTCGGACCGCTACCGGACGCAGAAGCACTCCACCCTGGCCGACTACCGGCACGAGTACGGCGCCGAGCTGTTCGATCGGCTGTTCCGCTTCGCCTGCGCACGCAACCCGTGGGACCGGGTGGTGTCCTTCTATTTCTCGCCGCACCGCGGCCGGGTCGAGTGGAACCGCGACGACTTCCTGCGCTTCATCCCGGGCGTGCAGCCGATGCGCCACTACCTGGCCCTGCCCGGCGACGACTCGGCCACGCTGGCCGCCGCCGGCCGCAACGTGCAGCGGTTCCTCCGCTTCGAAAGCCTTCAGGCGGACTTCGACGCGGTCTGCGCCGATCTCGGCCTGGCGCCGATGACCTTGCCGCAGCGCAACCGCTCGGCCCGCGGCGCCTATCGCGACTACTACGACGACGCCGCGCGGGCGCTGGTGGGCGAGCGGTTCGGCGACGAGGCGGCGTTCTTCGGCTATGCCTTCTAGTGGCCGGGCGTGGGCGAGCATGAAAAAAGGGCGCCTCGCGGCGCCCTTTTCACGTCCGAAGCAGTCGCTCAGCGAACGACCGCGATCTGCTCGCGCTTGTCACCCTTGTAGGTGTAAAGGGTCAGCGCGCCGTTCTTGACGTCGCCCTTCGCGTCGAACGAGATCGTGCCGGTCACGCCCTTGTAGCCCTCGGTCTTGGCGAGCACCGGCAGGTACACCTTCGGGTCGGCCGAGCCGGCCTTGACCATCGCCGCCACCATCACGTTGACCGCGTCGTATACGTACGGGGCGTAGATCTGCACGTCGGCGTTGAACTTCTTCTTGAAGTCCTCCCTGAATTTTTCCATGCCGACCTTCTGCGTGCCCTCGACGCCACCGGCTTCGGCGCACACCACCTGGCCGTCGGCCATGGCACCGCCCGCGAGCTTGGGCAACTCACCGGTGCAGATGCCATCGCCGCCGACGAACTTGGCGTTGATGCCGAGCTGCTTCATCTGGCGGATCATCGGGCCGGCCACGGCGTCCATGCCGCCGTAGAACACGATGTCGGGCTTCTTGGCCTTGATCGCGGTCAGGATGGCGGTGAAGTCGGTGGCCTTGTCGGTCGTGAACTGGGTGTCGGCGATCTTGGCTCCGGCGGCCTTGACGGCCTTGCTGAACTCATCGGCAACGCCCTGGCCGTAGGCGGTGCGGTCGTCGATGGTGACGATCGATTTGCCCTTCATGTCCTTGACCGCGTAGCGGCCGAGCGTGCCGCCGAGATGCACGTCGTCGGCAACGACGCGGAAGGTCGTCTTGAAACCCTGGCGGGTGTACTTCGGGTTGGTGGCCGACGGCGAGATCTGCGGAATGCCGGCGTCGCTGTAGATCTTCGAGGCCGGGATCGAGGTGCCCGAGTTGAGGTGGCCGACCACGCCGTTGACCTTGGCGTCGACCAGCTTGTTGGCGACCGCGGTGCCCTGCTTGGCATCGCCGGCGTCGTCTTCGGCGAGGAGTTCGAACTTGGCCTTCTTGCCGCCGATCATCACGCCCTTGGCGTTGAGTTCCTCGATGGCCATCCGGGCACCGTTCTCGTTGTCCTTGCCGAGGTGGGCGATGGCGCCGCTGGTCGGGCCGACATGGCCGATCTTGACGACCAGGTCCTGGGCCGACGCGGTGCCTGCGAACATCACCACCGCGGCTGCGGCGATCACGTTGAGTCTGAGTTGCATTGAATACCTCCGGTTTGAATATAGGAATCAGGCCGATCACCCGCGCCCGAAGCGCGAGACGATACCCCAAAAGGGCCCGGGTCCTGCATTCGGACTTTCATCGACAACCGAGCGCGCCCTGCGCGCTGCGTCGTCCCGACGCTAGTGGTCTGCGCCACCCATACAGATCTGGGTGGCGCAGACCACTCTAGCTGT
>JBDTUG010000197.1:0-6859 GCA_040007855.1 Caldimonas sp.
ACCACCGGCCATCATGGTTGTCGTTCGACCGGACTTCCTGAGTGTCGCCGTCCAGCGCCTCGACGTTTACCCTGCTGGTGGTGGTCGCAATGCCCAGGAGCACCCCGCGTCGAGACATTCGTAGAGCAGCTCACCCACCCCCTCGCGCAACGGGATCTGAGCGTGGCCCACGATGTCGGCCTAGAAGGCATTTTTCTTGGCATGGAGCAAGTTCAACTACTGCGCGATCCAGGTGCGGGCCGGCGGCACGCTGGCAAAGACCGGGGGATATGGCACGGGAGCCGGTTAAGTCCTCTGCTGCAATCCGAAGGTCAGGACCGGAGGAGAAGAAATGCGATCTGGTAGCGTCGTCGGTCTATGAAAAAGGAACTGCGGCTCTCTCTCAAGGCGATTGACGCTGCTCTCCGGGACGGAAGGACCGGAACCGAGATGCTCACCCGGGCCTGCAGGATCCTGCAACAGCTGCCCGGCTACACCGGCGTCTACCTATACGCCCTGGAAGGCGACACGCTGGTTCTGAAGGCCTTCTACGGACGGACCACCGAGCACACGCGCATACCGTCCGGCCAGGGCATTTGCGGCGCCAGTGTCCAGACCCGCGCCCCGGTGATCGTCGATGACGTCGCCAGCGACCCGCGCTATCTGGCCTGCAACCTGGAAACCCGGTCAGAGATCGTCTTCCCGATCATGCGCGGCGACGTGTATCTCGCCCAGATCGATGTCGATTCCGACGAGCCCGCCGCATTCGGAGCGGACGACAAGGCCTTCCTAGCGGAGGTGGCGAAGCGCCTTGCCCCGCTCCTCTGACCCTCCGTACCGGCCCCGAGATCTCGAGTCGGGATGCCGAAGATCCGCTATGGCTTTCGGTGCTGCAGCTTTTCCGTGGCCATGTCGAGCAACGGAGTCGTCGTTCCCGGAGAGT
Source organism: Caldimonas sp. (assembly GCA_040007855.1). GTDB lineage: Bacteria > Pseudomonadota > Gammaproteobacteria > Burkholderiales > Burkholderiaceae_C > Schlegelella_A. The sequence goes on from JBDTUG010000197.1 coordinate 923, forward strand.
CGGACCAACCACTCCGCAAGTCGTTCATTTCGACGCTCGAGACCGGCGACACCGTGGGCTGCCACACCCTGCATGTCAGGTCAGGCGCGACGCTGATTTGCGATCTTCCAGTCGCCCTGAGTTGGGTACTGCACTCGGCCAGCATCTGGGCGGCCTCACCCATGCGCGGGCTCGGGCGGACCAGCAGTTCGTATCTCAGGCTTGAAAAGCCGCAGGTTTGCTGCCCCGTTAGCGCTCGCAGGTACGACCAGCCCGGACGTTTTGGCATGTCGGCAAGGTTCTGACTGATGGCGATGATGATGTCCGGCTGGACACGGACGACGTACTCGGGATTGAGCTTCGGGAACGGTCCGAGCTCGGCCGGAATCGCGTTTCCCATGCCTAACTGGGTCAGCGTTTCGCCGATGAACGAGGCGGCGCCGGCCGCATAGGGCGTCGCGTCGACCTCGAAATAGACCCGCTTGCCGCGCAGCCCGGGCGGCACGCGCTCGGCTGCCGCGCGCGTCTGGCGCTCTACCTCGGACCACGCCTTCTCCGCCGCCGACGGCAGCCCCAGGATCCGGCCGAGCAGAGACAGACTGCGCCGCTCGTCCGACCGCGTGTGCGAGTCGAGAACGATCACCTTCAGGCCCAGCGCCTCGAGCCGGTCGACAAGACGCTCGGAACTTGATACGAGAACCACGTCCGGTCTCAGGGCGTAGATCCGCTCGATGTGCGGATCCTCGAGGCCGCCCAGCTTCCAGCTTCGGCAATGCGGCCACGCTCGCGGGCCAGTTGGAGAACCGGTCGGTCCCGACGAGCAGGGAGCAGGGAGCAGGTGCCGAGCGCGCACACGCTTTCGGTGAGCGACGGCAGCAGGCTCACGATGCGTCGAGGGGTCGAGGCCAACTCGACGTTGACGTCGCGATCGTCCCGGAAGCTCTCCTTCGCGCAGGCGCCCCCCACGAGAACCGCGCAGAGCAGGATTGCCGCGAGCCCGGATCTCATGATTCGGACAAGGGTGCGGACCGCTTCACCGGGACCTCGAGACCTGCCACCATCAGCGTCACCAACGGGCAGATTGCTGCGACTCGCTGATGCAGGCGGCCCAGCTCGTCGACGAACAGGCGCGCCTCCTTCGTCATCGGCGTGGTCCCCAGCCCCACCTCGTTCGACACCAGAACCACCGGTCCCGGGGAATGACGTAGCGCGTCGCATAGCGCGACCGAGCGATCCGACAATTCGCCGTCCGCCACGCGCGACCCGGCGGCCGGCATCAGGAGATTGGTCAACCAGAGCGTCAGGCAGTCGACGATGACAAGCGCGGTCGCATCGTCTTGCGCACCTCAGACCCCTTTCCCGTCGAAGCGGATGCCGATCCACGCCTGTCGGCCAAGGCCCCGGTAGTCGCGGGCGGGTTCGACGCGATGGTCCAGCGCGTTCAGGACCTTCGCCTCGAGCCGCCACTGCGGCGTGAAGCGCCAGTTCGCCCGTAGGTCGACGACGCCGTAGCCACCGAGAACGACCCCGCCGCTGTCGGGCCGCGAGCCGATGCTGAGGAGCGAACCACCGAGTGTCCAGCCGCCGAAGTCGTACTCCGCCGCCAGCGTTTCCTGGTGTGCGGCACGACGGATCAGCCGTTCCCCGGTATCGGAGTCCGTGGCGTCGAGGAAGTCGACCGTTGCCCGTACGTTGAATCCGCCCCATTGCTGCGCAGCGGTCAGCGTCGCGCCCTGCAACCGCGCGTTGCTGACGTTGCCGGCGCAGCCGAAGTCGTACGCCTGATCGGCGGGGCAGAAGGTACGGTCGGGTTGGTAGCCGATCAGGTCCCGGACCTTGTTGCGATAGACCGTTGCCGACACGCTGGTGGCGCCCGACTGCCAGGCGACACCGATCTCGAAGCTGCGGCCACGCTCGGGCTCGATCGTGGACACGCCGTAGCCGGGATAGAACAGGTCGTTGAAGGTGGGGGCCCGGAACGTCTTCCCGGTCAGGGCACGCACCTTCAGGCCCGGCATCACTTCGTAGCTCAGTCCCAGGTTGCCCGTCTTGTTGCTGCCATAGACCGAGTTGTGGTCGTACCGAAAGCTCGCCTCCGCAATCAAAGCATCGATGAAGCGCCCTGAATAGCCGACAACGAACGCATTGTTGTTGCGGCTCGGCTTGTCGGCGAACACGTCGCCCTCCACCCGCTCGCGCAGGTGCTCGTAGGCAAGGACGAGCCGCTGATCGGCGGTCAGCTGCAGGGCGTTCTGCCAAGTCGCCTGCGTCCGTTCGGTCTTGAAGCGGCTCAGGGTCGTGCCACCGGTCTTCGCGTCATCGACACTGTTCGAGGCCTGCAGCGCCGTCGTCCAAAGGCTCGTGATCACACCCCGGTAGTCGATCGATCCCAGCCGCGTCTTCAGGTGATTGCGAAAGTCCGGCGATGGATCCTGGATGTAGTCGGGCGGATTGAACTCCGAACTATCGAACTGCGCATTGAGCTTCGTCTCGAGCAGGGTGATGCCAATGCGGTGGCCGGGCGCCGGCGTATAACCCAGACGCAGGTTGCCGTAGTCGCGAGAGTAGCCGTCCTTGTCCGGATTGAAATTCCCGAAAAAATCGTCTGGCCGCAGTGTCGACACGCCGTCGCTTCTTTCGCGGCCGGCAGTCACGGCGTAGTCGACCCCTCCCTGCGATCCGCTGACGCCAATGTCTCCTTGGTACGAGTGTTGACCGCCGATCGCGGCGCTGCCCGTGATTCGCGGACTGCCTTCGCCGCGCCGCGTGAAAATCTGCACGACGCCGCCGACGGCATCCGCACCATACAGGCTGGAGGCCGGCCCACGCAGGACTTCGATGTGGTCGATCTGGGCGAGGCTGAGCGCCTCGAACTCGGCTTGGCCGAGCGATGCCGACCCGACCCGGACACCGTCGACCAGAACCACAGTGCCATTCGCACTGGCGCCGCGAATGAAATAGCCCGCGCTCTGGCCCGGGCCCCCGTTTCGGGTCACCTGCATCCCGCTGAACTTGCGGATCAGGTCTTCGACCGAATCGGCAGCGGCATTGCGTATGGTGTTCGAATCGATCACGACCACGTCGGCGACTGTCCGGCCCAGCGCCTGAGGCTCGCGCGTTCCGACCACGGCGACGAGATCGAACTGCGTTTGTGCCGCTGCGGCGAAAGGAAGCAAGGCAAAAGTGAACAGGCAATGCGCGGCCTTCGGCGCGGGTAGCCCAGTGCGGGATTTCGACATGATGGATGGATCCAGACCAATTGCACGTCGCCGCTTCCCCGCGGCTTCGTACGAGATGGGCGGAGCCATCGGCTACGCCCGCGTGTTGGCTGATATCCGGGCTGGCGGAACGACCTCGGCGACCTTCCCAAAGGTGGTGAGCCTTCAGTCGCATGAGTACCGTGATTGACGTCACCTCCTGTTGAGAAGCGACGTCGTCCAACCTACCGTTGCGGGGGCAGCGCAGTCTGGATCGGCGTTAGCTCGCCTAACCTCTGCTTCCCATTTAACTGTGAGCGCAAGAGCAGCACTCACGAGCACCAACGCGAGAGATTCTAAGCAGCTCCGTCCCGTGCGAGCGCGTCAGACCCCTCATCCGTGAATGGGTCGGCTGCAGTCCTTGCATGGCTCGACGTCCTCTTCTCATCTTCAAAAGCCGTCGGCTTGTGCTCGTGCGTACTCAGTCCCGGACACCCGGACAGGTCGACTGCACGACTGCATCGCTTTCTATGGTCATGTCGCGTTGCATTTGCGCGTCAGTGATGCTCGGCTGAGAGCTCGCATGAAACCTAGCGAGCACGAGTGGCCGACGCGGGAAAATTCTGGCAACGTTCTGGCAACGGTGACGCCAAGAAAAAAGCACCCAGAGCCACGAGTGCTCTAAGTGCTTGATCTTTTTTCTTATTTTGGTGGGCCCTGAGTGACTCGAACACTCGACCTACGGATTAAGAGTCCGCTGCTCTACCAACTGAGCTAAGAGCCCGAAAACCGCCGCTTCGGAAGGTTGCCGCGTGTGGGTTGTGCGGGGCTCGAACCCACGACCTACGGATTAAAAGTCCGCTGCTCTACCAACTGAGCTAACAACCCGCCGAGCCCATGATTATAAGGGGGCAGGGAGGCCGCGCCGGTGGGGGGCCAGCGCGACGAACTCCAGCGCCCGGGTCGCCGCAACCATGCCGAAGGTCGCCGTCACGCCGACGCTCGAGCCGTAGCCGTGGCAGTTGAGCGTGCCGTCGACGGGGCACGAGGGATCGTCGCCGGTCGGCGCGGCAACCGGCTCGCGCGAGTAGACGCAGGTGACGCCGATCTCGCCGACGCGCGGCGCATCGTGGAACTTGCGCAGCCGTTGCCGGAGCGCCGCGAGGACCGGGTCGTGCGTCACCGTCGCCAGGTCGCCCACCTCGACCCGCTCGGCGGCGCGCTTGCCGCCGGCCGCGCCGACGGCCACCAACGGCACCCGCATCGCCAGCGCCCAGGCGGCGATGGCCGCCTTGGCGCGGACCTGGTCGCAGGCGTCGACGACGGCATCGACCGGCGCGACCAGCAGGCCGGGCCAGTTGCCTTCGTCGACGAACTCCTCGACCGCGTGAACGACGCAGCCCGGGTGGATGTCGGCGATGCGCCGGCGCAGCGCCTCGACCTTGGCCATGCCGAGCGTGCTGCCGGTGGCCTGGACCTGGCGATTGATGTTCGACTCGGCGACGTGGTCGAGGTCGACCAGGGTCAGCGCGGCCACGCCACTGCGCGCCAGCGCCTCGGCCGCCCACGAGCCGACGCCTCCGACCCCCACCACCGCGACCCGCGCGGCGCGGATGCGCAGGTACGCCGCGTCGCCGTAGAGCCGGCGCAGGCCGCCGAAGCGGCGCTCGAGGTCGGCCTCGTCGGCTGCGGCGGGCGGCGCGGCCGCGGGCGGCACGGCTACCGCCAGCGCGGCGGCGTCGAGCACCTCGGCCGGGCTCATCGCAGCGAGGCCAGTCGTTCCCTGCCGGCCTGCGCGGCTTCCGACTTCGGGTAGGCCTTGACCAGCTCGTCGATCGTCCTTCGCGCCGCCTTGGTGTCCTTCAGCTCGGCCTGGCAGTTGGCGATCGCCAGCAGCGCCTCGGGCGCGCGCGGGCTGTCGGGCGACGCGGCGACCAGGCTGCGGAACGAGGCGATCGCCTCCTTGTACTCGCGCCGCCCGTACTGCGCGTTGCCCATCCAGAAAAGGGCCGAGTCGCGGTAGCCGGTGTTCGGAAAGCGCCGCAGCAGCACGCTGAAGCCGTTCGAGGCGCGGTCGAACTCGCCCTTGCGAAAGCCGGCCAGGGCGTCGTCGTACTGGCGCTTTTCTTCCTGGTCGACGGTGAACTCGCGCTCGTCGATGCTCACCTTCTGCGGCTCGATCCGGCGCATCCGCTCGTCGACACCCTGCTGGATGTCGGTCTGCTTCCTCTGCAGCTCGGCGACGCTGCGGGCGAGCTCCTCGACCTGGCCGCGCAGCCGGGCGTTGTCGGTGCGCTGCAGCTCGATCTGGCTGTTCAGCTCGAGCAGGCTGCGCTTCAGCTGGCCGAGCTGGTCGCCCAGCTGTGTCATCTGCTCGGCCTGGCGTTGCCGCGCCTGTTCGTTGCTCTGCTCGATCTTCTGGCGCAGATCGAGGATCGCCCGGCGCGCTTCGTCGTCGTCGAAGATGCCGGCACGCGCCGGCCCGACCAGGGCGCAGCCGAGCGCGACGGCGGCCAGGCCGCTGGCCAGCGCGCCCTTGCCGTTGGCGAATCGCATCTTCACTGGTTGGCCATCAGCTCGGCACGACGATTGCGCGCCCAGGCTTCCTCGTTCTCGCCCTGCATCGCCGGCCGTTCCTTGCCGAAGCTGGTGGCCTCGAGCTGGCTCGACCTGGCGCCGAGCAGGGTCAGCGACTTGACGACCGCTTCGGCGCGGCGCTGGCCGAGCGCGAGGTTGTATTCGCTGCTGCCGCGATCGTCGG
>JBDTUG010000198.1:0-6844 GCA_040007855.1 Caldimonas sp.
CCGTCTTGGCGGCGCTCGAGGTGTGCAGCGTGCCGAACACCAGGTGGCCGGTCTCGGCCGCGGTCAGGGCCAGGCGGATCGTCTCCAGGTCGCGCATCTCGCCGACCAGGATCGCGTCGGGATCCTCGCGCAGCGCCGAGCGCAGCGCGTTGGCGAAGCTGAGGGTGTGCGGGCCGACCTCGCGCTGGTTGATCAGGCACTTCTTCGATTCGTGCACGAACTCGATCGGGTCTTCGACCGTCAGCACGTGGCCGAACTCGTTTTCGTTGAGGTGATTGACCATCGCCGCCAGGGTCGTCGACTTGCCCGAGCCGGTCGGGCCGGTGCAGAGCACCATGCCGCGAGGCTTCATCGACAGCTCGGCGAACACTGCCGGGCAGTTCAGCTGCTCGAGCGTCAGGATCTTCGAAGGGATGGTCCGGAACACCGCACCGGCACCGCGGTTCTGGTTGAAGGCGTTGACGCGAAAGCGCGCCAGGCCCTGGATCTCGAACGAAAAGTCGCACTCGAGCGTTTCCTCGTAGTTCTTGCGCTGCGAGTCGTTCATGATGTCGTACACCATGTCGTGCACCTGCTTGTGCTCGAGCGGGTCGACATTGATGCGGCGGACGTCGCCGTGCACGCGGATCATCGGTGGCAGGCCGGCCGAAAGGTGCAGGTCGGAGGCCTTGTTCTTGACCGAAAATGCCAGCAGTTGGGTGATGTCCATGAATCTTCCGGAAGGTAGCGCCGGGGCGCGGCGGCAGGCCCTGCAGCGCTCGCACGGCGCAACGCAAGCGCAATGATCGCAGACAAGCTCGCCCAAGTGCACGAGCGCATTGCAAGCGCCTGTGCCGGCGCCGGGCGGCCCGTGCAAAGCGTCACGTTGCTCGTCGTGAGCAAGACCTTCGCCGCCACAGCGGTCCGCGAGGCCTTCGCCGCAGGCGAGCGGCGCTTCGGCGAGAACCACGTTCAGGAGGGCATCGACAAGATCGAGGCGCTCGCCGACCTGCGCGCAAGCCTCGAGTGGCATCTGATCGGCCCGCTGCAGAGCAACAAGACCCGGGGGGTCGCCGAGCGCTTCGACTGGGTGCACTCGGTCGACCGGCTGAAGATCGCCGAGCGGCTGAGCGCGCAGCGGCCGGCCGGGCTGGCGCCGCTCTCCGTCTGCCTGCAGGTCAACATCAGCGGCGAAGCCAGCAAGGCCGGCTTCGCGCCGGCCGAGGTCTGCGCCGCGGCGCAGGTGATCGCGACGCTGCCGCGGCTCGCCCTGCGCGGCCTGATGGCGATTCCCGAGCCGGCCACCGGGTTCGCGGCGCAGCGCCCGCCGCATCGAGCCCTGCGCGAGCTGTTCGAGACACTGCGCCAGCGCAACCTGCCGCTCGACACCTTGTCGATGGGGATGAGCGACGACCTCGAGGCGGCGATTGCCGAGGGCGCCACGCTGGTGCGCGTCGGCAGCGCCATCTTCGGTGCCCGGCCGGCCCCGGAGGCAGGCGGCGGCGAGCCCGCTGGTCGGGGTGCCGGACGGTAGTCGCCGGGCCGACAGCCCGGCTGGGCATTGCGCCTTGATTGCACCCCTTGCGGGCGCTCACGCGGCGCAATTCTTCGGGTTCGGTGGACTGGTGGCTTCGACCGGCGACCGGCGATTGGCGAGAATTCGGCGATGAGCTCCTTTCCGCCGCAACGCGCGCGCCTGCCGCTGCCGATCCGCCCCGAAGCCGAGGTCGTCGCCCGCCTGCGCGGTGCTGCCGGCAAGGCGGTCCGCTGGGAGAATGCCGCCGCCCTGGCCAGCCCCTGGGTGCGTGCGGTGCGCGACAAGCCGGCGCCGTTCTGGGCGCTCGAATCGCTGCTTCAGGAGTACCCGATCTCGAGCCGCGAGGGGCTCGCCCTGATGCGTCTCGCCGAAGCCCTGTTGCGTGTGCCCGACGCGGAAACGGCGATCGCCTTGACCGCCGACCAGCTCGGCCGGGCCGATTTCGGATCGGCCGGCGGCGACGAGCGCGCCGGCTCGCCGCACCGCCTGATCGCCGGCCTCTCGGCCAGCGCGATTGCGCTGTCCAAGCGCTTCCTGCCCGACAGCGAAGGCGAAACCGGCTTGCTGCGCCGGCTGGGCGCGCAGACCGTCGTCGCCGCGACGGTGCGGGCGATCCAGCTGCTCGGCCGCCAGTTCGTGCTCGGCCGCTCGATCGGCGAGGCGCTCGGCGAAGCGGCGAGCGCGCGCAAGGCGACCCCGGCGCTGCGCTTCAGCTACGACATGCTCGGCGAAGGGGCGCGCACCGAGCGCGACGCCGAGCGCTACCTGGCGTCGTATGCCGGGGCGATCCAGGCGATCGCCGCGGCACGCGCCGGGCTCGGCCCGGAGGACGCCGACGGCATCTCGATCAAGCTGTCGGCGCTCTTCTCGCGCTACGAGGAAGCGCAGCGCGGCCGGGTGTTCGGCGAGCTGGTGCCGCGGCTGCGCCGGCTCGTCGACCTGGCCGCCGTGGCCGACCTCAACCTCACCATCGATGCCGAGGAGAGCGACCGGCTCGAGCTCTCGCTCGACGTCTTCGAGGCGCTGGCCCGCGCCATCGCCGGCGCCCACCCGCATTGGCGCGGCTTCGGCCTGGCGGTGCAGGCCTACCAGACGCGCAGCATCGAGGTCGTCGACGAGATCGCCCGGATCGGCCGCGAGACGGGCCTGCGCTTCATGGTGAGGCTGGTCAAGGGCGCCTACTGGGACGGCGAGATCAAGCGGGCCCAGGAGATGGGCCTGGCCGGCTACCCGGTCTTCACCGAGAAGGCGCACACCGACATCTCCTACCTGGCCGCGGCGGCGGCGCTGATCGGCCACCGCGAGGTGATCTATCCGCAGTTCGCGACCCACAACGCCGGCACGATCGCCGCCATCGCCGAGATGGCCAGGCAAGGCCAGGCGCGGGTCGAGCTGCAGCGCCTGCACGGCATGGGCGAAGGCGTCTACCGGGAAGTCATGCGCGCCCTGCCGGCGGCCGGCCTGCCGCTGCGCGTCTATGCGCCGGTCGGCGAGCACCGCGACCTGCTCGCCTACCTGGTGCGCCGCCTGCTCGAGAACGGCGCCAACTCGTCGTTCGTCCATCAGCTGTCCGACGCCTCGGTCGACGTCGACGCGTTGCTCGCCTCGCCGCTGACGGCCGCGCCGGTCGCCGCGCCGCTGCCGCTGCCGGTCGATCTCTTTCGCGCCGCCGAGCCGGGCATGCGTGCCAACTCGCGCGGCGTCGACCTGGCGGTGCAGGCGGAGCGGGCGCCGATCGAGCAGGCGATCGCCGCGCTCGCGCAACGCGGCCTCGAGACGGTCGAGGAATCGAGCGCGGCCGGGGTCGCGGCGGCGGTCGGCGGCGCAGTCGACGCGTTCCCGGCCTGGAACGCGATGCCGCTGCCGGCGCGTGCCGCGGTGCTGCGCCGCGCCGCCGACCTGCTGGAAGCGCGACTCGCCGAGTTCTGCGCGGTGCTGGTCGTCGAGGCCGGCAAGACCCAGGGCGATTGCATCGCCGAGCTGCGCGAGGCGGTCGACTTCTGCCGCTACTACGCCGACGAAGCCGAGCGCCGTCTGGTCAGCCAGGTGCTGCCGGGACCGACCGGCGAGAGCAACGAGCTGCATCTGCACGGCCGGGGCGTGTTCGCCTGCATCAGCCCGTGGAACTTTCCGCTCGCGATCTTCAGCGGCCAGGTGGCTGCCGCGCTGGTCGCCGGCAACGCCGTCGTCGCCAAGCCGGCCGAGCAGACGCCCTTCGTCGCCGCGCGGATGGTCGCCCTGCTGCACGAGGCCGGCGTGCCGGAGGCGGCGCTGGCGCTCGTGCACGGCCCGGGCGAGACGATCGGCGCCGGGCTGGTCGCCGACCCGCGGCTCGGCGGCGTCTGCTTCACCGGCTCGTTGCCGGTGGCGCAGGCGATCAACCGCTCGCTGGCGGCGCGCACGGGCCCGATCGTTCCGCTGATCGCCGAGACCGGCGGCGTCAACGCGATGATCGTCGACTCGAGCGCGCTGCCTGAGCAGGTGGTCGATGCGGTGGTGCAGAGCGCGTTCCGCTCGGCCGGGCAGCGCTGCTCGGCGCTGCGCCTGCTCTGCGTGCACGAGGGCGTGGCCGACGCGGTGAACGAGATGATCGGCGGCGCTCTCGCCGAGCTGGCGGTGGGCGACCCGGCCCTTTACCAGACCGACGTCGGCCCCCTGATCGACGCCGAGGCATGGACGGGGGTCGCGGCGAGCGTCGAGCGGCTCGACCGCCAGGCGCGCCGGCTCGGCGCGGCGCCGATGGCCGTGCCGTCGAGCGCGCAAAGCCGCTTCCTGGCGCCGGTCGCGTTCGAGATCAGCGCGATCGAGGACGTGGCGGGCGAGATCTTCGGCCCGGTGCTGCATGTGGTGCGCTGGCGCGGCGACGTAGACGCCGTGATAGGCCGGATCAACGCGCTCGGCTACGGCCTCACGCTCGGCATCCAGACGCGGATCGACAGCCGGGCCCTGCGCCTCGCCCGGGAGGCGCGGATCGGCAACGTCTACGTCAACCGCAACATGATCGGTGCGGTGGTCGGCGTCCAGCCGTTCGGTGGCGAGGGCCTGTCGGGCACCGGTCCGAAGGCGGGCGGGCCGCACTACCTGACGCGCTTTTGCGCCGAGCAGGTGGTGACGATCAACACCGCGGCCGCCGGCGGCAACGCGGCGCTGCTCGCCGGCCTGCCGACGCGGGGAATGTGAGCGTGGCGCGGCCGTGCCGCGCCGGCGTTGCGTGCCCTGCGCGCCCGCGCGCCGCGTGCGCCGCGTACGCGCTGCGCCCCCAGCCCGTGCTTACACTGGACGGATGCAGACCCTGGCGTTCATCGGCGGCGGCAACATGGCGAGCGCGATCATCGGCGGCCTGCTTGACGCTGGCCGCGCGCGCGATTCGATCGTCGTCGTCGAGCCCGGTCCGGCCCAGCGCGCCCTGCTCGGCGAGCGCTTCGGCATCGTCGCCTTGCCGACGGCCGACGCCTCGCTCGGCGCCGCTGTCCTGGTCGTCTGGGCGGTCAAGCCGCAGGCCTTCCGCGCTGCCGCGGCGCCGTGCGCCGCGCACGTCGGCGGCGCGCTGCAGCTGAGCGTGATGGCCGGCGTGCGCAGCGACGCGATCGCCGCGGCGACCGGCAGCGAGCGGATCGTTCGTGCCATGCCGAACACGCCGGCGCTGATTGGCCGGGGCGTCGCCGGCCTGTTCGCGCGCCCGGTGGTGAGCAGTGCCGACCGTGCCCGCGTCGAGGCGGTGCTGGCGCCGACCGGCGAGCTCGTCTGGTTCGATCGCGAGGACGCGCTCGACGCCGTGACCGCGCTCTCGGGGTCCGGCCCGGCCTACGTGTTTCATCTGTTGGAGGCGATGCTTGCCGCCGCCGCCGAGATGGGGCTGCCAGGCCCCGAGGCGCGGCAGCTCGCCGTGCAGACCGTCGCCGGTGCTGCGGCGCTCGCCGCCGCCTCGGCCGAGCCGCTCGAGGTGCTGCGCCGCAACGTCACCTCGCCGGGCGGGACCACCCACGCCGCGATGACCCTGCTCGAAGGCCGCGACGTCAAGGCCGCATTCGTCGCGGCCATCATGGCGGCGCGCGATCGGGCCCGCGACCTGGGCGAAGAGTTCGGTCGGGCGGCCGGATAGCGGACCGGCACTCGTTCTGCCCTGCGGCAGCGCAAGGTGACAGGGCCTATCGGCGCGGGCTAGAGTCGCGGACCGACCCCGACCCGCCGAGACCGTCATGACTTCCACCCCGGACCAACCGAGCAGCTACCTCTCCTACATCACGCCGACGGCGACCAGCCCGTGGCACACCTACCTGGCCCAGGTCGACCGCGTCCTGCCCTACCTCGGCTCGCTGGCGCACTGGTCGGAAACGCTGAAACGGCCCAAGCGCGCGCTGATCGTCGACGTGCCGATCGAAATGGACGATGGCACCGTGGCGCACTTCGAGGGCTTTCGGGTCCAGCACAACCTGTCGCGCGGTCCGGGCAAGGGGGGCGTACGCTTTCACCCCGACGTGACGCTCGAGGAAGTGATGGCGCTGTCGGCCTGGATGACGGTGAAGTGCGCCGCGGTGAACCTGCCGTACGGCGGTGCCAAGGGCGGCATCCGCGTCGACCCGAAGCTGCTGTCTAAGAAGGAACTGGAGCGCATGACCCGGCGCTACACCAGCGAGATCGGCATCATCATTGGCCCGCAGCGCGACATCCCGGCGCCCGACGTGAACACCAACGGCCAGATCATGGCGTGGATGATGGACACGTACTCGATGAACACCGGCACCACCGCCACCGGCGTCGTCACCGGCAAGCCGATCCACCTGGGCGGCTCGCTCGGCCGGGTCAAGGCGACCGGGCGCGGCGTCTTCGTCACCGGCCGCGAGGCGGCGCGCCGGATCGGCCTCCCCCTCGATGGCGCGCGGGTCGCGGTGCAGGGCATGGGCAACGTCGGCAGCGCCGCGGCAGAGTTGTTCGTCCAGGCGGGCGCCAGGATCGTCGCCATGCAGGACCACACCGGCACGCTGGTGCTGCCGTCCGGCTTCGACATGCTGAAGACGATGGAGGTGCTCAAGCGCGACGGCGGCATCGGCAACATCGAAGGCGCCGGCCGGATCGACGCCGAGGCGTTCTGGGACGTCGACTGCGACATCCTGATCCCGGCCGCGCTCGAAGGCCAGATCACGCCCGAGCGGGCCCAGCGCCTGAAGGCCAGGCTGGTGCTCGAAGGCGCCAACGGCCCGACCCTGCCCGAGGCGGACGATGTGCTCGGCGAGCGCGGGGTGCTGGTCGTCCCCGACGTCATCTGCAACGCCGGCGGCGTGACGGTCAGCTACTTCGAGTGGGTGCAGGACTTCTCGAGCTTCTTCT
>JBDTUG010000199.1:0-6839 GCA_040007855.1 Caldimonas sp.
CGCCGGCGAGCAGCGCGAGGTAGCTCTTGGCGACGCTGAAGGTGAGGTCGGCGCGCGCCGGCTCGCCCCAGGCGGCGATCTCCCGGCCGTGGCGCCAGACCAGGCCCGACTGCGCCCCGCGGGCGTGGACCGGGCCGCGCAGGCGATTGAACGGCGGCGGGTCGTCGTGGTGCACGCCCCAGGGCGCCTCGCCGGGCCCGGGCCTGGCCGCGGGATCGCGCGGCCACGGGACCTCGTGGGCCTGGGCGAAGAGCACGGCCTCGTCGAGCCCGGAAGGCGCCGGGGTCACGGACTCACCGTCGGGCCCGCGCGAAACTCGACCCGCGAAGCCGCGGGCGAGGGCGCGTCGACGACCTCGGTCTGGATCACCGCTCCCGGCTTCCATTGCGCCGCCCACAGCGAAGCTTCCGCCCGTTGCGGCTCGGTGAGCTGCTGGCCGACGGCGAGCTTTTCCGCCGCCGCCTGGCGATCCTGCCGGGCCGCGAGGCTCAGCCATGCATAGGCGATCCGCAGATCCGGGGGGAACAAGGTCCCGTCTTGGAACATGCGCGCCAGGTTGCGCTGACCGCCGGCATCGCCATGGCGGGCCGCGGTCTGATACCAGACGAACCCCGTGCGGAAGTCCTTCTCCATGCCTGCGCCGGTTTCGTAGAGGGTGCCGAGGTTGTTCTGCGAATTCGGGTTGCCCCGGGCAGCGGCGCGGCGCAGCCACAGGAGGGCTTGTTGCTCGTCCTTGGCCATGCCGAATCCCTTCAGGTAGGCCACGCCGAGATCACCGAGGGCGAGCGGGTGGTTCTGTTCGGCCGCCTTGCGCAACCAGGCCGCCGCCTCGCCGTGGCCGGCCGCCGGCCCGAGCCGGGCCGCTTCGGCCGGATCCAGCGTGACGCCGCGTCCCCGTCGATAGAAGGAAGCGAGCTCGTTTTGTGCACGCGCGTCCCCCTGGGCGGCCAGGATCTGCAGCTCCTGCACCGCGGCGCTGTCGTCGCCTCGGGCCTGGCCGCCATCGCCTCGTCGAAGCCGGCCTGGGCGATCCCGCACAGTCCGACGAGCCCCGAGGCCAGAAAACGGGCCAGTCGCATCGCTTCGTTCCTCTTTGTCGCCCGCAAGGCTAGCGCCGCAGCGGCACCGCCAGCACCTGCGTCGGCGCGAGCGCGCCGCCGTCGCGCAGCGTGCCGTCGGGCTGGTAGTGGCCGACGTAGGTGTTGGCCAGCACGTGGAGCGCGCCGCCGGTGATCGTGCCGGTGGTCGGCTCGTCGAACGCGGGATGGTGATGCGACTGCAGCACCGTCAGGCCGTCGATGCGCCGCCCGCCGTCGCCGAGCTTCAGCCGGATCACCCGGCCGGGGTTGGTGCTGTTCTGCACGCCGACCAGGTCGCCGTCGTGCCAGTACAGGCCGTCGATGCCGCCGCTGACGACGCTGTCGGGCTGCGCCAGGCGCTGCGACGTTGCAGCGGCCGGATCGACGCGGGCCACTCCGGTCGAGAGCGTGACGTAGACCGTGCCGTCGGGCGCGACCGCGACGCCGTTGGCGCCGGGAAAGCTCCGCGGCGTGCCGAACAGCGTCAGTCCGGGCTCGCCGCGGCGCATCCGGTAGAGCGAACCGGCCGCCGAATCCGTGACGTAGAGCGTCCCGTCCGGGGCGACCGCGACGTCGTTGAGCTGGAGCGCGTCGGCGACATCGAGCCGTGCCGCCAGCCGTCCGCTGCGCAGGTCGTAGCGGAACAGCGCGTTGCGCCGCCCCGTCCGGGCGCTGTCCTCGAAGCCGTTGGTGCTGACGGCAAGGAGCTGGCGCCGGCGCGGGTCGATCGCCAGCCCGAGCACGGTGTCGAGCCGGTCGTCTGGCCGCGAGAAGTCGCGTACCCGGCCGCGCCGGTCGCGGACGACAATCTTGTGCCGGGCGATGCTGCCGATGAAGAAGCGCCGGCGGGCCGGATCGAAGACGATGCCCTCGGGGATCAGTCCGGCATCGCCCAGGCGAAACGCGACCGGCGCGTCGGGCGTGCGCGGCTCGTCGTCGGCCAGGCGGCTGCGCAGGGCCTGGAATTCCGGGTCGGCCCAGAGCGGGTCGAGGCCCACGCCCGCGGCCGGAACGATGCCGAGCCGGCGCCCGACCAGGCTCTTCAGCTCGGCCAGCGCGGCGTCGCGCTCGCCGAGGCCGGCGTGGACGATCGCCTGGTAGTAGGCGAGCAGGCCGTCGCCCGGGCGCTGGCTGCGCAGCGCGCGGATCCGCTCGAGGCTGGCGCGGCCCGCGGCGCCGGGGGCAGACGCAGCGACAGAGGCCGAGGCGGCACCCGCGGCCGAGGCGGCGGCAGGGGCAGAGGCCGCGTCGGCGGCGGGCGCCGGCCCGGCGGCGGCGCCGAGCCAGGTGGCGAGCAGCGCCCCGGCGATCCGCCGCGTCGTCGCGCCGCAGCGGCGCGGCCCGCCGTGCCTCGTCACTCGACCTTCGCGCCCGAGGAGGTCACGACCTTCTCCCACTTGACGGTCTCGGCGGCGATCACCTTGCCGAAGTCTTCCGGCGTGCCGGCGATCGGCCGGCCACCCAGCTCGGCGAGCCGCTCGCGCATCTTCGGGTCGGCCAGGGCGCGGTTCACCTCGGCATTCACCTTGTCGATGATCTCGCGCGGCGTGCCCTTCGGCATGCCGATGCCGAACCAGGCGGTCGCCTCGTAGCCGGGAACGGTTTCGCGCAAGGCCGGCAGCTCGGGCAGCGACGGCTCGCGCTCCTGCGAGGTGACCGCCAGGGCGCGCAGCTTGCCGCTCTTGATGTGCCCGATCGAGGACGGCAGGTTGTCGAAGATGACGTGCACCTGGCCGCCCATCAGGTCGATCAGCGCCGGGCCGGCGCCCTTGTAGGGCACGTGCAGCATGTCGCAGCCGGTCATCGACTTGAACAGCTCGCCCGAGAGATGCACCGAGGTGCCGCTGCCCGAAGACGCCATGTTCAGCTTGCCCGGGTTGGCCTTGCAGTAGGCGATGAACTCGGCCACCGTCTTGACCGGCAGCGAGGGCGTCACCTCCATCACGTTGGGCGTGCGCACCAGGCCGGCGACCGGCGCGATGTCGCGGATGAAGTTGAAGCTGAGGCTCTTGTAGAGCGTCGCGTTGATGCCGTTGGCCGGGTTCACCAGCAGCATCGTGTAGCCGTCGGGCGGCGCGCTCACCACCGACTCGACGCCCAGGTTGTTGCCCGCGCCCGGCTTGTTCTCGACCACGAACGACTGCCCCATCTTCTCGGTCAGCCACTGGGCGACGATGCGTGCCAGCACGTCGGTCGTGCCGGCCGGCGGATAGGGCACGACCCACTTCACCGGCCGGGTCGGGTAGTCGGCGGCCCGGGCCAGCTGGCCGGTGGCGGCGCCGCACAGCAGCGCGAGGACGAGCAGGCGGGAAATTCGGGTCACGGATGTCTCCTGGTTGGGTTGCGAGTGAGAGGTCGTGGCCCGCTGCCTCAGCGAACGAACTGATCCACGTAGCCGGCGCCGAGGCCGCATGCCGCGTAGTGGGTGCGGCACATCGCGATCTTGGTATGCACGTCTTCGTAACCGGTGTGGCCACCGTCGGCGTCGACGTAGACCATCGCGCCCATGATGTTGAAGAAGGTGATCATCTCGTCGAAGCCCGGCTCGACGACCAGGGTGTGGATCTCGCCCGGCGGCTCGTAGACGAACGCGCCTTCGCGGGCGACCCAGTCGTGCTCGAGGTAGCGCCAGGCGCCCTTGATGACGTAGCCGACCACCATCGACGGATGGATGTGGCGCGACAGCACGCCGCTCTTTCTCACCCGCAGCAGGTTGCACCAGCTGCCGGTCACGGTGTTGAGGAGCAGCGGCCGGAACCAGACCTGGTCGGCCTGCGGCACCCACACGCGCTCGTCGGCGGGGATCGCGGCGATCGCGATCTCGGGCTGGATGCCGGGCAGCTGTTCGATCATGAAGAAGCGCCCGTGGTCACGAGATCAGGTAGCCGCCGTCGACCGGCAGGACCACGCCGGTGACGAAGGCGGCGGCCGGAGAGGCGAGGAACAGGGCCGCCCCGGCGACGTCGCCCGGCTCGCCCCAGCGGCCGAGCGGCGTGCGCGCGCGGATCGCCTCGTGGCGCGCCGGGTCGTCGCGCAGCGGCGCGGTGAGCGGCGTGGCGATCCAGCCGGGAGCGATCGCATTGACGCGGATGCGGTCGGCCGCGTAGGCGATCGCGAGCGACTTGGTCAGCTGGGCGACGCCGCCCTTGCTGGCCGAATAGGCCGGCGCCAGGCCGGCGCCGAAGAAGCTCAGCATCGACGCCAGGTTGACGATGCAGCCCTGGTGCCCGGCGAGCTTCGGGCGCGCCGCGGCGCAGACCCGCTGCGTGCCGTTGAGGTTGATGTCGATCACGTCGGCGAAGACCTCGGGGTCGTGCTCCTCGCCGCGCCGGATCACCCCGGCGCAGTTGACGACGACGTCCAGGCGCGGCGACGAGTCGATCAAGGCCTGCACGGCGGCGCCGTCGCGCACGTCGAGCACCGCCGCGGCGCCGACCGCCGGCGCGCGTCGCTCGACCTCGGCCGGACTGGCGCCGGTGACGACGACGCTCGCGCCGTGCGCCGCGAACGCCGCGGCGATGGCGGCGCCGATGCCGCTGGTGGCGCCGACGACGAGGACGTGGCGGCCGGCGAACAGGTCGGCGGTGAAGGTCAAGCGTGGTCCTTGCCGCTGCCCGGAGCGGGGTTCGGCAGCTGCGGCGCGTCGGGCGCTGCGTGGCCGAGGCTGGCGACGCCGTTGAGCAGTTGCGAGAGATCGCCGCCGCCACCCAGCCCCACCTCGCGCAGCAGCGAATCGACCATCGGCGCATTGGTGCGATAGCGCAGCGCGCTCGCCACCACCTGGTCGGACAGGCCGCCATGCATGACCGCCCCGTTGCCGCCGCCGCCGTCGCTCGAGGCATTCGCCAGGCCGCCGATCTCTGCGATCCGGATCGACTCGATGTTGAGCAGCGGCTTCACGCTCTGCTCGACGATGCCCGGCAGCGCCGCCAGCACCGCCATCCGGATCTGCTGCGCGATCACCGCCGGCGAGAGCTCGTTCTGCGCCTGGTTTCTCTTGCTCAGGGCCTCGGCCGCCGCCGCCCCTTCGGCCACGGTGCCGGCGGCGCGCAGCACGGCAGCGTCGCGCTCGCCCGTCGCTTCGACACGCATCGCTTCGGCCTTGTCGCCGGCGGCCTGCTTCTCGGCCTCGGCGGCGACCACCAGGCCGATCGACGACTCGCGCGCCTTCTCTTCGGCCTTGACCAGCGTCACCGCCTTGCCGCGGTTCGCCACCTCGACCTGGCGCGCCGTCTCCACCGCCTCGCGCGCCGCCACCGCGAGCGCCTTGGCGGCGTCGGCTTCGGTTTCGGCGGCGGCGACGTCCTTCGACTTCATCGCGACCCGAACGTCCTGCTCCTGGCTGCGGATCGTCACCGCGGCGTTGGCCTGGACGATCGCCTCCTTGGTGACCCGCTGCGCCTCGATCCGGTTGGTCTCGATCGCCCGGTTGGCCTCGATCGTCGCCGTCTCGGCCTGCTGGCGCGCCGCCGCCTGGTTGGCGGCGACGGCCGCTTCCTGGTTGGCGGTCAAGGTCGCGATCTCCTGGTTGGTCGCCAGCTTCACCTCTTCGGTCTGGCGCCGCAGCGACTGCTGCTGCCGGGTCGCGTCGAGGTTCTTGGTCTCGATCTGGACGCGGGTGTCCTGCTCGATGTCGTTGACCGACTTGCGCCGCGCCTCGGTCTCGCGCGTCAGCGCCAGCAGGCCCTCGGCGTCGAAGGCGTTGGTCGGGTCGAAGAACTCCTTCTTGGTCTGGTTCAGCGAGGTCAGCGACACGCTCTCGAGCTCGAGGCCGTTCTGGGCGATGTCTTCGGCCACGACCTGGCGCACCTGCTGCACGAACTCGGCGCGAAGCGCGTTGAGGTCGTACATGGTCATCTTCACGGCCACCGCGCGCAAGGCGTCGACGAACTTGGCCTCCACCTGCGTCTTCAGCGCCTGCGGGTCGCGCGTCAGCACGCCGAGCGTCTGTGCTGCCTTCGCCACCGCCTCCGCATCGGCCTTGACCCGCACGTAGAACTCGACCCGCACGTCGACGCGCAGGCGATCCTTGGTGATGAGCGACTCCTTGCCCGACTTGTCGACCTCCAGGCGCAGCGTCTTCATGTTGACGATGACGATCTCGTGGATGCCCGGGATGACGAAGGCGCCGCCGTTCAGCACCACCTTCTGGCTGCCCGCCCCGGTGCGGGCGAAGGCGCGCTCCTTGCTCGAGAGGGTGTAGAACTTGAGGCCGATGATGCCGAGCAGCGCCACCAGGAGGACGCCGCCGAGGATCAGGCCGGCGGAGGTGAGGAGTGCTTCCATGAAAGGTCCCTGCGGGTTGGAAACGGTGGGGTGGCGGCGCGGCCGGTCAGGCCTTGCGTGCCCGGAAGAGCGAAGCCGAAGCCCGTTCGCACAGCACCACCCGGTCGCCTTCCACGAAGACCTCTTCGTGGCTGCTCGGCTCGACCATCAGCAGATGGACATAGCCGTGCCGGTCGGTGAACTTGGCGCTGGCGGCATAGCCCTGGCGCGCCTCGAGGCTGGTCACGGTGGCGACGTTGCCGAGGAACTCCTGCGGCTCGAGCGCGGTCGTGCTCACGAGCTTGAGCTTGCGAAAGACCATGCCGAGGGTGCGCACCGAGAAGACGGCGCAGATCGAGGCGAAGATCGAGGCGTCGAGCAGCGGCGCGAGGTGGCCGCTCGCCGTGAGGGCTACCAGCTGGTAACCGGTGCCGGCGAGACCGAAGCCGCCGATCGCCGCGATCAGCACCATCATCAGCGGCGTTTCCTTGAGCA
>JBDTUG010000200.1:0-6838 GCA_040007855.1 Caldimonas sp.
GATGCGTCGCGGCCTGCTCTCTATCCGGTCGACGTGCAGGTCGAGGCGAGCGATCGCCAGGGCCTCCTGCGCGACGTCTCCGAGGTGTTCGCCAAGGAGAAGACCAACGTCACCGGCGTCAAGTCCAGCTCGGTGAAAGATGCCGGCGGCGGCACCGCCTTCATGACCTTCACCGTCGAGGTCGCCGATGCAGCCCGGCTGGCGGCGACGCTGGCCCAGGTCTGCCGCGTCCCCGGCGTGCGCGCCGCCCGCCGC
Organism: Caldimonas sp.; assembly: GCA_040007855.1. Lineage (GTDB taxonomy): Bacteria > Pseudomonadota > Gammaproteobacteria > Burkholderiales > Burkholderiaceae_C > Schlegelella_A. The sequence continues at coordinate 256 of JBDTUG010000200.1, forward strand.
CGCTAGCGACGGATCGTCACTTCACCGGGATCGGCGTGGCCCGGTCCACCGCCACCACCGTGACGCTGTTCTGCGGCGAGCCCTCGATCACCCTGTCCGAGTAGGTGAGGTAGACGAGGGTGTTGCGCTTCTTGTCGACCATGCGGACGACGCGCAGCTTCTTGAACACCAGCGAGATCCGCTCGCTGAACATTTCCTCCTGCACCTCGAGCGGCTTCGGAAAGGAGATGGGGCCGACCTGGCGGCAGGCGATCGAGGCCTCGGCCCGGTCCTCGGCCAGGCCGAGCCCCCCCTTGATGCCGCCGGTCTTGGCCCGCGACACGTAGCAGGTGACGCCCTGGACCTTGGGATCGTCGTAGGCGTCGATGACGATCTTGTGGTCGGGGCCGAGCAGCTTGAAGACGGTGTCGACCTCGCCGATCGACTCCGCCTTGGGCGAGCAGGAAACGCTCGCCGCGGCGGCGAGGACGAGGATCGGAATGATGAGTTTCATGGCTGATATCATGCCGCCCTTCCCAGGCGCGTAGCTCAGCTGGTTAGAGCACCACCTTGACATGGTGGGGGTCGTTGGTTCGAGTCCAATCGCGCCTACCAGATTCGGTAGAAGGATCAAGGGCTTGGCAGTTCGCCAAGCCCTTTTTCATTGGCCCGCCGTGACGACGCCAGCGCACCAATCCGGGCGAATTCGCCGTGCTGCCGGGGTGCGACGGCGCCTACCGCGCACGCGTCCATCCGACCCGCACGACGATGCCGCGCTGCGTCACGCCCGACCGGCTTCGCGCCGAAAGGAGTCGCCAGTGAACCTCGATCTCCCGCGGCCGCCACGCCGTGGCCCCTGAGCGCCCAGACCGCCGGCAAGGTCTGGCGGTTCACGCTCGATGCGTCGGGCGGGCCTTCCGCGCGACCTGCTCGCGGCGTGACGCCTCGGCCCGGCGCGCCACGTCGAGGCGGTGCCTACCAGCCGACGCCGTACTCGATCGCCGCCTGCACTTCCGAGAGATCGGCGACGTCCTGGCGCGAGACGGCGAGCTGCAGAAGGCCCGTGCCAGGCCGCCCGCCGTAGCCCTTGAGCCAGGCGCTCGCATTGCCGAACTCGTCCAGCGCCAGGGCGGTGAATCGATCGCCTTGCGTGCCGGGATCGAGCGGCTGGTAGCCGATCGCGAACGAACGCATGCCGATCGCTCGGCCGGCCGGTGTGGGCGTGCTGGCGTAGAAGCCGCCGGCAATGTTCGGCGCGGGATAGCGGACGGCGAAGATCGGATCCGGCGCAGCGGTGTCGATGTCGACCAGCTCGCCGCTGACCGGATCGGTCTTGTAGATCGCCGGGTTCGGGCCGAGCAGGACCACTTTGCCGCCGCTCTCCAGGTATTTGCGCACGAGCGGGACGCCCGCCGTTGCGTCGAGCAACTCGGCCGGCATCCTGTCGTCGGCAAAGACGACGACGCTCGGGCCGCTCGCCCCCGTGGCGCCGCGCATGAAGGCGACCAGCTCGGCGCTGGTCACCTGCTCGTAGCCGGCGCCCTTCAACTGGCCGAGGATCGCGCCGTCGACGCCGTTCCTGAACCAGCCGTAAGCGGCTGGCGACTTCATGCCTTCCCAGTAGACAAGCCGGCGCGGCGCGCTCTTCGCCGTCGGCGTCGGCGCGGCCGGGGCCACCGACAACGCGAACAGCACGCCGCTGTCCGAGGCCGCGTAGACGACGCCGTCCGCGACCACCGGGGTCGAGAGCGAGCGGCCGCCCATCGGGAACTGCCAGCGCGAGGCGCCGTTGCGGCTGTCGATCGCGTACAGCGTGCCGGTGAAGTCGCTGAAGAGGAGCGTGTCGCGGGCGATCGCGATCGACGAGAACACCGCGCCGCGCGTCTTGAAGCGCCAGCGCTCGGTGCCGGTCGCCGGGTCGGCGGCCTGGACGATCAGCGCGCTGCCGCTGCCGACGTAGAGCGTGTCGCCGTCGAACGCGCTCGAGAGGATCCACGACGAGCCGTCATGGGTCGAGCGCCACGCAAGCTTGCCGCTGGCGAGCTCGAGCGCGTACAGGCTGCCGTCGCGCGCGCCGACGGTGACGAGTGCCCCCGCGAGCACCGGGGACGCGAAGATCGAGGTCGTGTCGTTGCCCTTGTCGGCGAAGGTTTGCGCCGCGCCGTCGCTCGCGAACGACCACTGCAGCGCGCCGCTCGCCGCAGCGACGGCGACGACGCGGCCGGCCATGGTGCCGACGACGACGAGTCCGTTGCCGACCGCCGGTGTCGAGCGGATGCGCGCGCCCGCGTCGAACGTCCAGGCGATCCGGCCGCTTGCCGCATCGAAGGCGTAGAGGTGGCCGTCGCCGGCGCCGATGAAGACGCGGTCGCCAACGATCGTCGGCGACGACAGCAGGTAGTCCCAGTAGTTCTGCGCGCCGAGGTCGGCCGCGAAGCGGTGGCGCCACCGAAGCGCGCCGCTCGCCGCGTCGAGGCAGTAGAGGTGGCCGTCGCGGCTGCTGACGTAGAGGCGGCCGTCGGCGGCCGCCGGCGACGACATCACCGCGCCGCGGGTCGCGAAGCGCCAGCGCAGCGCGCCGCTCCTGGCATCGAGCGCATAGACGCTGCCGTCGCCGCTGCCGAAGTACACGGCGCCGGCGCGCACCAAGGGCGTGCCGCGGATCGGCCCGTCGCTGCGAAAGGTGAATTTGACGCCGTCGATCGCGTCGGCGCGCTCGCGTGTCGAGGCCGTGGCCCGATCGGCGCCGGCGACCGCGCCGGTCTGCGGCGCAGGGGCGGCACACGATGTCAGCAGGGCGAACGCGAGAAGCGGAAAGCGAGTCAGGAACATGGCGCTCGCGAATCCTGGCCTATCCCTCCGGAGCGGGCAAGGGACGGACGGGATCGACAACTGCACTTTCGTGCACGGCGCGGAACTCGCCCGGCGTCAGTGCTGCGTGGCGCTTGAAGAAGCGGATGAAGTACGGCGCGTCGCTGAAGCCCAGCGCTTCGGCGATCGCGCCCACCGGCAGTGCACTCTGCATCAGCAGGCGGCGAGCCTCGAGGTGCAGACGCTGCTGGATGGTCTCGCTCGCGGTCAGGCCGGTGCTCGCACGAACGCACTGGTTGAGGTGGCGCGGCGAGACGCCGAGCGCCTCGGCATAGCGAGCCACCGGCTCGTTGCGGTGAAAGCGGGCGTCGACGAGGGCGCCGAAGCGCCGCGCCAGAGCGCGGGCGCGCGGCGCGCTTGCCTTCGCGCGCGTGCCGCTCTGGCGCTGCAGGCCGATCAGCAGCTCGCTGGTCCTGGCGTGAAGCAGGTGCGCCGTGTGGCCGTCCGGCGCGCGCAACTCGTCGCTCATGGACGCGATGATCCCGGCCAGTGCGTCGAAGCGCCGGCGATCGACGGCGAACGAACGCTCGCCCGGGGCGGCGTCGACAAGCGGCAGGCTGGCGACGAAATGCGGATCGGCGAAAGCCTCGTCGAACAGCTCGGCCTCGAAGAATGCGAGCAAACCGCCCAGCCGCGTGCCTTCGAGCAGCCAGCTGCGGATCTCGCCGGGCGCGGTGATGCAGACCCGGTACGGCGCGACCTCGATCGCCGCGCCGTCGAGGGCGAGCGCGCCTCGCCCTTCGGTGATCAGCACCACCTCGTAGAACGCGAGGCGATGCAGGCGCGGCGTCTGAATGAAGAATGGCAGTGAATCGACCGCGCAGGCGTCGGCCAGCAGGTGCCTGCCGTACTTGCGGCGATCGAAGCGGATGGATGGAACCGGGCCGGACATCGGGCTTTCCTTCGCCGGCGCGAGCCGGCAAGACGCGTGCCCTGAACCGGTCGGCCGCAGCCGACGCCATCATTCCGGAACCCGCCTCGAGCACGATACAGCCCTCCCTCTCCTCGCTTCGGTTTCGGCCCGGTGAAACACGGGTTTCATCGCCAGCGGCGCGGCCCGAGAATGGGCCGGTGAACGCTTCCCTTCCCCGTGTAGCGGTCGTCGGTGCCGGCGCTGTCGGCAGCTTCTTCGGCGCCGCGCTCGCCCAGGCCGGCCATCCCGTCACCTTGATTGGCCGCGCGGCGCATGTCGAGGCGATCGAGCGCTCGGGCCTGCGGCTGGAACGGGCTACCGGCGCCGTCGAGAACGTGTCGATCGGGGCGAGCGTCGAGCTGGCGGCGGTGCAGGGCGCCGACCTCGTGCTGTTCTGCGTCAAATCGACCGACACCGATGCAGTGGCCGAGGCGATGGCGCCGCATCTTGGCGCCGACGCCCTCGTGCTGAGCCTGCAGAACGGCGTCGAGAACGCGGCGACGATTGCCCGGCGCGTGCACCAGGTCGTCGTGCCGGCCGTCGTCTACGTCGCCACGGCGATGCCCGGGCCGGGCGTCGTCAAGCACTATGGCCGCGGCGACCTGGTGATCGGCGCGATGCGCGCGACCGGCAGTGCGCAGCCGGCCATGGCTGCGCGGCTCCAGGGCCTGGTCGACCTCTTCGCCATGGCCAAGGTGCCGGTGCGAATCTCGGCCGACGTGATGGCCGAGCTCTGGTCGAAGCTGATGGTGAACTGCGCCTACAACGCCATCTCCGGCCTGGCGCAGATGCCGTACGGCCGGATGGCGGCGATGGCGTCGATCCGCGAGCTGCAGCGTGCGGTCGTCGCGGAGGTGGTGGCGGTGGCCGCGGCCGACGGCGTCGAGCTGCCGCTCGAGCGCGCGCTCGAGGCGATGGAGCGGATCGCGCCGGCGATGCCGGGGCAGCTTTCGTCCACCGCGCAGGACATGGCGCGCGGCAAGCCGAGCGAGATCGACCATCTCAACGGCTTCGTCGCCCGGCGCGGACGTGAGCTCGGCATCGCCACGCCGGCCAACCAGGCGCTGCACGCGCTGGTCAAGCTCGTCGAGTCGCGCGGCCATGGCTGAGCCCGTGGCAGTCGCGATCCCGGTCCCCGAGGAGTTCGCCGAGGCCCTGCGCGAGCTCGGCCTTGCCGGTGCCGAGCCGCTGCTCGGCCGGCCGCTGACCGGCGGAGTCTCCTCCGACATCTGGCGGATCGACACCGCGCGCGGTCCGGTCTGCGCCAAGCGGGCCCTGCCGAAGCTGCGCGTCGCCGCCGACTGGCGCGCGCCGATCGAACGCAATCTCTACGAGGCGCGCTGGATGCAGGTGGCGCAGCAAGCGGCCCCCGGTTGCACGGCCGAGGTCCTCGGACAGCACCCGCGCCTCGGCGTGCTGGTGATGGGCTACCTCGAGCCGTCGCGCCACGTGCTGTGGAAGCAGGCGCTGCGCGACGGCCACGCCGATGCCGGCACGGCGCGCGCCGTCGGCACCGTGCTGGCGCGCATCCATGCGTTCTCGGCCGCCCGGCCGGCGCTCGCGGCCGAGTTCCCGACCGACGCGATCTTCTTCGACATCCGCCTCGAGCCCTACCTGCTGGCAACGGCCAGGCGCCATCCCGACCTGGCGCCACGGATCGACGCGCTGGTGAAGGCGACCCAGGCGAACGCGCTCGCCCTGGTGCACGGCGACGTCAGCCCGAAGAACATCCTGGTCGCCGCCGCGGGCCCGGTGCTGATCGATGCCGAATGCGCCTGGTGGGGCGACCCGGCGTTCGACATCGCCTTCTGCCTCAACCACCTGCTGCTGAAGTGCCTGTGGAATCCAGCGGCGACCGACGGCTTCCTCGGCAGCTTCGAAGCCTTGTCCCGGGCCTACCTGGAGGCCGTCGACTGGGAGCCGCCCGAAGTCCTCGAGCAGCGCGCCGCAGCGCTGCTGCCCGGCCTCTTCCTGGCGCGCGTCGACGGCAAGTCGCCGGTCGAATACCTTGGCGACGAGGCCGACCGCGCGCGAGTGCGCCGTGTCGGCCGCGCTCTGATCGCCGCCCCCGTTGCGCGCCTTTCCTCCATCGCCGCCGCCTGGCGTGCCGAGCTCGATTCATGAATCCACAGGACATCCGTTCGATCAGCGCCCGCCGGGTGTGGGACAGCCGTGGCCGGCCGACGGTCGAGGCCGAGCTGACGCTGGCCGACGGCGCGGTCGGTCGGGCGATCAGCCCGGCGGGCGCCTCCAGGGGAACGCGCGAGGCGCATGAGTTGCGCGACGGCGGTGCCGGGCGACACGGCGGGCTCGACGTGATGCAGGCCGTCGGCCACGTCAACGGCGAGATCGCCCGTGCGCTCGCGGGCGCCTCGGCGCGCGACCAGAAAGCGCTCGACCGGCGCCTGATCGAGCTCGATGGCACGCCGAACAAGACCCGCCTCGGCGCCAACGCGACGCTGGCGGTGTCGATGGCGGCGGCACATGCCGCGGCCGCGTCGCTCGGCCTGCCGCTCTTCGAATACCTCGGCGGCGCCGAGGCGACGCTGCTGCCGATGCCGCAGATCCAGATCTTCGGCGGCGGCGCCCATGCCGGGCGGCGCGTCGACATCCAGGACTTCATGGTGGTCTGCCCCGGAGCGCAGAGCTTCTCCCAGGCGCTCGAATGGACGGCCGAGGTCTACCGTCACGCCGGCCTCCTGATGCAGGAGCGCGGGCCGCTGTGCGGCGTCGCCGACGAAGGCGGCTGGTGGCCCGATTTCGAGACCAACGAGCAGGCGCTCGAGGCGCTGGTGCAGGCGATCGAGCGGGCCGGCTTCG
>JBDTUG010000201.1:0-6814 GCA_040007855.1 Caldimonas sp.
CGCGCCGTCGAGGCGGATCACCTCGCCGTTGAGCATCTCGTTGGTGACGATCTGGTGCACCAGCTTGGCATAGTCGGCCGGCGTACCCAGCCGGCTCGGAAACGGCACGCTCGCGGCCAGGGCCTGCTGCAGCTCGGCCGGCATCGAGAACATCATCGGCGTGCCGAAGATGCCGGGCGCGATCGTCATGTTGCGGATGCCGTTGCGGGCCAGGTCGCGGGCGATCGGCAAGGTCATGCCGACGATCCCGCCCTTCGATGCCGAATAGGCCGCCTGGCCCATCTGCCCGTCGTAGGCGGCGACGCTGGCGGTCGAGATGAGCACGCCGCGCTCGCCGGTCGGCTCGGGGTCGTTGCGGCACATCGCCTCGGCGGCGAGGCGGATCATGTTGAAGCTGCCCACCAGGTTGACGGTGATCGTCTTGGTGAACGAGGCAAGCGGATGCGCGCCGTCCTTGCCCACCGTCTTGATCCCGAGAGCGATTCCGGCGCAGTTGACGAGGCCGACCAGCTTGCCGAGCCCGATCGCGGCCGCGACGGTCTGCTGGCCATCGGCCTCCTGGCTGACGTCGCAGCGCACGAACCGGCCGCCGATGTCCGCGGCGACCGACTCGCCGCGATCGGCCTGGAGATCGGCGACGACGACCTTGGCGCCGTGCTCGGCGAGCATCCGCGCCGCGCCTTCGCCGAGGCCGGATGCGCCGCCGGTCACGATGAATACCTTGCCTGCGATCTCCACGTTCGGATTCCCTTCCTCGTTCAGGCGAGCGCCGCCAGCGCGCGGGCGCTGATATCTTCGACGCTGCCGATGCCGCTGATGCGGCGATAGCCCGGCGCGCCGGGCTCGCCCGACTCCGCCCAGCGCTGGTAGTACTCGACCAGCGGCCGGGTCTGCCGTGCGTAGACCTCGAGGCGCTTGGTCACCGTTTCCTCGAGATCGTCGATGCGCTGGATCAGCTCTTCGCCGGTCAGGTCGTCGTGGCCGGCGACCTTGGGAGGGTTGAAACGCAGGTGGTAGGTCCGGCCGGAGGCGACGTGGACCCGGCGTCCGCTCATGCGCTCGACGATCGAACTGTCGGGCACGTCGATCTCGAGCACGTAGTCGAGCTGGACGCCGGCGAGCTTCATCGCGTCGGCCTGCGGGATCGTGCGCGGGAAGCCGTCGAACAGGAAGCCGGCGGCGCAGTCGGGCTGGCGGATCCGCTCCTTGACCAGGCCGATGATGATGTCGTCGCCGACCAGGGCGCCCGAATCCATCACCTTCTTCGCTTCCAGGCCTAGCGGCGTGCCCGCCTTGACCGCCGAGCGCAGCATGTCGCCGGTGGAAATCTGCGGGATGCCGAAACGATTGCAGATGACCGCCGCCTGCGTTCCCTTGCCCGCGCCGGGCGGTCCCAACAGGATGAGTCTCATGGGCGGTTTCGGCTCTCGGGACGGACGAAGGGGGAGACCATCATAGGCGGCGCGACCTCCGACGCCGCCCGCCCGACGCTCAGGCAAAACCCGCGCCACCGTGGGCGGCGAACAGCGCGCGCGCCGCTTCAAGGTCGGCCGGCGTGTCGATGCCGATGCCGGGCTCGCCTTCGCTGACGTGCACGGCGATCCGCTCGCCGTGCCAGAGGGCGCGTAGCTGCTCGAGCTGCTCGATCGCCTCGAGCGGGCTCGGCGCGAGCCGCGGGTAGCGCTGCAGGAAGCCGGCACGGTAGGCGTAGAGGCCGACGTGGCGCAAGGGCGGCGGCGCCGCCGCGGCCGGATCGAAGACGCCGGCGCGGTCGCGCGGCCAGGGGATGGGCGCGCGCGAAAAGAAGAGGGCGGCGCCGCCGGCGTCGAGGACCACCTTGACGATGTTCGGGTTGGCGAAATCGGCCGCGCTGTGGATCGCGTGCGCGGCCGTGCTCATCACGCAGTCGGGACGCTCGCCGAGCAGCCGGGCGCAGGCGTCGATCAGGGCCGGCTCGATCATCGGCTCGTCGCCCTGCACGTTGACGATGATGTCGGAGGCGCCGAATCCGAGCGATCCGACGGCTTCGGCCAGGCGATCGCTCCCGCTCGCGTGGTGCGTCCCGGTCAGCACCGCGGCGATGCCGTTCGAGGCGCAGGCGGCGAGGATCAGAGCGTCGTCGGCGGCGACCGTGACCGACGCTGCGGCCGACTGCGCGGCGCGGCGCGCGACCCGGACGATCATCGGCAAGCCGCCGATCTCGGCGAGCGCCTTGCCCGGCAAGCGGGTCGAAGCGAGCCGGGCTGGAATCAGGACGTGGAAGACCAAGGTCCGCCGTGCCGTGGGCGGGGCCTAGGCGTCGGCAGCGAGGGCGCGCGCTTCGCCTTCGAGCATCACCGGGATCCCGTCGCGCACTGGAAAGGCCAGCCGGTCCGCCGGGCAGACCAGCTCCTGGCGCTCCTGCAGAGGCGGGCGCCAATGCTGGAGCGGGCCTTTGCAGATCGGGCAAACGAGCAGCTCAAGGAGGCGGATTTCCATGCGGAGGGGGCGGCGGCTGAGGCTCGGGACGGGGCAGCAGGGCGAGCAGGGCCTCTTCGAAGGCGGGCTCGGGGCTGAAGTCTAGCGCCGCCACCCAGATCCGCGTGCCGGACCGTCGGCCCGGGCCGATCTTGACGGCATCCTTTTCCGTGACCACGACGTCGCCGGCGGTGATCGGCCAGGGCAGGGTGCGGAAGTCGTGATGATCCGGCAGGGGCAGCTCCGAGACCACGAGGCCGTGCTCGCGCAGCATCGCGAAGAAGCGCTCCGGCCGGGCCAGCCCGGCGGCGGCGACGACCGGCTTGTCGCGCAGCGCCGCGAGCGCGTCGAGGCTCGGCAGGCCGCCCTGCCACCACGCGTCGAGCGGCACCAGGCCGGTCAGCGCGCGCTGGCCAAGGTAGCCGGCGAGCGGCGTGCTGCGCGCCGAGGCGTTGTAGAGAACGAGGCGACCGGGAGCGACGGCACCCGGCAGCGGTTCGCGCAGCGGCCCGGCGGGCAGAAGCCGGCCGTTGCCGGCGCCGCGCTCGTCGAACAGCAGAACCTCGACGTCGCGCTCGAGGGCGAGGTGCTGCAGGCCGTCGTCGCTGACGATCACGTCGACTGCCGGATGCGCCTGGAGCAATGCGTGGCCGGCGGCGACCCGGTCGGCGCCGACGAACACCGGGGCGCCGGTCCGCCGCGCCAGCAGCAGCGGCTCGTCGCCGGCGAGCCGGGGGTCGCTCGCGGGTGTCACTTCCCGTACCGCATCGTCCTGGCGGCCGTAGCCGCGCGAGACGATGCCCGGCACCCAGCCGTGCCGGCGCAGCAGGGTGACGACCGCGATCACCGCCGGCGTCTTGCCGGCCCCGCCGACCAGCAGGTTGCCGACGACGACGACGCGCGCCGGCAGGTGATGGGTCGCGAACAGGCCGAGGCGAAACGTGGCGCGGCGCAGGGCGCTCACCGCGCCGAACGCCCAGGCCAGGGGCAGGAGCGCGCCGCTGGCCGCGCCGCGCCCCGTCCACAGCCGTTGCAGGCGGGACCCGGCCCGGCTGCGCAGATCGGCCGGCCCCGGCCGCACCGCCATCGGGTCAGGGCTTGGTGGCGCCGGCGCCGGCCGACGACTGGGTCGCGAAGGTCAGCTTGGCGATGCCGGCGCGCCGGGCCGCGTCCATCACGTTGATGACGCTCTGGTGCGCCGCGGTCGCGTCGGCCGAGACGATCAGGATCATCTCGCTCGAGCCGGCGGCCGCGGCGCTGAGCTCGGCGGCGAGGATGTCGACGCTGCGCCCATCGACCGGCTTCCTGTTGACCGCGTAGCGGCCGTCGGCGGCGACCGCGACGATGATCTCGTGCGGCCGGTCGCGCGCCTGGTCGGCGTCGGCGACCGGGAGGGTGACCTGCAGCTCGGTGAACTTCGAGTAGGTGGTCGACAGCATCAGGAAGATCAGGATGACCAGCAGCACGTCGATGAACGGGATCAGGTTGATCTCGGGATCCTCGGGGCGCGGCCGGCGGAAGTTCACGGCTTCGGCTCGGTCACGGACGCGGCATCGCGAAGCGCATCAGATGCGGCACGAGCCGGTTCGCGGCCTGCTCCATGTCGAGCGTGTAGGCGTCGACGGCGCCGCGGAAGTAACGATAGAACATCAGTGCCGGGATCGCGATCATCAGCCCGAAGGCGGTGTTGTAAAGGGCGACCGAGATCCCGTGCGCGAGCAGCGCCGGGTTGCTGCCGCCGGTCGGCGCCTGCGAGCCGAAAATTTCGATCATGCCGATCACCGTGCCCATCAGGCCGAGCAGGGGGGCCGCCGAGGCGATCGTGCCGAGCGCGTTGAGGTAGCGCTCGAGTCGGTGCACGGCGGCGCGGCCGGCCTGTTCGAAGGCGTTGCGCAGGGCGATCTCGGTGATCCGCGGTTCGGCGATGACGGCGCGCAGGCCGGCCGCCAGGACGCCGCCCAGCACGGAGTTGTCGGCGAGCTTGTTGACGACGTCGGAGGCGGGCAGATGGGCCCGCGTCACGGAGATCACCTCGTCGAGCAAGCGGGGGGGTGCCACGCGCACGCTTCGCAGGCTCGTCAGCCGCTCTATGACCACGGCCAGTGCCGCAATCGAGCAGATCAGAAGCGGCCAGATCGGCCAGCCGGCCGCTTGTATTATCGAAAGCAATAGGGGCCTTTCCCGTGGCCGCTTCCCGCGACCGGCATGAGTTTCGCTGCGCGCGGATTATGGCGTGGTGCCAGCGCTTCGGCCCCGACCTTGCGACCTGCGAAGCCGGCCAGCTTGGGACCTGGCCGCAAGGCGCGCGGCATCGTCCACCGTTGCCGTGGACAACTTTGTGGACAACCCGGGTGCGACAGCCCGGCGCGTCAGCATCGGCGCGCTGCGGATTGGATTGCTGAACTTTTGAGCAGGAAAAAATCGTTTTGAATCAACGACTTGTATTGCCACTGTGCGGCCTCCCGGAGCATCTCGCCACGCCAGCCCAGCAACGGCGCGGCTGTGGAGTTGTCAGACCGCACCGGCCGTGGGTTTGCCGATGAATGAGCTCGCCACGGCGTTGTCGGCGCGCCCGTCCTGGAGCGTTTCCGCGCTCATCGCTGCCGTCGCCGAGCTGGTCGATGCGGGCTTTTCCGCCTGCACCGTGAGCGGCGAGATTTCCGGCTTTTCTCGTGCCGCGAGCGGCCACTGCTACTTCAACCTCAAGGATCCGCAGGGTGGCGCGGCTCTGCGCTGCGCCATGTTCCGGCGCGCTGCCCAGCTCTGCGACTTCCTCCCCCGCGACGGCGACGCGGTCGAGCTGCGCGGCCGCCTCGCGGTCTACGAGCCGCGGGGCGAGCTGCAGTTCGTGGTCGAGGCAATCCGCAGGGCGGGCGCGGGGGCGCTCTACGAGCGCTTCCTGCGGCTGAAGGCCAAGCTCGAAGCCGAAGGCCTGTTCGATGCCGTTGCGAAGCGGGCCCTGCCTGCCTTTGCGCGCAGCGTCGGCGTCGTCACCTCGCTGGCCGGCGCGGCTCTGCACGACGTAGTCACGACGCTGGCGCGGCGTTCGCCGCACGTCGGCGTGCTCGTCTATCCCAGCCTCGTGCAAGGCATCGATGCGCCGGCCGCCCTGTGCCAGGCGATCGCCGTCGCGGCCAGGCGCAACGAGGTCGAGGTGCTCATTGTCTGCCGCGGCGGTGGCTCCCTCGAGGACCTGTGGGCCTTCAACGAGGAAAGCGTCGTGCGGGCGATCCGCGCCGCGCCGATGCCGGTCGTGAGCGGCGTCGGCCATGAAACCGACGTCACCCTGGCCGACCTTGCCGCCGACCTCCGTGCCGCGACGCCGACCGCCGCGGCCGAGCTCGTCGCTCCGGCGACGGCGTCGGCGCGCGACACGCTGGCAGCCTGCGCGTCGGCGCTCGACCGGCGCACCGCGGCCACCCTCGAGCGTGAAGCGCAACGGCTCGACCGGCTCGCCTTGCGACTGGCGCGCCCGAGCGAAAGCGTGGCCCGGCGCGGCCATGGCCTCGAGCTGCTGGCTGGGCGGCTGGCTGCCGGCGCGCGGCGCCGCCTGGCCGCCTGCCGGACGGCCAGCGACGCCGCTGCAGCGCGCGCGCAGGCGAGCCTTCTGCGTGGCCTGGCGCGCCAGGCCGGCCGCGTCGAGGCGGCCGCGATCCGGCTCGAGGCGCTCGGCCCGCATCGGGTCCTGGCCCGCGGCTACGCGCTGCTCGTCGACGCCGGCGGTCATCCGGTGTCGTCGGTGGCGCAGATGCGGCCCGGCGATGCGCTGGTCGCGACCTTGCACGACGGCCAGGCGCGCGTCGACGTCAAGGCGATCCGACCCGGGCCGACGCCGCTCTGATCGCCATCTGGCGCCGGCGGCGCAGGCATGCGGCGTGCTGACAATCGCCAGCTGCCTACAATCTTCCGCAAAGCCACCCGTTCGCAGAGAGGAAAGCCATGGAACACACCCTGCCCCCGTTGCCGTATGCCATGGACGCGCTCGCGCCCGCCCTCAGCAAGGAAACGCTCGAGTACCACTACGGCAAGCATCACAAGGCCTACGTCGACAACCTGAACAACCTTCAGAAGGGGACCGAGTTCGAGTCGATGGCCCTCGAGGACATCGTCAAGAAGGCGAGCGGCGGCATCTACAACAACGCCGCCCAGATCTGGAACCACACCTTTCTGTGGAGTTGCATGAAGCCGGGCGGCGGCGGTGAGCCTTCCGGCGCGCTCGCGGCGGCGATCAAGGCCAAGTGGGGCGGCTACGCGGCCTTCAAGGAGGCGTTCCAGAAGAGCGCGGTCGGCAACTTCGGCTCCGGCTGGACCTGGCTCGTCAAGAAGGGCGACGGCAGCGTCGACATCGTCAACATGG
>JBDTUG010000202.1:0-6812 GCA_040007855.1 Caldimonas sp.
CAAGCGGGCCCGCTGCCGATAACCCCAGGCCGGGCCTTCGATCGGCCGCAGCACCCGCTCGGGGCGCAGCTTGCCGAGGTGCCAGAGCGCGTCTTCGAGCGCGCGCTGCTTGGTCGCGACCTGCGCCGAGACGTGCAGGTGCTGCATCGCGCAGCCGCCGCAGACGCCGAAGTGCGGGCAGCGTGGCACCACCCGCTGCGCGCTTTCGCGGCGCAGGGCGACCAGCGCCGCCTGCTCCCAGTTGTTCTTGCGGCGGCGCACCGCGACCCGGACTTCCTCGCCGGGCAGGGCATCCTCGACGAACACCACCTTGCCCTCGACGTTGTGCGCCACGCCTTGCGCTTCGAGGTCGAGCGACTCGATGCGGAGCCACTCCTCGCTGCTCGTCATGCGAGCCATTATCGAGGCGGCCGGACGCGCTGCTAGACTTGCGGCCGCCAGGAGAGCGCTTCCGCGAGGAAGCCGCCGAAGGCGCAGACGGGGCCATCGGGTCGCGTCGAACGCTCGGGCATCAAGGACTGGCAAACGCTTGCGCAAGCGGGCGTTCCTCGCTGGAGAGAGGCCCGCCCCGAGCGGGCCCACCGAAGGGGCAAGCGGTGCCGTTCGCGGCGCCGCCAATCTCTCAGGTAGAGCGGACAGCAAGGGCATGAACCGTGGGCGAGCGCGCCCGTGGGTGTGCAATTTGCTCCGGAGCCGCCATGACCCACCCCGATTCGCCCGCCTCGCCCCCGACGCTGCTGCAGACGCCGCTGCACGCCCTCCATCAGGCGCTCGGCGCGAAGATGGTGCCGTTCGCCGGCTACTCGATGCCGGTCTCGTACCCGAAAGGCATCCTGGCCGAGCACCGGCAGTGCCGGGAGTCGGCGGTGCTGTTCGACGTTTCGCACATGGGGCAGTTGCGGCTGCGCGGCGACGATGCGGCGGCTGCCCTGGAGACGCTGGTGCCGGTCGACGTGGTCGGCCTGCCGGTTGGCAAGCAGCGCTATGCCCTGTTCACCAACGACGCCGGTGGCATCCTCGACGACCTGATGGTGACGCGCCGCGACGACCACCTCTTCCTGATCGTCAACGCCGCCTGCAAGGACGCCGACCTCGCCCACCTGCGCGCGCGGATCGCCCACCGCTGCACCATCGAGCCGATGCCGGAGCAGGCGCTGCTCGCCTTGCAGGGCCCGCGCGCCGCCGCGGTGATGGCGCGGCTGGCGCCGGCCTTGTCGGGCCTCACCTTCATGAGCGGCACGGCGGCGGCGATCGCCGGCATCGACTGCTTCGCGACGCGCTCCGGCTACACAGGCGAAGACGGCTTCGAGATCTCGGTCGCCGCCGGCGATGCCGAGGCGCTCGGTCGCGCCCTGCTCGCCGAGCCCGAGGTCGCGCCGGCAGGGTTGGGGGCGCGCGACACGCTCCGGCTCGAGGCGGGCCTGTGCCTCTACGGTCACGACATCGACACGACCACCACGCTGATCGAGGCCGCCCTCGCCTGGGCGATCCAGAAGGTGCGGCGCCCGGACGGCGCACGCGCCGGCGGCTACCCGGGCGCGCCGGTGATCGCCGGCCAGCTCGCCGGCGGCCCGGCGAAAAAGCGGGTCGGCCTGCTCGGCCTCGGGCGGGTGCCGGTGCGCGAAGGCGCCGCCCTCGTCGACGCCGCCGGCGCCGTGCTCGGACGCGTCACCAGCGGCACGGTCGGCCCGAGCGTGGGCCAGCCGATCGCCATGGCCTACCTGCCGAGCGCCCTCGCCACGCCCGGAACGAGCGTCGACGCCGACGTGCGCGGCCAGCGCCAGCCGATGCGGGTCACCGCCATGCCGTTCGCGCCGCACCGCTATTTCCGCAGCTGAGCCTTCCGACCCCTTTTGCAGGAGATTGCCATGAGCGTCAAGTACACCAGCGACCACGAATGGATCAGCGGCAGCGACGCCGGAGCCGCCACGGTGGGCATCACCGCACACGCGCAAGACACGCTCGGCGACATCGTCTTCGTGGACCTGCCCGCCATCGGCAAGAGCTTCAAGAAGGGCGACGTGGCCGGTGTCGTCGAGTCGGTGAAAGCGGCGGCCGACCTGTACATGCCGGTCGGCGGCGAGATCGTCGAGGTCAACGAGGCGCTGCGCGCCGACCCCTCGCTGGCCAACAGGGATCCGCTCGCCGCCGGTTGGTTCTTCAAGGTCAAGGTCGCCGACCCGGCCGAGACGGCGTCGCTGCTCGACCAGGCGGCCTACGACGAACTGGTCAAGAACGCCTGAGCCGCGCCTGAGCCGCTCACCGCCGCCTTCGTATCGAGGACTCCCATGCTCATGTCTGCCCTGAAGCCGCTCGCCGAGCTCGAAAGCGCCACCGAATTCGTCGCCCGCCACGTCGGCATCGACGCCGCCGCCGAGGCGACGATGCTTGCCACGATCGGCGCGGCGTCGCGGCGGGCCCTGATCGAGGCGATCGTCCCGGCGTCGATCGCCCGAGCTTCGGCGATGCGCCTGCCGGCGCCGCTGGGAGAGGAGGAAGCGCTCGCCGAACTGCGCGGCATCGCGGCGCAGAACCGGATCCTGAAGAGCTTCATCGGCCAGGGCTACCACGGCACCCACACGCCCGGCGTCATCCTGCGCAACGTCCTCGAGAACCCGGCCTGGTACACCGCCTACACCCCGTACCAGGCGGAGATCGCGCAGGGGCGGCTGGAGGCGCTGATCAACTTCCAGACGATGGTCTGCGACCTCACCGGCATGGCAATCGCCGGCTCCTCGATGCTCGACGAAGCGACCGCCGCCGCCGAAGCGATGACCCTGGCCCTGCGCATGAACAGCGCCGCCAGGGACGCGCCCGCGCCGACCTTCTTCGTCGCCGACGACGTGCTGGCGCAGACGCTCGAGGTGGTGCGCACCCGCGCGGCGCCGCTCGGCATCACCGTCGTCACCGGACCGGCGCAGACCTGCGGCGACGCCGGCGCCTTCGCCGTGCTGCTGCAATACCCGGGCGTGAGCGGCGAGGTCCACGACTTGAAGCCGCTCATCGGATCGGCCCACGCGAAGGGCGGCGTCGCCATCGTCGCCGCCGACCTGCTCGCCCTGACCCTGCTCGTTCCGCCCGGCGAACTCGGCGCCGACATCTGCGTCGGCAACACGCAGCGCTTCGGCATGCCGATGGGCAATGGCGGCCCGCACGCTGCCTACCTGGCCACCAGGGACGAATTCAAGCGCTCGATGCCCGGCCGGCTGGTCGGCGTGAGCGTCGACTCGCACGGCCGGCCGGCGTACCGGCTCGCCTTGCAGACGCGCGAGCAGCACATCCGCCGCGAGAAGGCGACCAGCAACATCTGCACGGCGCAGGTCCTGCCGGCCGTCGTCGCCGGCATGTACGCGGTCTACCACGGGCCCGACGGGCTGACCCGGATCGCCCGCCGCGTCGCCAGCTACACCGCGGTGCTGGCGGCCGGCCTCGAGGCGATGGGTCTGGCCCGCGCCCACGAGAGCGCCTTCGACACGCTCGAGATCGCCACCGGCGAGCGGACCGAGGCGCTGCATGCCGCGGCGGTCGGCGCCGGCATGAACCTGCGCCGCGCCTCGCCGGCCAGCGTCGGCATCAGCCTCGACGAGACGAGCACGCGCGCCGACGTCGATTCGATCCTGGCTGCCTTCGCCGCCGCCGGCCTCGGCGCCGCACCGCGCGGCGCCTGGGCGCGCGCCGAAGAGGGCATCGCCACCCTCGTCCCTGTCGCGCTGCAGCGGACCAGCGCCTTCCTCACCCACCCGACCTTCCACCGGCACCGCTCCGAGACGGAGATGCTGCGCTACCTGCGCCGGCTCGCCGACAAGGACCTGGCGCTCGACCGCTCGATGATCCCGCTCGGCTCGTGCACGATGAAGCTGAACGCGACCAGCGAGATGATTCCCATCACCTGGCCCGAGTTCGCAAACATCCACCCGTTCGCGCCGATCGAACAGCTCGCCGGTTACGAACAGCTGCGCACCCAACTCGAAGCCTGGTTGTGCCAGGCCACCGGCTACAGCGGCGTGAGCCTGCAGCCCAATGCCGGCTCGCAGGGCGAATACGCCGGCCTGCTCGTGATCAAGGCCTTCCACGCAGCGCGTGGCGAAGCGCATCGCGGCATCTGCCTGATCCCTGAATCGGCGCACGGCACCAACCCGGCCAGCGCGCAGATGGCCGGGTTGCAGGTGGTCGTAACCAAGTGCGACGACGAAGGCAACATCGATCTGGCTGACCTGGCGGCAAAGTGCACGGCCCACAGCGCGCAGCTCGCCTGCATCATGATCACCTACCCTTCGACCTACGGCGTGTTCGACACCCACGTGAAGCAGATCTGCGCGCTCGTGCACCAGCACGGCGGCCGTGTCTACGTGGATGGCGCGAACATGAACGCCCTGGTCGGCGTGGCCGCGCCCGGCGAGTTCGGCGGCGACGTCAGCCACCTCAACCTGCACAAGACCTTCTGCATCCCGCACGGCGGCGGCGGCCCGGGCGTCGGCCCGATCTGCGTGGTGGCCGACCTGGTGCCCTACCTGCCGGGCCATGGCGCGAGCGGCCAGCCGGGCCAGGGGGTCGGCGCGGTCTCGGCGGCGCCGCTCGGCAACGCCTCGGTCCTGCCGATCAGCTGGATGTACATGCGGATGATGGGTGCAGAAGGCCTGCAGCGCGCCACCGAGACCGCCATCCTCTCGGCCAACTACATCGCCGCGCGGCTGGCCGGGCACTACGAACTGCACTGCAGCGGCAACGTCGCCGGCATCGCCGGCGGCGGCGTCGCCCACGAGTGCATCCTCGACCTGCGCCCGCTGAAGGAGGCGACCGGCGGCGCCCAGGGCATCAGCGCCGAAGACGTCGCCAAGCGCCTGATCGACTACGGCTTCCACGCCCCGACCCTGAGCTTTCCGGTCGCCGGCACGCTGATGGTCGAGCCTACCGAGAGCGAATCGCTGGCCGAACTCGACCGCTTCTGCGCGGCCATGATCGCGATCCGCGCCGAGATCGCCAAGGTCGAGCAAGGCGTATGGCCGCGCGCCGACAACCCGCTCAAGCACGCACCGCACACCGCCGACGCCCTGCTCGCCGCCGACTGGGGCCATCCATACACGCGCGCGGAAGCGGCCTACCCGGTAGCCGCCTTGCGCGACGCCAAGTACTGGGCGCCGGTCGGTCGAGTCGACAACGTCTGGGGCGACCGCAACCTCTCCTGCTCCTGCCCGCCGCTGTCGGCCTACGAAGATTAACGGCACGCTGACGGCGTGCTGACGGCGCGCGCCGGCGTGGAAGGGCTTGTGCGTGCCCGCAAGGGCATTGCAATCGAAGGCGTGCCAGGTCATCGAGGCCCCGAGGCGTCAAGGGCAGCGAGACGATGCAGATCCTCGGGTCGATCGACATCCCAGAGCACCTCGCCTTCGTGCCATGTCAGCGCGAGCTCCCGCATTCGTCCGCGGGTCTGCGCCATCACGCGATCGGTGCCCCAGGCGATGTCGCGAAACAGCCCCGGTATGGCGCGTCGAAGTCCGATCAGCACATAGCCGCCGTCCTCGGCAGCGAGGAAGGTGGCGTCGTGGCCGGCGCGCAGAGCATCGGCGGCCGCGTGCAGGTGCGATGCCGTGAGCGGCGGACAGTCGGTACCGATCACCAGGAGCGGAATGCCCACTTGCCCGTGCGCGAAGGCGGCGAGCAATCGCCGACCGAGATCGCCCGAGGGTTGCGAACGCGACTTGACGCCGTAGCGTCACGAGAGAGCGCGAAAGAAGCGATGCGCGGTGTCGGGAGCACCCCAGATGGTGACCTCGCCCAGCGCCGCGCTCACGGCGGTGGCGACGGTTCTGGCGGCCAGGCGCCGATGCAGTCGTGCCGCACCCGCCGGACCGAGCGCCGCGATCAGCCGCGTCTTGGCGAAGCCCGCGATCGGCGCCTTGGCCAGCACGGCGATGTCGACACGGGGCGGGTGCGAGGTCATCGCTTGTCGAGTCGACCGTGCCCGTAGCGCTGCGCCAGGCGCGCCGGGTCGGCGCCGAAAAAGTACGCCGCACGCAGACGCCACATCAACCAGACCGTGCGCCCTACCCCGCCCTGTTCCCAGCGTCGCGCGGAGGTCAGGACGCGCGCGCGCAAACAGGCGGGGCTTGCAATCCGCTCAGCCGGCGCGACATCTCGATGTCTTCCATCAGTTCCAGCGCCGGGAAACCACCCGCCGCGCGGAATGCGGCGCGGGTCATGAACAGGGCCTGGTCACCGGTGGCGATCCCGGTCAGGCGTGAGCGCAGATTGATCAGCCAGCTCACCAGCCTCAGCGAGGGCCGATCGCTGTCGATGCGCACATCGAAGCGACCCCACGCATGTCCGTCGGCGATGGCTGCGAGGATGAGTTCGTACGCGCCGTCGGGCAATCGCGTGTCCGCGTGCAGAAAGAGCATGACGCGGCACGGCTGCGCCGCCGCGCCTGCGTTCATCTGCGATGCGCGGCCACGCGCGGCGCTCAAGGTCCGATCTGCCCCACGGTCTGCGATCTCGACGCTGCCGTCGGTGCTGCCGCCATCGACCACGATCAGCGAGGCACCGCGCCGCCGCAAGGGCTGAAGCGCTTGCAGGCTCTCGGCCAGTGAAGCGGCCTCGTTCAGCACGGGCATGACGACGAGGAGCTCCACGAGCTCGTTGTCGCCCGGGTCGCCGTCTCTACGCACGACGCCAGGCATGGAACAGGGCGGCGAACGCGAGCAGCCTTGCCGGCTGGTGGGCGAGCCTCCACGCACCGGCTACCGACTTGTTGGCTTCGGACATCGTCGGATAGGTGTGGATCGTGCCCAGGATCTTGTTCAGGCCGATGCCGT
>JBDTUG010000203.1:0-6806 GCA_040007855.1 Caldimonas sp.
GCTCCGGAATCGATCGGCTGGCGATGCTGCGCTACGGCATCGACGACCTGCGCCTGTTCTTCGACGGCGACCTGCGCTTCCTCCGCCAGTTTTCATGAAGCCCGATGGCTCCTCACTGCGTTCGCTGCCCCCCGAGGGGGCGCCAGGTCCCTTCGGGCGGCCGTGCGGGACCTGGGCCTGACATGCAGTTTCCCGAATCCTGGTTGCGCGAGTTCTGCGATCCGCCGATCTCGACCGCCGAGCTCGCCGAGCAGTTGACGATGGCCGGGCTCGAGGTCGAGGACCTGCGACCGGCGGCGCCGCCGTTCCATGGCGTCGTGGTTGCCGAAGTTCTCGAGGTCGCGCCGCATCCCAACGCCGATCTCCTGCGCGTCTGCCGGGTCGATGCCGGCGACGGCGAGACGCTCGAGATCGTCTGCGGCGCACCGAACGTCCGCGCCGGGATGAAGGTGCCGCTGGCGCGCGTCGGCGCCGAGCTGCCGTCGGCGACCGCAGGCGAGGGCGCAACGCCGTTCCGGATCGTGGTCGGCACGATCCGCGGCGTCGAGAGCCGCGGCATGCTCTGCTCGGCGCGCGAGCTCAAGCTCTCCGACGACCATGGCGGACTGCTCGTCCTCGACGCCGCCGCCCCGGTCGGCGCCGACCTGCGTGAGCACCTGCAGCTCGACGACACGATCTTCACTCTCAAGCTCACCCCGAACCTCGGCCACTGCCTGAGCGTCTTCGGGGTCGCCCGCGAGGTCGCGGCGCTGACCGGTGCGCCGCTCAAGGCACCGACGATCGCTCCGGCGCCGGTGAGCGACGTCACCGTGCTGCGCGTCGCGATCGAGGCGCCCGATCTGTGCGGGCGCTTTTCCGGGCGGATCGTCCGCGGCATCGATACCCGGGCGACGACGCCGCCCTGGATGGCGCAGCGGCTGGCTCGCTGCGGCCAGCGCACCGTCGCACCGCTGGTCGACATCTCGAACTACGTGATGTTCGAGCTGGGCCGGCCGTCCCACATCTTCGACCTCGACACCATCGACGGCGGCCTGACGGTCCGCTGGGGCCGGCCGGGCGAATCGCTCGAGCTCCTCAACGGCGCGACCATCGAGCTCGACGCGGGCGTCGGCGTGATCGCCGACGATTCGCGCGTCGAGTCGCTCGCCGGCATCATGGGCGGCGCCCGCACCGCGGTCAGCGACGCGACCAGGAACATCTATGTCGAGGCGGCGTTCTGGTGGCCCGAGTCGGTTGCCGGGCGCTCGCGCCGCTACAAGTTCTCCACCGACGCCGGTCATCGCTTCGAGCGCGGCGTCGACCCGGCGACGACCGTCGAGCACCTCGAGCGGATCACCTCGCTGATCGTCGCGATCTGCGGCGGCGCGGCAACGACCTGCGGCCCGATCGACGACCACCTCGTCAACCTCCCGACGCCGGCGCCGGTCGCCTTGCGCGTCGCCCGCGCCGCCAAGGTGATCGGCCTGCCCGTGACGCAGGCCGACTGCGAAGGCGTGATGACGCGCCTCGGCTTCGTCTGGACGAGCACGCCGGGCCGGGTCGAGGTCGTTCCGCCCAGCTGGCGCTTCGACCTTCGGATCGAGGAAGACCTGATCGAGGAAGTGATCCGCCTGGTCGGCTACGACGCCCTCGATCCGCGACCATCGCAAGGGACGCTGGTGGCCCGCGTGCCGAGCGAGGCGCGCCGCCCGCCGGCGCGCCTGCGCCACGCCCTCGCCGACCTCGGCTGGCAGGAGACGATAAGCTTCAGCTTCGTCGACGAGCGCTGGGAGCGCGACTTCGCTGCCAACGCCGATCCGGTGCGGGTCGTCAACCCGATCGCCCAGGCGTACTCGGTGATGCGCTCGGGCCTGGTCGGCAGCCTGGTCGAGGTGCTGCGCGTCAACCTGGCGCGCAAGGCGGCGCGGGTGCGGGTGTTCGAGCTCGGCAAGGTCTACCTGCGCGACGCTGCCGCGGCCGACGGCCCTGCCTCGGTCGCCGGGGTGCGCCAGCCGTTGAAGGTCGGCGGCCTGGCGTTCGGCCCGGTCGAGCCGATGCAATGGGGCAGCGCCGAGCGGCCGGTCGACTTCTTCGATGTCAAGGGCGATCTCGAAGCATTGCTCGCGCCGCGCCGGCCCCGCTTCGTCGCTGCGCCGCATCCCGCGCTCCACCCCGGGCGCAGCGCTGCGATCGAGCTCGACGGCCGGCGGGTCGGCTTCCTCGGCGAACTCCATCCGCGCTGGCGCCAGGCCTACGAGATTCCGGGCAGCGCGATCGTCTTCGAGGTCGATGCCGAGGTGCTGCTGGAACGCGCCTCGCCGACCTTCGTGCCGTTGCCCAAGCAGCAGCCGGCCTGGCGCGACATCGCCGTCGTCGCTGGCAGGGGCGTGACGCACGCAGCGCTGATCGACGCGGTCGACGCCGGCTCGGCCGGCGCCGTCCGCGCCGCGACCCTGTTCGACGTCTACGAGCCGAAGAGCCCGGTCGCCGGGATCGGCGAAGGCGAGCGCAGCCTTGCGCTCCGCCTGGAGATCCGCGACGACGCGCAGACCCTGACCGACGAGCGGATCGAAGGCGTCGTCGCCGGCGTCCTGGCGGCGCTCGAAGCGCGGCTCGGCGTCCGGCTGCGGGCGCAATAGCCCGGCGCCACGGCAAGCACATGAGCCGTCCCGACCCGCCCGCGCCGCGCAGCCTGCAGCCGACCCTGGTGACGCCGACGCTCACCAAGGCCGAGCTCGCCGAGCTCCTGTTCGAGCGGCTCGGCCTGAACAAGCGCGAGTCCAAGGACATGGTCGAGGCCTTCTTCGACCTCATCCACAAGACCCTGCTCGAAGGCGACGACGTCAAGATGTCGGGCTTCGGCAACTTCAACATCCGGCGCAAAGCGCCTCGGCCGGGGCGCAACCCGCGAACCGGGGAGGCGATTCCGATCAAGGCGCGCCATGTCGTGACATTTCACGCGAGTCACAAACTGAAGGGAGTCGTGCAAGGCGACACGCCGCCGGCAGACGAGTTCGAGTAGATTAGAGGTTTATCTCCTGATCTTGTTGATTTTCATGGAGAAAACCCTCCCACCGATCCCGGCCAAACGCTACTTCACGATCGGAGAGGTGAGCGAGTTGTGCGGCGTCAAGCCGTACGTGCTGCGCTACTGGGAGCAGGAATTCACCCAGCTCAAGCCGATGAAGCGGCGCGGCAACCGCCGTTACTACCAGCACCACGAGGTGCTCCTGATCCGGCGCATCCGCGAGCTGCTCTACGAGCAGGGCTTCACGATCAGCGGCGCCCGCAACCGCCTCGCCGACGCCGGCGCGCATCGCGGCGAAGCCGAATCGGCCCGGGCCGCGCGCGAGTCGAGCGCAATCCATGCGACGCCTCCGGCGCCGCTTTCCCCGCCGGCGCGAGACGATGGCGACGGCGCGGCCGGCGATCTGCCTCTCTTCACCTTGTCGGCGGCGCAAGTGCGCCAGGAACTCATCTCGATCCGCGGCCTGCTCGTGCCGTGACGCCGGCGGCGCCGACCTCGCCACCTATAATCCGTGCGAAACGGGGCGTAGCGCAGCCTGGTAGCGCACTTGCATGGGGTGCAAGGGGTCGCGAGTTCGAATCCCGCCGTCCCGACCAATGAAATCAATGGGTTAGCAGTGATGAGCTGCTAACCCATTTGACTTTGGCGAGTTCGTGCCCTCACTGTGCCCTCAAAATCTGCAGCGTATCCAATATTGAGCCGCTATTCGCTGACCGCGTGACGATCAGCTGTGCACTCGGCGACGCTGAACTGTCTGTGCTCGGGGTGGCGGATCTCGCTCCACTGCGCCCGGCAGCGGTCCGCAAGCCAGGCATTGAGCTCGACGAAGGAGCCGAAGCGCTGCTTGGCCGCGTCGCCTCATGGTCCGAAAGACTCCGGCACTCCCATTGCTAGCCCAGGGCTAGCTCGAAGGCAGTTTTGGCTTGCTCGTGTCGGCAAAGGGTTCGGCGAACTGCGGGTAGCCTCTTGCGCAGGATTCCCTTCATGGCAACGGGAACGTCGGCCAGCGACTCGCGGAGCGTTTCATCTTCCCGCTCCGTCAGGATGGCCGCCAACGTGACGGCTTGGAGCAAGTCCTTTTCGGCCTTTTCCGGAAAGGTCCGTCGCGACGCGCTTGCGTAGAGCTTGTGCCAGACGAGACGTTCCGGTCGGGGCAGCAGCACCGGGACACAGTGGCCGCCGGCGAGCACCGCTGCCTGCCTGGGCTGGTCTAGCAGATAGTCGTAGTGCGGAACAGTCTGGGCATGCCACATCAAGGGCACCACCGGGACCGACTCCCCAAGGCGCCTTCCGTGCGTCAGGACGTCGACCCGGAGGCCGTCGCGGCCCTTGAGCTTGACCGAGGTCGGCGGCTCGTCGTTCGGCATCCCCGGTACGGGTGTGAATCCGAGTCTGGTCGCCTGCATCGCTGCCAGAAACGACTGCGGCGCCGCGAGCTTCAACCGCTGGCGCGCGGCGAGGTCGATGTCTTGCGTCTTCGCAGAAACTGCCCGAGCGCCCAGTTCGTTCAGCCAGGCCATGTAGCCGAGCGTTCCGACGACCACGAGACCCTCGGTCAGCAAGCCCTTGTTGTGCAGTTCGACGAGCACACTCGCGACTCCCTTGTCCGCGACCTGGAACTCGAGCTTCCGCAAGTTGCGGACCTGAGTGGCGGTCCACTGTGCGAAGTCGAGTTCCGCGCGCGCGTCGAGCAGCCGGTCTTCGTCGTCGTCTCTGCCGACCAAGTCTTCGACCTGGCTTGCGCCGGCAGTCTGGTAGACCCGATACCAGTACGGCCGCCCGGTGCCCGTCCGCTTGATGAGGGTGCCCGGCGTGCCGGGAAGCAAAGACGTCGTCGAGCGCGTGCGTTCCTTCAATTCCGCATACTGGGTGCGAAAGGCCAGTTCGTGCGGTTGGAAAAGGAAAGGGACGGGTGCGGCCATAGACATACCCAGGAAATATTAACTTTACTGGGTAGGGCGCCGTGACGCAACAGCCAGTGGACCCATACCCAGGGAATATACAAAACCTGGGTACGAAGGCCCGTTGAGGTCAAGATCCCTTGGACGTCTATAGGTGTCCTGAAACGATAGAAACTCCGGTGGGGTGCAAGGGTCACGAATTCGAATCCCGCCGTCCCGACCAATGAAATCAATGGGTGGGCTTCGCAAGGAGCTGGCCCGTTTTTCTCTTCAGGGTTGCCGGCAGCGGAATTGGCAACAGAATGCCCCAGCTGCAGGGTCGGATCCCGCGGGTCGGGTTCTTGAGCCTGGCAGAGGAGGGGACGAGCAAGACTGCCATAACCTGTTGGCGAAGCCGCCTTGCGGTCCATCGTGGAACGATCCAGATGGACTGACGCTGCAGGCCACTTCCGAACGGGATAGAGCGTCGCTTCGCTGGGCGGACGACGTGGTCATCCGACTGTCTATCGCTCCGAGTGCGACGCCGAAGACGGGTCGGACTTCCATGCCGGTCTCGGGGTCGGTTCGTCAAGCAAACGCCGTGCTTCCGATCGCACGATGCGAATCTCCTCCTCCAGGTCGGCTACATGCTGCAGGAGCATCACCGCAAGGGCGAACGAGTGCTCGTCGAGCGCCAGGTCCTGGCGGAGTTTCTGGGCGCGCTGGAGCGTCATGACAAACCCGATGTCGAATGTCGCAGGACCCTGTTCCGGACGCGTCTCTTCGAGGACGCCGAAGTCCATCAAGCCGGCAAGTTCGTCCGTGGCAACGCCGGACAACTGCGCGAGCTGCTCCATCGAGAGACGCGTCGTCGTGGCTGAACTCCCTCGCGTTGCGCGACTGAAATGGGCCGTCGGGTGCACGGTTAGGTCCATGCGGCGCACATTGCACTCGCCCAAACGTGCTGTCGGTGCGTTGGCGCACGTTGGCTGCAACTATCGAACCCGGGACCTGCGCAAGACTTTTGGCGGACCGCGCCGGGGTCGACAAATGGGTCGGGACGAGGAAACTGGGCGGCGCGGGCGTCGACGAACACGCTGCGTCGGTTCAGGCGTTGGGGGGCGCGAATGCCTTGAACAAGAGCGGCCGCACAGCTGCCAGCCACGGGGACGCTCATTGCCCGGAGCGGACCTTCAGAGCTTGCCGACCAATGGAATCAACGAAGCCGACTTCACCCGCTACGGAGCACCGGGCGACGATTGCGACGGCGTCTCTTCGCGGGCCAGCGAAACCGACGGGTCAGCGGTGATGAGCCGCCAGCAGCGTGCGCGCCTCGGCAATGACGTTGGCGCTCGTGAAGCCATAGCGCGTCAGCAATTCCCTGGCGGGAGCCGACGCGCCGAAGCGATCGACCGCCAGGGTGTGGCCGCAATCCCCCACGTAGCGGCTCCAGCCCTGCTCGACGCCGAGCTCGACCGCGAGCCTGGCCTTCACGCCTGGCGGAAGCACCTCGTCGCGATAGCTTTGCGGCTGGGCGTCGAAGAGGTCCCAGCTCGGCATGGACACGCAGCGGACGGCGACACCTTCTCGGCCCAGCGCGTCAGCGGCGGCCAGGATGAGACCCACCTCCGAGCCGCTGGCAATGAGGATCAGCGCCGGCACGCCATCGCCGATGTCCTTCAACACGTAGGCACCGCGGCGCGTTCCCTCGGCACTGGCGCACTGGGTGCGGTCGATCGTGGCGACCTCCTGCCGCGTCAGCGCGAGCAGCACGGGACGCCCGCGGCCTTCGGCCGCGACCTTCCAGGCCACGGCTGTTTCGTTTGCATCGGCCGGTCGGAGGAGGGTGAGGTTCGGGATCGCGCGCAGGTTCGCGAGCTGCTCGACCGGCTGGTGCGTCGGCCCGTCCTCGCCGAGCG
>JBDTUG010000204.1:0-6780 GCA_040007855.1 Caldimonas sp.
TCGGCGGCGGCTTCGGCATGAAGACCGGCATCCACCCCGAAGACATCGTCGTCGCCTTCGCGGCGCGCGCCCTGAAGCGGCCGGTGCGCTGGCAGGCCGAGCGCAGCGAGGAGTTTCTGTCCGCCCTGCATGGCCGCGACGTGAGCAGCCGGGCCGAGTTGGCGCTCGACGCCGAGGGCCGGGTGCTTGCACTGCGCGTCAGGTCGCTGGCCAACATGGGCGCGTACGCCACGCCGGCCGGGGTGGCGATCCAGCTGCTGATCGGCCCCTGGGTCTCGACCAGCATCTACGCCATCGACGTCATCGACCTGCACCTGCAGGCCGTGCTCACGAACACGGCGCCGACCGGCCCCTACCGCGGCGCCGGCCGGCCGGAGGCGATCTACATCGTCGAGCGGCTGATGGACGCGGCGGCGCGCGAGATGCAGATCGACCCGGCGGCGCTGCGCCGGCGCAACATGATCCGGCCCGAGCAGATGCCCTACCGGAACGCGATGGGCCAGACCTACGACAGCGGCGCGTTCGAGAAGATCCTCGACCAGGGTCTGGCGCTGGCCGACTGGACCGGCTTCGCGGCGCGGCGCGAGGCCTCGGCGCGGCACGGCCGGCTGCGCGGTCGCGGCATCGCCACCTTCCTCGAATGGACCGGCGGCAACGCGTTCGAGGAAAAAGTCAGCATCGACGTCACGCCCGACGGCTTCATCGAGATCTTCTCGGCCACCCAGCAGATGGGGCAGGGCATCCAGACCAGCTACGCGCAGCTCGCGGTCGACGTGTTCGGCGTGCCGATCGACAAGGTGCGCATCGTCCAGGGCGACACCGATCGCGGCAACGGCTTCGGCAGCGCCGGCTCGCGCTCGCTGTTCACCGGCGGCTCGGCCGTGCAGGTCGCTTCCCAGAAGACGGTCGACGAGGGCAAGGCGCTGGCGGCCGAGGCGCTCGAGGCAGCGCCGGCTGACATCGAGTACCGGGCCGGGCGCTTCTCGGTGGTCGGCACCGACCTCGGCATCGACCTGTTCGCGCTCGCCGGCAAGCAGGCCGGGGCGCGCATCCATGTCGACGCCAGCACCACCGCCGGCGGCCCGACCTGGCCGAACGGCTGCCATGTCTGCGAGGTCGAGATCGATCCCGGCACCGGCGACGTGCTGGTCGTGTCGTATGCGTCGGTCAACGACATCGGCCGGGTCGTCAGCCCGATGATCGCGCGCGGCCAGGTCGAGGGCGGCGCGGTCCAGGGCATCGGCCAGGCACTTTGCGAAGAGATCGTCTACGACGCGGCGAGCAGCCAGCTGGTGACCGGCAGCTTCATGGACTACGCGATGCCGCGCGCCGAGGGCGGCGCCGAGTTCCGCACCGGGTTCGACACCTCGATCCCCTGCCTGCACAACCCGCTCGGCGTCAAGGGCGTCGGCGAGCTCGGCACGATCGGCGCCACGCCGGCGGTGATCAACGCGGTGGTCGACGCGCTGGCCCACGCCGGCCTCGGCCGGGCCGCCGAACGGATCCGCATGCCGGCGACGTCGGAGCGGGTCTGGCAGGCCTTGCAGGGCATCCCAGGCTCCTAGCAAGGCCTGCGTCTCTCTCGGCGCGAGCTGTGTGGACAGGCCGCCGGGCGGCGTGCTCGGCGCCGCTCAGGCCGAGCGTGATCGCCGAGCCGGTTGGTTTTCAGCGCGGATCGGGAGCGAACCCTGGGAAGGGCTCGGGATAGGCCGGCGGCCGAGGCCGACCGATCACGCCGGCGGCGGCCAGGTTGGCGTAGCTGTCGTAGCGCACCTGGACGATCTCGGCGGGCTGGCTGCTGGCGCGCTCGAAGGTGGTCTGCGTGGTCGGCGAATACTCGCGCTCGCCGTGGCCGGTGCCGAGCTTCTCGGCCTTGGCGACGCTGTCCCGCTCGCGCATCGGCGGCGGTGACGCGGCCGGCGCGGCTGCCGAACGCTCGCTGGCCGCATCGGCGGCGCTGCCGGTGCCGGCGGCCTGGGCGCGCCGCTCGGGCTCCTGGCGTGCGCCCGCGCCGTCGACCCGGTTGCTGGCGATCGGCGGCTGGGCCTCGAATGGCCGCGCCGCCGGCTGCACCGGCCGCTCGCGGAACACCGCCGCGCCGATCACGCCGACGTTGTCGGGCCGGTCGGTCCGCGCCGCGTAGGAATCGGGCAGGGCGGTGAAGTAGAAGGCGGCGGCCTCGGCATAGCTCTTGCGCCAGCCGGTGATCTCGGCCGAAGACCAGGGCGCGAGCACGTAGCCGGTCTGGCCGGTCGACGCGGTCTCGCCGCTGATGACGTTGACGCCGTCGACCGACAGGACGACCAGGACCCGGCCGCCGGTGCGGTTGCTGAGCCGCACGGCGTAGCGGTCGCCCGGCCGGCCGGCGACGTAGCTGGCGCCGCGGTGGCGGTAGGTCGACAGGATGTCGCCGCGGCTGCGGTCGACGATCTGCAGGTCGACGAGGTTGCCTGCGGCGCAGGCGGACGTGACGGCACAGACGCTCGCCGCCGCGGCGGCGAGGAGGGTGAGCAGGATGCGGCGGGTCGGCATGTCGAATCTCCGGGAAGGAAGTGGCGGACATGCGTTGAACGGCCGAGCGGGCCGGACAGGGTGAACTCTTTTGACGAAGAGATCAGGGCTCGAGAACGACGCGCATCTAGAGCTAGCTAGGGCTGACCGGTCACGTCCACGCGGCGCATCAGCGAACCGCCGCGCGGCACGACTTCGTCGCCCTCCCGCCAGACGACGTTGGCGAACACATACCAGCTGCCGGTCGGCACGCGCTCGAAGCGGAACGCGCCGCTGGCGCGACGGAAGGAACTTTCCGGCATCGCCGGGACTGACTTTTCCCGCCGATGTCCGGTTTGCGGCGCCCTCTCCGTCTGAAAGTGAGAAGGGAGAAGTTCCATGCGCAAGCCGGATGTTCGCAACGACCTCGACGCCACGCAGCAGCCGACGATGTCGCGCCGCCCGTGGATCGCCGCCTTCATCGGCCATGCGCTGAGACGCGGGGCAGAAACGGATCCCGACTCCGCGTTCCACGTCGCCGATTCCATGTTCCTGGAGTCGCGCCAACTGGATCCCGAACTCGCCGCCGACTCGGCGTTCGGCGCGCTCCGACGGCACGACGCGGCGGATGGCCCGGCGGATGACCCGGAGGCGTCGTCGCGATGCCGCTGACCCTGGCTGATTGGTGCCGGTGAGAAGAGTCGAACTCCCGACCTTCGCATTACGAATGCGCTGCTCTACCAACTGAGCTACACCGGCGTTCGCGCCGCCCTGAGCGGGCGGTGGCGAGCCGCGCATTCTAGCGGAGGGTCCTGCCTCGGCCCTCTCCCGCGAGCGGGAGAAAGGCACGCTTCACTTGAGCGCGAACTCGGGCAGCTTCCTGGCCACCGCCACGTTCTTCAGCGTCGCATAGACCGGCAGGCCGTTGCGGTAGGCCGGGTAGTCCTCGCCGGCGATCAACGGCGCCAGGTAGCGGCGGCACTTCTCGGTGATGCCGAAGCCGTCGGCGGTGATGAAGTCGCGCGGCATGAACTTCTCGACATTGGCGACGTCGGCCAGGTTGGCGACGCCGATCTTCCAGCGATAGGGCACGTCGGAGATGCGCTCGATCGTCGGCATGACCGCGTTGTGGCCCGCGAGCGCCAGCTCGACGGCACGCTTGCCGAGGTCGTAGGCCTGCTTCACGTCGGTCTTCGAGGCGATGTGCCGGGCGGCGCGCTGCAGGTAGTCGGCGACCGCCCAGTGGAACTTGTGGCCGAGCGCGGCCTTGACCATGTTCGCCACCACCGGCGCGGCGCCGCCGAGCTGGGCGTGGCCGAACGCGTCCTTGGTGCCCTGCTCGGCGAGAAAGCGCCCGCCCGGGTAGTGAGCCCCTTCGGAGACGATCACCGTGCAGTAGCCGTGCTCCTTCACCAGCGCGTCGACCCGGGCGATGAATTTCTTCTCGTCGAACTCGATCTCGGGGAACAGGATCGCCACCGGGATGCCGTGGCTCTCTATCAGGCCGCCGGCGGCGGCGATCCAGCCGGCGTGGCGGCCCATCACCTCGAGCACGAACACCTTGGTCGAGGTGCGCGCCATCGAGCGGACGTCGAACGAGGCCTCGAGCGCCGACACGGCCACGTACTTGGCGACTGAGCCGAAGCCCGGACAGCAGTCGGTGATGGGCAGGTCGTTGTCGACCGTCTTCGGCACGTGGATCGCCTGCAGCGGGTAGCCCAGGCTGGCCGAGAGCTGGCTGACCTTGAAGCAGGTGTCGGCCGAATCGCCGCCGCCGTTGTAGAAGAACCAGGCGATGTCGTGGGCGCGAAACACGTCGATCAGCCGCTCGTACTCGCGCCGGTTCGCATCGAGCGACTTCAGCTTGTAGCGGCATGAGCCGAATGCGCCGGAGGGCGTCGAACGGAGCGCCTTGATCGCCGCCGCCGACTCCTTGCCGGTGTCGATCAGGTCCTCGGTGAGCGCGCCGATGATGCCGTTGCGCCCGGCGTAGACGGTGCCGACCCGGTCGCGGTGCGCGCGCGCCGTCTCGATCACGCCGCACGCCGAGGCGTTGATGACCGCGGTGACGCCGCCCGACTGGGCGTAGAACGCGTTCTTCCTGTTCGCCTTGCGGGTGGCCATCTCAGGCTCCCGCCAGTGCGCGCGAGACGATCTCGTGCGTGTCCTTCGAGAGCTTAGGCTGCGCCTCGACCCGGGCGATCGCCGCCTGCGCCGCCGACCGGTACGGCTCGGCGAGGCGGGTCCAGCGGTCGAGTGCGCGCGCCAGCCGCGAGGCGAGCTGCGGGTTCAGCGCGTCGATCTCGAGCACGCGTTCGGCCCAGAAGACGTAGCCGGCACCGTCGGCGCGGTGAAAGCCGGCCGGGTTGCCGTGCACGAACGCGCCGATCAGGCTGCGCGCCCGGTTCGGGTTGGCCAGCGTGAAGTCGGGATGAGCGAGCAGGCGCTTGACGCGCGCGAAGACCTGTCCGTCCTTCTCCTGCGCGGTGGCCTGGAGCGCGAACCACTTGTCGAGCACCAGGGGCTCGGCCTTGAACAGCGCGTGGAAACGCTCGAGCGCCGCATCGGCGAGCACCGAGCCGCAGGCGAGCAGGGCCATCAGCGCGCCTTGCCGGTCGGTCATGTTCGACGCGTCCTTGAAGCGCTGCCAGGCGCGGCCCGGCCAGGCCGCATCGCCGCTTTCGCCGGCGGCGATGCAGAGCATCGTCAGCGCCAGGTTGGCGAGGGCGCGCCGGCCTGCCGGTTCGGGATCGGGCGTGTAGCCGCCCTTCACCTGGTGCATCTCGAACGCCCATTGCCAGTCTGCGACCAGTGCCGTGGCGAGCTGCCGCTTCATCGACTCGCGGACGGCATGGATCCGCTGCGGGTCGACGCTCGCCAGCTGCTCGGCGACGTAGCCTTCGCTCGGCAGGGTCAGCACCAGCTCCTTGAAGGCCGGGTCGAGCGTCGGGTCGCGCAGCAGCTCGCGCATCGCCGCGATGAACTCGGGGTCGAGGGCTGCCTCGGCCTCGCTCGCCAACGCGCGCATCAGGCGGCTCAGGGCCAGCCGCTGGCCGGCCTCCCAGCGGTTGAACGGGTCGCTGTCGTGGCGCAGCAGGACCAGCAGCTCGGCGTCGCCGAGGCCGTCGACGAGCATGACCGGCGCCGAGAAGCCGCGCAGCAGCGAGAGCACCGGCGCCTCGTCGAGTTCGACGAAGGTGAAGAAGGCCTTTGCCTCGTCGAGCACCAGCACGCGACCCGGCGAGGCGGCCGACTCGGGCTCGTCTTCCAGGCGCAGCGTCAGCGCCCGGCCGTCGCGGCCGAGCAGGCCGATCGCCAGCGGGATGACGAAGGGCGCGCGCCCGGCCGGGCCGGCCGAGGCCGCCGCCGACTGCTCGAGCCCGAGCGTGTAGGTGCGAGACGGCGCGTCGTAGCGCCCGCGTGCCGCCACCCGCGGCGTGCCAGCCTGTCCGTACCAGCGCTTGAACGGCTCGAGCCGGGCGGCGAGCTCGCTGCCCGGGTTGGCGTCGGCGATCGCCTGGGCGAAGTCGTCGCAGGTGACGGCCTGGCCGTCGTGGCGCTCGAAGTAGAGCGTGATGCCGCGCTCGAAGCCGGTCCGGCCGACCAGCGTCTGCATCATGCGCACCACCTCGGCGCCCTTCTGGTAGACGGTGGGGGTGTAGAAGTTGTTGATCTCGAGGTAGCTGTCCGGGCGCACCGGATGTGCCATCGGCCCCGCGTCCTCGGGGAACTGCACCTGGCGAAGCGAGCGCACGGCCTCGATCCGGCGGGTGGCGCGCGCCGACGCGCTGGCCACCATGTCCATGCTGAACTCCTGGTCGCGAAAGACCGTCAGGCCCTCCTTCAGGCTCAGCTGGAACCAGTCGCGGCAGGTGATGCGGTTGCCGGTCCAGTTGTGGAAGTACTCGTGGCCGACCACCGACTCGATCGCCTCGAAGTCGGCGTCGGTCGCCGTCGCGGCGTTGGCCAGGACGTACTTGGTGTTGAAGATGTTGAGGCCCTTGTTCTCCATCGCCCCCATGTTGAAGTCACCGACCGCGACGATCATGAAGCGCTCGAGGTCGAGCGGCAGGCCGAAGCGGGCCTCGTCCCAGACCACCGCGGCGACCAGCGAGTTCATCGCGTGCTCGGTCTTGTCGAGGTCGCCGCGCCGCACCCAGACCTGCAGCAGGTGATCCGTGCCGGCGCGCGAACGGATCTGCTGCTCGCGGCCCACCAGGTCGGCGGCGACCAGGGCGAACAGGTAGCTCGGCTTCGGGAACGGGTCGTGCCACTTCGCGAAGTGGCGGC
>JBDTUG010000205.1:0-6765 GCA_040007855.1 Caldimonas sp.
ATGGCGCGCTTCTTCTTCATCTGGATGATCATGATCGGCTCGATGGTCGGCATCCGCGACGGCGCCCACTTCGACGTCGACCTCTGGCCCGAGCTGAGGCCGCGCGCCAACGCCCTGCTCCGCGTCGTCACCGACATGTTCGTCCTGGTGATGGCGCTGGTCTTCATCTGGTACGGCATCCGCTTCGTCCAGTTCGGCTGGGACCAGACCTCGGAGCTCGCCGAGCTGCCGATGGCATGGATCTTCACCGCCTGGCCGCTGGCGGGATTCACCTGGGTGGTGTTCCTCGGCGAGCGCTTCCTCGCCAACCTGCGCATCCTGTCCCGAGGCCCGGAGATGGCGCCATGAGCGGAGGCGGCGTGCTCTCGCCGTCGATGGCGGCGCTGATCCTGTTCGGCGTGTTCTTCTCCCTGATGGCGCTGCGCGTGCCGATTGCCTTCGCCCTCGGCCTGGCCTGCCTGCCGGTGATCGTGTTCGAGCCGCGGCTCTCGCCCATGATCCTGTTCAACGAGACCTTCAAGTCGTACAACTCGTTCATCCTGATGGCGGTGCCGTTCTTCCTGCTCACCGCGAACCTGATGAACGTGGGCGGCATCACCGACCGGCTGGTGCGGCTGTCGCGCAACCTCGTCGGCCATCTGCCGGGCGGCCTGGCCCAGGTCAACGTCGTGCTCTCGATCTTCTTCGCCGGCATCTCGGGCTCCTCGACCGCCGACGCCGCGAGCCAGGGCAAGATCTTCATCGAGGCGCAGGTGAAGGAGGGCTACGACCTCTCCTTCTCGGTGGCGATCACCGCGGTCTCGGCGGTGCTCGCGGTGATCATTCCGCCGTCCATCCTGATGATCGTCTGGGGCGGCACGCTCTCGGTCTCGATCGGCGCGCTGTTCCTCGCCGGCATCATCCCCGGGCTGCTGCTCGGCCTGGTGCAGATGCTCACGGTGCACGTCTACGCCAAGCTGCGCAACTACCCGAAATACCCACGCTCGACCCTGAAAGAGGTATTCGTGGCGCTCCTGATCTCGATCCCGGCACTGATGACGCCGGTGATCATCATCGGCGGCAAGATCTTCGGCTGGTTCACCGCCACCGAGTCGGCGGCGATCGCGGTGCTCTATGCCGCGGCCCTCTCGATCTTCGTCTACCGCGAGCTCAACGGAAAGGGCCTGTACGAGGCGCTGATGGACACCGGCAGGCTGGCGGCAGTGGCCCTCTTCTGCGTCGGCACCGCCAGCGCCTTCGGCTGGCTGCTCGCCTACTACCAGATTCCGAAGGCGCTGCTCGCGGGCGTGGGCGCCTGGGGCATGGGCATCACCGAGACCGGCTTCTTCATCGCCTTCTGCTTTCTCGTCGTCGGCTGCTTCCTGGATGCGATCCCGGCGATCATCATCGTCGGCACGATCCTCGAGCCGCTGACCCGGGCGGTGCACATGGACCCGGTGCACTTCGCGATGATCGGCATCATCTCGCTCGCCTTCGGCCTGGTGACGCCGCCCTACGGCCTGTGCCTGATGATCTCCTGCGCCATCGCCAAGGTGCGCCTGATGTACGTCATCAAGGACGTGACGCTCATGCTCATGCCCATGCTCGGCGTGCTCGCCTTGACGATCTTCTTCCCGGAGATCATCCTGATCCTGCCGCGCCTGATCTCGCCCGAGTTCCTGAAGTGATCGCCTTTCGTCCCCTGGCAGGATTCGGCATCGAAGCCGAAGGCGTCGACCTGTCGCAGCCGCTCGCCGACGCCGATTTCCGTGTGCTCGAGCAGGCGTTCTACGAGCACCACGTGCTGGCGCTGCGCGCCCAGGACCTTGACGCGGCGCAGTTCATGGGGTTCGCGCGCCGCCTCGGCCCGCCGCAGCCGCACGTGATCGACCAGTTCCACCATCGCGACGAGCCGAACATCCTGGTCCTGTCGAACGTGAAGAAGGACGGCAGGCCGACCGGCCTGCAGGACGCGGGCTCGTACTTCCACACCGACTACTCGTACCTGCAGGTGCCGGCGCGGGCGACCACGCTGTACTCGCGGGTCGTGCCGAAGGTCGGCGGCGATACCCTGTTCGCCGACCAGCAGGCCGCCTACGACGACCTGCCCGAGGCATTGAAGCGGCGGATCGAACCGCTGCTGGCGATCCACCACTACGGCAACCGGAACGACGTCGACGAGGCGAGCCGCACCGTCGCCTCGCTGCTGAGCGCCGAGCAGAAGGCGAAGATGCCTGTGATCACGCACCGGATCGCCCGCCCGCACCCGGCCACCGGCAGGAAGGCGCTGTACGCCGTCTCGGGCAGCTCGTTCGGCATCGTCGGCATGCCTGACGACGAGGCCCGCGACCTGCTCGACGAGCTCGCCGCGCACTCGACGCAGCCGCGCTACCAGCTTCGCTTCAGGTACGGCGTCGGCGACGTCGTCGTCTGGGACAACGCCGCGCTGCTCCACTCGGCGACGCTGATCGACCCCGCCGACGCGCGCACCCTGTGGCGCATCACCGTGCTCGAGGAAGCGATGGAGGCGCAGGCGCCGGCGGTGCTGGCGCCGACCTTCGCAGCACTGCCCGGCGATCGAGCGGCGGGCTGAGGCCTCGGGGCCTGGCCGCGCCTCCGTGCGTTTTCTTGCATGAAGCGTGCCGGCGGCTGGCTGCCCGACCGGGGCGCTCAGCCGCGCAGGGCGGCCTGCAGCCTGCGCAGGGGCTCGACGTACTGACGGGCCAACGACTTGTGCACCGCATGGATCGCCTCGGCGCGGGCCAGCAGGGTGCGCGCCTCGGCGAGCCGGCCGCTCTGGCGCTGCGCCTCGCCGAGCGCGACCAGCGCCGCCGCCAGCCCGGGGCTCGCCTCGGGATCGAACAGCGCCTCGCGCAGCGCGACGTTGCGCTGCAGCTCGGGCAGCGCCGCGGCCAGCTGGCCATCGGCGAGCAGGGCCGTGCCGAGCAGGTGCTGCACCCGCGCCTCGTCGGGCGAGCGCTCGTCGGGACCGCTTTTCAGGATGGCGACCGCGCGCCGCGCATGGGCGACCGCCTCGGTGGCCCGGCCGGACACGAGCGCGATCTCCGCATCGAACGCCGCGATGTCGACCGGATACAAGCCGCGCGGATCGGCTCCTTCGCCCTCGCGCAGGCGCAGCCAGGCGGCTGCGGCTTCGGCATTGCGACCGCCGACGAGGTGGTCGGTGATACGGAACTGGGCGAGCGCGTTGACGATCCGGCCCGCCTTGATGCCATGCCGATGCACGAGCTCCTCCGCGGCCGCAAAGTCGGCCGCCGCCTGGCCGGACTGTCCGAGCTGGCCACGCGCACGCGCCCGGTACATGTGGTGCAGGGCCATCTGCCCCGGCGGCACCGCCTTGTCGACCGACGCCGCGATGGCCGCGTCGAGGAGCGCGATCGCCGCCTCGGGGCGGCCGTAGGCGAGCGTCGTGCGCGCCTCCTCGCCGAGCAGGTTGGGCAGCGAGCGCGCCTTGTCGGCCGACTCGGGCCAGGCGGCGAGGATGCGGCGCGCCTGCGCGAAGCTCAGCAGGGCGTCGCGCAGCCGGCCATGGCTGGTCAGGTAGGCGCCGATCCGCTTCTGCAGGACGAAGGTGTCGCGTCCGGTCGGCCCCTGGTTGCGCTCGCTGAGCGCGAGCGCCTGGCGGTACTGGGCGATGGCCTCGTCGGGGCGGCCGAGCCTGTCTTCCGTGTCGGCGAGCTCGGCATGGAGCGACGCCAGCATGCTCGCGCCGCCGCCCTCGAGGCGGGGCGCCAGGGCGATGCCTTCGCGGTAGGCCGCGGCGGAGGCCTCGTGGTGCCCCGAATAGAACTCCATCGAGCCGAGCAGGTAGAGCGCATTGAGCCGGTCCATCGACGGCGGGCGGCGACGCAGCATGTCGACCGCCCGCTGCGCGGCGGCCAGGCCGGCGCCTTCGCCGCGCGCGTTGTGATACGCCGCGAGCGCCAGATCGACCGCGAGCCGCGTCTCGGGATCCCTCAGCGCGCCGCTCGCCGCCTCGGCCTGCGTGAGCGCGCTGCGCGCGCGCTCGGGACGCGCCGCTTCCTCGGCGGCGAAACCGGCGTCGGCAAGCGCCGCGACCGCCGCGCCGCTGTCCGCTCCGTGCACCGCCGCCGCCAGCGCCGCGCGCTCGTCGAGCAGGGTGCTGCGCCGGTCGAGCTGGCCCATGTCGCGGTACATGTCCGACAGCGTCTTCAGCAGGCGCAGCCGCGCCAGCGGCGCGTTCTCGAGCTCGCGCCCGATCCGGGCGGCCCCTTCGTCGAGCAGCTCGAGGGCGGTCCGGCTGCGCGCCTTGACCGGATCGGCCTGGTCGCCGCTGCTCGCCTTGAAGATGCCTTCCAGGAAGCTCTGCACCGCCTGCGCGGTGCGGGCCTCGTTGACCGCGATCCGGGTCTGCTCGCGGGCCACCATCGCCTGCCAGACCGAGACGACGCTCGCCGCTACGACGATCAGCGCAACGCTGACGCCCACCGCCACCGGCAGGCGATGGCGGGCGACGAACTTGCGCAGCCGGTAGCCGCGGCTGTCGCCCTGGGCCAGCACCGGCTCGCCGCGCAGCCATCGGTCGAGGTCGTCGGCCATCGCGCTGACGGTCGGATAGCGCTCGGCCGGCGCCTTCCTGAGCGCCTTCAGGGCGATCGTCGCCAGGTCGGCGGGAACGTCGCGCAGCCGCGGCGGGTCGTTGTGCAGGATCGCCTGCTCGAGTTCACGACGCTCGCCGCGGAACGGCCGTTCGCCGGTCAGCAGCTCGAACATCAGCACACCGAGCGCCCAGATGTCTGTGGCGATGCTGACCGGCGCGCCGGCGACCTGCTCGGGCCCGGCGTAGCTCAGCGTCAGGGCGCGGCCGCCGAGGCGCGTGAGCTCGGTCTCGCCGCTTTCGGTCTGCTCGTCCTGGAGCAGCTTGGCGATCCCGAAGTCGAGCAGCATCGCCTGGCCGGCCGCGGTGACGAGCACGTTGCCGGGCTTGAGGTCGCGGTGGATCACCAGGTGCGCATGCGCGTACTGCACCGCGTCCATCACCTGGCGCAGCACCGCGATGCGCTCGCGCAGGCCGAGCCGGCGCTCCTGGCAATAGCGGGTGATCGGCTCGCCCTCGACGTACTCGAGGGCCAGGTAGGGCTGGCCGTCCTCGTCGAGGCCGGCATCGTAGAGGCGCGCGATGTGCGGATGGGCGAGTCCGCCGAGGATGTCGCGCTCGCGGGCGAAGCGCTGCACCAGCACGCTTCGCCGCAGGCCGAGCAATGGCAGCTTGAGGGCGACCTGGCGCTTGAGCTGCCCGTCGCTGCGCTCGGCCAGCCAGACCTCGCCCATGCCGCCGGCGCCGAGCTCACGCAGCAGGCCGTAGGGCCCGACCCGGTCGCCGACGGCGAAGCCGGCCGACCCCGGCGACGCCGGCCCAAGTGCCGTGAACGAGGGCACGCGGCCGAGCGGGTCGGTGCTGTCGGCGCCGGCGCTGCCGGCCAGCATTCGGCGCAGCACCGGGGAGAGTCGCGCATCCTCGCCGGTCAGCGCGTCGAGCCACGCCTCGCGCTGCTCCGGCGCGACGTCGAGCCCGAGGTCGAGCAGGCTCGACAGGCGCTTCAGCTCGGCCGCATCCAGACTCATCGAAGGACCCCCGCGAGATGGCGGCGATTGTCGGTCCCGCGTCAGAGCAGGAAGTCGGCGACGCCGAGCGGCGGCCGCGGCCCGGCCGACGACGCCGCGGCCTGCAGGCGCTCCAGACGCAGGAGGGTCGGCGAATCGCT
Source organism: Caldimonas sp. (assembly GCA_040007855.1). Classification (GTDB taxonomy): domain Bacteria; phylum Pseudomonadota; class Gammaproteobacteria; order Burkholderiales; family Burkholderiaceae_C; genus Schlegelella_A. Next base: position 5,727 of record JBDTUG010000205.1, read on the forward strand.
GCCGTAGGCCGCCTCGAGACCGCCCATCGCCGGCTCGGCGAGGGCCGCGGCCTCGGCTGCGCGACCGGCCCGGGCCAGCGCCAGGGCGCGATTGAGGCGAGCCCGGGCGAGTGCGGGATGGCTCGCGCCGAAGGCGACCGCCAACGCGGACTCGGCCTCGGCGAAAGCGGCCACGGCGTCGTCGATGTGGCCCTCGCCCAGGGCGATCGCCGCGAGCAGCGTGCGCGCCCGGGCGACCAGCGCCGTGCGGCTGTCGTTCGGCCGGGCCGGCTCGCTGGCGATGCCACCGGCGCGGCGCAGCGCCTCGGCGACGCGGCCTTCCTGGGCGTCGATCTCGGCCTGGGTCAGCTGGACCTGGGCCAGCAGGTCGGGGGCAACCCGGTCGCGGCTCGTCGGAGCGGGCCAGCATCGCGCGCAGGGTCGCAACCAGGGGCGCGTCTTCGCCCTCCAGGCCGTCGAGCCAGGCCTCGCGATCGGCGTCGCCGAGGTCGAGGCCGCGATCGAGCAATCCGGACAACTGGCGCAACTCGGCGGCCGAATGCATCGGCGGACCTCCACGGTGGCGAGCCCGCGGCGCGGGCCTTCGACGCAGAGTACGACAACCGGATCCGGATCCGGCCATCGCCGCGCGAGACGGGTCAGCGTGCCTTGGCGGCAGCCTCCTCGGCCAGCCGCTTCTTCTCGCGCAGCTGCTTCAGCTGCTCTTCCTCGAAGCGGCGCCGCGACTCGTGCTGCTGCAGGATCTTCTGGTGCGCCCGGTCCTCGAGCTCGGCCGGCTGGGTCATCGGGTTGAGGGCGAGCCCTCCGAACTCGGAGACCGCCGGCTCGCCGCGCTTGCTCTTGAGCTTGATGTTCAGACGAAGTTCGTTGGCCGAGTCGGCGTTGCGGATCGCCTCGTCGAAGCCGATCAGGCCTTCGTCGTAGAGATCGAAGAGGGCGGCGTCGAAGGTGCACATGCCGAGCTCACGCGACTTGGCCATCATCGCCTTGATCTCGTGGAACTCGCCCTGGAAGATGCGCTCGGCGATCGACGGCGTGT
>JBDTUG010000206.1:0-6757 GCA_040007855.1 Caldimonas sp.
GCACCGAGACCGAGCTGCTGAAGACGCCGAACCTCGGCCGCAAGTCGCTCAACGAAATCAAGGAAGTGCTGGCTTCGCGCGGGCTCACGCTCGGCGCGCGGCTGGAGAACTGGCCGCCGCAGGGTTTGGACAAGCGCTAAGGCGAGCGGGGCGCGCTTCGGCGCGCTCGGTGCACCCGCCAGTACCTGACACGGCTGGCGGTCTACAACAGAAAGGAAAGCACCATGCGTCACGGACACGGACTCAGAAAACTCAACCGCACCTCCGAGCACCGGCTCGCGATGCTGCGCAACATGTGCGTCTCGCTGCTCCAGCACGAGGCGATCAAGACGACGCTGCCGAAGGCCAAGGAGCTGCGCCGGGTCGTCGAGCCGCTGATCACGCTGGGCAAGGAGCCGACGCTCGCCAACCGGCGTCTGGCGTTCGACCGCCTGCGCGACCGCGCCATCGTCACCAAGCTGTTCGCCGAGATCGGCCCGCGCTACAAGGCGCGCCCGGGCGGCTACACGCGCATCCTGAAGATGGGCTTTCGGGTCGGCGACAACGCGCCGATGGCCTTTGTCGAACTGGTCGACCGACCAGTGCCGGTCGAAGCCGAAGCGGCCGACGACAACGCCTGATCGTCCGGGAGGGCGAGCCGTGCCGGCACCGCTGCTGCGCATCGCCCACCTGACGAAGAAGTACGGCGCCACCACCGTCGTCGACGACCTCTCGCTCGAGATCATGCCGGGCGAATGCCTCGGCGTGATCGGCCCGAATGGTGCCGGCAAGACGACGATGATCCGCCTCTGCCTCGGCCTGACCGGCCCGGACGGCGGCTCGATCGAGGCCTTTGGTCTGCCCTTGCCGGCCCGGGTGCGCGAGGCGAAGAAGCGGATCGGCGTCGTTTCCCAGTTCGACAGCCTCGATCCCGACTTCAGCTGCGCCGAGAACCTGCGCGTCTACGGCGCCTACTTCGGCTTGCCGCGCGCCCTCATCGACGAGCGCGTGCCCAGGCTGCTCGAGTTCGCGGCCCTGCAGTCGAAGGCCCATGCCAGGCCGGGCGAGCTCTCGGGCGGCATGAAGCGGCGGCTCTCGCTCGGCCGCGCCCTCGTCAACGATCCCGACCTGCTCATCCTCGACGAGCCCACTACCGGGCTCGACCCGCAGGCGCGCCACCTGATGTGGGAGCGGCTGCAGAACCTGTTGCAGCAGGGCAAGGCGATTCTGCTCACGACGCATTTCATGGACGAAGCCGAGCGCCTGTGCGACCGCCTGATCGTCCTCGACCAGGGCAAGAAGATCGCCGAGGGTACGCCGCGCGGCCTGATTGCCGCGCATCTCGAATCCGACGTCGTCGAGGTCTACGGCGAGGGCGCCGCGGCCGCCGGGCGCATGCACGCCGGGCTGGCGGAGCGCGTCGAGAGCAGCGGCGAGACGGTCTTTTTCTACCTGCGACACGCCAGGCCGCTGCTCGACGCGCTCGCCGACGACCACAGCGTGCGCACCCTGCATCGCCCGGCCAACCTCGAAGACCTGTTCCTCAAGATGACCGGCCGGCAGATCCGGGACGAGGCCTGAGATGCCGATCCCCACGCGACCCCCACGTGCTCCGCGCCCCGAGGGCGTGCGCGCCGGCTCGGCACCGTCCGGGGTCCGGCCATGCTGATCTCGTTCTACGCTGCGCCGAACCTGACCCGGAGCTTCTGGCCGGTGGTGATGCGCAACCTTCTGGTCTGGAGGAAGCTGGCCGGCCCCAGCATCCTCGGCAACATCGCCGAGCCGCTGATCACGCTGGTCGCCTTCGGCTACGGGGTCGGCTCGCTGATCGGCCAGATCGACGGCCTGCCCTACATCGAGTACCTGGCGTCGGGCAGCGTAGCGGTCAGCGCGGCGCTCGCCGCTACCTTCGAGGCGCTCTATTCGGCGTACTCGCGGATGGCCGTGCAGAAGACCTGGGACTCGATCCTGAACGCGCCGATCGCCCTCGACGACATCGTCTTCGCCGAAATGATGTGGGCGGCGATCAAGGCGCTGTTCTCGTGCGCTGCGATCCTGGTCGTCATCTTCCTGCTCGGCATCAGCCGAGCGCCGACCATGCTGCTCGCCTTGCCGGTGCTGGGGCTGGCCGGCATCACCTTCGCCTCGATCGGCCTGGTCTTCAACGCCGTCGCAAAGGGCTACGACTTCTTTACGTACTACTTCACGCTCGTCATCACGCCGATGACCTTTCTCTCAGGGGTGTATTTCCCGATCGCCCAGATGCCTCCCTGGCTGCAAACCGTTGCCCAGGTCCTGCCGCTGAAGGCGGCGGTCGACCTGGTTCGCCCACTGGTTCTCGGAAGCTGGCCTGTCGATCCGGCGCGACCGCTTCTCATCCTCGCGGCCTATGCGGCTTGCGGCTACTATCTGGCACTGGTGTTGACCCGGCGTCGGTTCTTCAAATAGTCGCCTTTTGTAAGCCGCTCGCGCCCGGCGCCGACACGAATTTCATGCAAGCCCGAATGGCAAGACTCGTCGCAGACCTCGCGCGGATCCTGGCAATGCTGTGGATCGCGCCGCGCTGGCAGCGAATCGCCCGTGCGCTGCTCGGCTCGCTCGCGCTGGCCGGCGTCGCAGCTTGGCAGCCCGCCCTCGCGGGGGACGACTTCCTCGAACCCGAGAAGGCCTTCCAGTTTTCGGCCCGCCAGCTCGACCCGAAGACCATCGAAGTCGTCTTCGACATCGCCCCCGGCTACTACCTGTACCGCGAGCAGTTCCGCTTCGCCGGGGAGGGCGCGAGCCTCGGCACGGCGGTGATTCCGCCCGGCAAGATCAAGTTCGACGAGACCTTCCAGAAAGAGGTCGAGACCTATCGTGACGTGTTGAAGATCCGCCTTCCGGTCGAGCGCGCCGGCGCGGAGTTTCGCCTGCTCACCACCAGCCAGGGGTGCGCCGACGCGGGCCTTTGCTATCCGCCGATGCAGAGCGCCGCCAGCGTGAGCCTGGCCGGCTTCGGCGGCACCGGCATCGTCCGCCCGGTCGCCGTCGCGGATGCCTCGTCGTTGCCCGCTTCTCTCAGCCTGCCCGCGGGCGCCGCCGCGACGACCGGTGCGACGCCGCGGACCGCGGCGGGAGGCGAACTGGGCGCGATCGAGTCGGTGTTGCGCGGCGGTGCCTTCTGGCCGATCGTCGGCGCCTTCTTCGTCGCCGGACTGCTGCTGTCGCTCACCCCGTGCGTGCTGCCGATGCTGCCGATCGTCTCGTCGATCATCGTCGGCCAGGCCCGCTCCGACCCGGCTTTCGCCGGCATGCCGGCCGGCCGGGGCGCCGCGGGCGACGCCGCCGAGGCCGCTGCTTGCGCCGTCTCGCGGCGGCGTGGCTTCGCCCTGGCGGCGTCGTACTCGTTCGGCATGGCAGTTGTCTACACGCTGTTCGGCATCGCCGCCGGGCTGGCCGGGGAAGGTCTGGCCGCGACCCTGCAGAACCCGTGGGTGCTGGGCGCCTTCGCGCTCGGCCTGGTCGGCCTGTCGCTGTCGATGTTCGGCGTCTACAACCTGCAACTGCCGTCCGCGCTGGCCCGCCGCTTCTCCTCGGCGGCGCAGCGGCTGCCGGCCGGCCGCACCGCCGGCGTGTTCGCGATGGGCGGCGTCTCGGCCCTGATCGTCAGCCCGTGCGTGGCGGCGCCCCTCGCCGGTGCCCTGCTCTACCTGAGCCAGACCCGCGACGTCTGGCTCGGTGGCACGGCCCTGTTCTCGCTGGCCGCCGGGATGAGCGTGCCGCTGCTGCTTGTCGGCGCGTCGGCCGGGGCGATCCTGCCGCGCGCCGGTGCCTGGATGGTCGAGGTCAAGGCGGTTTTCGGCCTGTTGCTCCTCGGCGTCGCCCTCTGGACCGTGCAGAGTGTCCTGCCCGGACCGCTGGCGCTCGCGCTCTGGGGAATGCTCGCCCTGGGCGCGGCGGCGATGGTGATCTCCCGGGGCCGCGGTACCGTCGCCGGTGTGGGTGGCGGCGACGCTGCGGCGCCGGCCGGCGCGCGCCCGCCGCGGCGCGCCTGGCGCCCGGCGATCGGCGCCCTGCTGGCGCTGGTTGGGGTACTGCAGATCGTCGGTGCGGCCGCCGGCGGCACCGATCCGCTGCAGCCGCTGGCCCGCTTTTCGTCGATGCGTGAGCTGGGCGCGGCTGCCGCCGCGCCGCAGTTCGTGCCGGTGCGCAGCGTCGCCGAGCTCGACGCAGCGCTGCGCTCTCCCGGTCGCCCGGTAATGCTCGATTTCTATGCCGACTGGTGCGTCTCGTGCAAGGAAATGGAGCGCTTCACGTTCGCCGACCCGGCGGTCCAGCGGCGCCTCGCCGGCGCCCTGCTGCTGCGTGCCGACGTCACCGCCAACAATCTGCAGGACCGCGAGCTGCTGCGCCGCTTCCACCTGTTTGGCCCGCCCGGACTGATCTTCTTCGACGCGAACGGCCGCGAAGTCGGCGCCGCCCGACTGGTCGGTTTCCAGAAGACGTCCCGCTTCCTCGGCACGCTGCAGGCCGCGGGGTTGTAGCGGCCCGAGTCGTCGCGCTCGGGCAAAAGCGGGGTCAAGGGCAAGAGACTGGGACATGGCCCATGCGATGCTCGACATCGCCCAGGCGTCGCGGTCGACCGCCCGTTTCAGGTCGGCGACTTCGTCCCGACAAAACGACCCGGGGCCCACCGAGTCGGCGAGCACGGCAAGCCCGATGCGCTGCGACGCTGAGGTGAAACCGCTTCCGCCTGACCATTGCGCCTCTCGCGGCGCGACGACGCCGTCCAACAAACGAGGCGCGCGGGCTCCGCCGGTGGACCTGAAAGTGGCGGTCAGAAAGTGCCACCGCCGAGAGCAGGCGCGCCGGCGCGCTCCATACCCGGCGGGTGCCGTGCCCGCGTTCCCGGTACGCGCATGAAGCCGTGGCGAACGCGCCCACGGGCTCGCCTTCGCCGAGTGGGACACGTGCCTGCCCGGCCCGGAGAACACCGGCCAGCGGACGGACATCGCCTTGGGTATACTTGCCGGCTCAGTCGCGAGGTGGAGCAGTCTGGTAGCTCGTTGGGCTCATAACCCAAAGGTCGCAGGTTCAAATCCTGCCCTCGCAACCACCGAACCAGGCAAGGTCGCTTGCCCCAAGTGATGACGCCGGCCTTCAGGTCGGCGTTTCGCTTTGTGAGCCGGCTGCCGGCGCGTTCACTCAGGGATTGCCCGTACTTCTGCGTGGCGCCCGCGCAGTTCGTAGCCTGCCGCACGGGCCCTTGTCAACCTCATTCCATGCTGAATCTAGGGGCTGGTCAGGGGCCGACGTTGGGCGTACATTGCCCCAGGATTTTCCTGGTGTCGGCGATGATTCGTGACGCCCCATGCAGTTACGAACGCTGGAGTTGCGCGCAGTGCTAGTTGACGTCGCCGGGCCTTGTGAACCGCCCGGATTCCTTGTCCCTGCAGTGCGTCCGGACGCGAGGCGACTGAAGCGTCGACGTTCGGCTCAGCCGATGCGAGTCCGCGCCTGCGGGCAGCCAGCATGAAGCAACTGCCGGCGACCGCGCCGGGCCGAAGGCTGGCCGTCACCGGCCCGTTCGCCCCGAGCTCGATCGCCCGCGCGGTTCTCGACTGCTTCCGCGTTCCTCGCCTGAAGCGCGCGCGTTTCGCCCTGCCGGCCATCGGGCCAATCTTCGAAACGCTCGAGCCCCGGATCTTGTTGTCTGCGGACGTTGCTCCGGTGCACGCGCCGGCCCCTGCCGCGGCGCACCTGGCGTCGTTCGACGTCCTGCTGCAGCCCCAAGGAGTGCACGTAACGTCGCTCGCGAACGATCGAGGCGACGACCTCGGCCGGACGGGTCCAGCCCGCGCGAGCAGCACCGCCCCGCTCGAAGCGACTTTGTCCATCACCGCGCCCGCCGCGACGACGGCGGTGCATCGGTCGACCGGCGCCGCAAGCCTGGCCTTCGTCGATTCGGCGCTGCCCGATTTCCAGACCCTGGCCGACGCGCTGCGCAGCTTGTCCGAAGGCGGCGCGGCCGCGCCCGACGTCGTCGTGCTCGATTCCGGGCAGAGCGGCCTGCGCCAGATCACCGATGCGCTCGCCGGGCGCACCGACCTGGCGGCCGTCTACATCTTCTCGCACGGCTTCGGCGGCAACCTCTCGATCGGTTCGACCCGGCTCGACGTTGCCGGACTGGTCTCGCATGCCGACGAGCTTGCCTCGTGGAGCCGGTCGCTGCAGCCGGGCGCCGACTTGCTGCTTTACGGCTGCGACGTCGGCGAGGGTCAGCGTGGCGGCGACCTGGTCACGCGGCTGGCCGCGCTGACCGGCGCCGACGTCGCGGCATCGACCGACGCCACGGGCAGCGAGTCGCTCGGCGCGAACTGGCGCCTCGAGCGAACCGCCGGCCGGATCGAGGCGGCTCTGCCGGCGTCGATGCTCAACGGCTACCGGCATCTGCTCGCGGCGGTCGGCTGGGACGGCGGCGGCGACGGCGTCTCGTGGAGCGATGCGCTCAACTGGAGCGGCGACGTCCTGCCCGGAGCGAGCGACGACGTGACGATCACCGGCACCGCCGGCGATCCGCCGATCAAGATCGACGCCAGTGCCGGCGTGGTCTCGATCCGCAGCCTGAACAGCGGCCAGGCGATCACGCTCTCGACCGGTGCCCGGCTCCAGGCAGCGACGACGATCGACCTGTCGCAAGACCTCACGCTGAGCGGCGGCACGATTCTCGGCGGCACGGTGACGGGCAGTGCCAAGCTGATCGGCACGTCGACCGGTGGCACGCTCGACGGGGTCACGC
>JBDTUG010000207.1:0-6716 GCA_040007855.1 Caldimonas sp.
CCTTCGTTCCGGCGGTGATCCTCGGCCTCTTGTTCGGCAAGGCGATCAAGGCGCACCTGTTCACGCCCCTGGTCGTCGCCACGACCTTCATCCTCGGCGGCTTCGTCATCCTCTGGGCGGAGCGGCGCAAGGCCGCGCCGCGGATCGAGACGATCGACGACATGGGCCCCTGGGACGCGCTCAAGGTCGGCCTGGTGCAGTGCCTGGCGCTCGTCCCCGGGACGAGCCGGTCCGGGGCGACGATCATCGGCGGCATGCTGCTCGGCCTGAGCCGCAGGGCCGCGACCGAGTTCAGCTTCTTCCTCTCGATGCCGACCCTGATCGGCGCCGGCGCGTACAGCCTGTGGAAGGAGCGGGCGCTGCTCTCGGCCGCGGACCTGCCCCTGTTCGCGGTCGGCCTGGTGTTCTCGTTCTTCGCCGCCTGGGTGTGCGTGCGCTGGCTGCTGCGCTACATCTCGAGCCACGACTTCGTTCCCTTCGCCTGGTACCGGATCGCCTTCGGCATCGTCGTGCTGGCCACCTGGTACCTCGGCCTGGTTCGCTGGGAAGGCTGACGCAACGCCCCGCCCCGGCCGGGGCCGTCAGCGCTTCTCGAACAGCAGGTCGCGCACGCCGTGGCCGAGGACCAGACCGCGGTTCTCGAACTTGGTGAGCGGTCGCCCGGCGGGGCGTTCGACATAGCCGGCTGCGGTGTTTCTCAGGCTCGGCTCGGCCGACAGAACCTCGAGCATCTGCGCCGCGTAGGGTTCCCAGTCGGTCGCGCAATGGAGGATGGCGCCGCGGCCGAGCCGGCTGGCCAGCAGGCGCACGAAGGCCGGTTGGACGAGGCGGCGCTTGTGATGGCGCGCCTTGTGCCACGGATCGGGAAAGAACAGGTGGACGCCGGCCAGCGCGCCCGGCGCGATCATGTGCTCGAGCACCTCGACCGCGTCGTGCTGGACGATCCGCAGGTTGGCCAGGCCGGCGTCGCCGATCTTCCTGAGGAGCGCGCCGACCCCCGGCGGATGGACCTCGATGGCGAGGAAGTCGGTCTCCGGCCGGGCCGCGGCGATCGCCGCGGTGGCGTCGCCCATGCCCGAGCCGATCTCGAGCACGAGCGGCGCGCGGCGCCCGAAGGCGAGCGAGAAATCGGTCGGCGCAGCGATGAACGGCAGGACGAAACGCGGCCCGAGTTCGGCAAGCGCGCGCGCCTGGCCCGGCCCCATCCGGCCGGCCCGGACGACGAAGCTGCGGATCGCGGGGCGGGGGGCGGGAAGCTCTGGGTCGGCAGGCGGAGCCGTCATAATCGTCGCGGGCTGCGGGTGTAGTTCAATGGTAGAACGGCAGCTTCCCAAGCTTCATACAGGGGTTCGATTCCCCTCACCCGCTCCAGGAAGTCGTTGAGCGAGATGGCCGCTGACGATGTGCACAGCGCGCACGGCTCGGTCCAGTGCCCGGACATGACGCAGTGAAGGGCCCGGAGCTGTGGGCGTCGCCGAATGCAAACAACGCTTGGCAGCCATCCTGGCAGCGGACGTTGTCGGATTCTCGCGCCTGATTTCGCTTGATGAACGCGCCACGGTAGCCGCTCTGGATTCGGCGCGCGCGATATTTCGTTCCCGGATCGAAGCGAAACGGCGGGCGAGTCGTTGACATGGCAGGCGATTCCGTCATGGCGATCTTCGAGACCGCGCAACGAACCGGCCGCGCCCAGTAACGGGCCGGTAACGCGGGCCATCGATAGTGGACAACGCGGCAACGAAGTGCCGCACCCTGCACCCGGGGGTCCGCAGCCCTGAATCAACCTGGAGGGTTTCACCGTGCCCATCGCCGTTGACGACGTCTATGTCGATGAATCGCGCCCGTTCGCGCAGTTCACGATCCGTCTGACCGCACCGAGCGCACAGCCGGTGAGCTTCAGCTACAACAACTCCAACGAGACCGCCGCCAATGGCAGCGACTACGTCGCACAGTCGGGCACGCTCACCTTCGCGCCTGGGCAGACCGTACTGACACTGGACATTCCGCTGATCGGCGATTCGCTGCTCGAGGCGACCCAGGCGTTCACTCTGAACCTGTTCAGCCCGGTCAACTCCACCATCGCCACGCCGTTCGCGCGGGCGATCATCGTCGACAACGACCAGCCGAGCGGAGTTCCGGTCGTGCGGGTGTCGGACCAAACCGTGGACGAGGCCGCCGGCAAGGTCAGCTTCGTCGTCAGGCTGGACAAGCCGAGCAGCGGAAACGTCAGCGTCAGCTACGCCACCGTCGACGGCACGGCACTGGGAGGCACCGATTTCACTGCGCTGGCCACCCAGACGCTGACCTTCGCGCCCGGCGAGATGGTGAAGGTAGTGACGGTCGACCTTCTCGACGAGGGGCTCGCCGAGGGCCGCGAATACTTCGACTTGCTGCTGTCGTCCCCGGTCGGCGCGACCTTGCTGCCGCAGCCGAGCGGCCGCGCCAGCATCGGTGCCAACGATGCGACCGCGGTCGCCCTGCCATCGATCACGGTCGCCGACGCAGTCGCCGACGAATCGGGAGCCTTCCTCGAATTCGTCGTCTCGCTGAGCGCTCCGTCGACGCAGTCCGTCTCTGTCAGCTACAACAACAGCAACGTCACTGCCGCGAACGGCAGCGACTACGTTGCGCGATCGAGCGCGATCACGTTCCTTCCCGGCGAAACGACCAAGGTCGTGAAGATCGCCGTGTTGAATACCGCCGGGAGCGAGCAGACCGAGGTCGCAGGGCTGAACCTGTTCAGCGCGGTCAACGCGACGATCGGCCGGCCACTCGCCTACGGCACCCTCTTCGACAACGACCAGACTGCCGGCACGCCTGTCATACGGGTGCAGGCCCAGACGGTCGACGAGGCTGCCGGTCAAATTCGCTTCACCGTCACGCTGGACCGACCGGGCATCGGCAACGTCAGCGTCAACGTCGCGACTGCCAACGGCACCGCCCTGGCGGGTTCTGACTACAGCGCGCTCGCGACCCAGACCCTGACCTTCACGCCCGGCGAAATGGTCAAGGTCGTGACGGTGGACCTGACCAACGACGTGCTTGCCGAAGGCCGCGAATACTTCGACTTGCTGCTGTCGTCCCCGGTCGGCGCGACCTTGCTGCCGCAGCCGAGCGGGCGCGCGAGCATCGGCGCCAACGACGCGACTGCGGTCTCGTCGCCGCTGATCACGGTCGCGGATGCGGTGGCCGACGAATCCGGGACCTTCCTCGAGTTCGTGGTATCGCTGAGCGCTCCGTCGACGCAGTCCGTCTCGGTCAGCTACAACAACAGCAACGTCACTGCCGCGAACGGCAGCGACTACGTGGCACAGGCCAGCACCCTGACCTTCGCGCCGGGAGAGACGACCAAGGTCGTGCAGATCCCGGTGCTGAACACGGCTGGCATCGAGCCGACCGAGGTGGTGGGCCTGAACCTGTTCAGCGCGGTCAACGCGACGATCGGCCGGCCGCTCGCCTACGGCACGATTTTCGACAACGACCGCACCAGCGGCACGCCGATGATCCGCGTTCAGGACCAGACCGTCGACGAGGCGGAGGGCCAGGTCCACTTCATCGTCACGCTGGACCGACCGAGCATCGGCAACGTCAGCGTCAACGTCGCGACTGCCAACGGCACCGCCCTGGCGGGTTCTGACTACAGCGCGCTCGCGACCCAGACCCTGACCTTCACGCCCGGCGAAATGGTCAAGGTCGTGACGGTGGACCTGACCAACGACGTGCTTGCCGAAGGCCGCGAATACTTCGACTTGCTGCTGTCGTCCCCGGTCGGCGCGACCTTGCTGCCGCAGCCGAGCGGGCGCGCGAGCATCGGCGCCAACGACGCGACTGCGGTCTCGTCGCCGCTGATCACGGTCGCGGATGCGGTGGCCGACGAATCCGGGACCTTCCTCGAGTTCGTGGTATCGCTGAGCGCTCCGTCGACGCAGTCCGTCTCGGTCAGCTACAACAACAGCAACGTCACTGCCGCGAACGGCAGCGACTACGTGGCACAGGCCAGCACCCTGACCTTCGCGCCGGGAGAGACGACCAAGGTCGTGCAGATCCCGGTGCTGAACACGGCTGGCATCGAGCCGACCGAGGTGGTGGGCCTGAACCTGTTCAGCGCGGTCAACGCGACGATCGGCCGGCCGCTCGCTTACGGAACTATTTTCGACAACGACCGGACCAGCGGCACGCCGGTGATCCGGGTCACCGATCAGATCATCGACGAAGCCTCCGGCAAGGCCAGTGTGGTCATCGCGCTGGACAAGCCGAGCACCGGCAACGTCAGCGTGAGCGTCGCGACCGCCAATGGCACGGCGCTGTCGGGCTCGGACTACGTCGCGCTCGCGACCCAGACCTTGACCTTCACGCCGGGCGAAATGGTCAAGGTCGTCAGCATCGACCTGAACGACGACACCGCCAACGAGGCCGGCGAACACTTCGACCTGACGCTGTCGGCGCCGATCGGCGCAACGCTGCCCGACACCAATGCACGGATCTTCATCGCACCCAGCGATGCACCGGCCGCGGCGTTGCCGCGCATCAGCGTGTCGGACGCCAGCGCCGGCGAGTCCGATGCGTCGCTGGCCTTCGTCGTGTCGCTGAGCGCCCCCTCGAGCCAGGTCGTCAAGGTCAACTACAACAACAGCAATGTCACCGCCGCGAACGGCAGCGACTACGTGGCGCAGGCCAGCACCCTGACCTTCGCGCCGGGCGAGACCACGAAGGTCCTGCAGATCCCGGTGCTCGACGGCCTGGTCGCCGAGCCCACCGAGACGATCAGGCTCAATCTGTCCGGCGCGGTGAACGCGACGATCGCGCGCCCGGCCGGCTTCGGCACGATCTTCGACAACGACATGGCCAGCGGCACGCCGAACCTCTCGGTCAGCGACGGCATCGTCAACGAGTCGGAGCCGCGCGCGGCGTTCACCGTCACGCTCGACAAGCCGAGCACGAGCCAGGTGACCGTGAGCTATGCGACCGCCAACGGCAACGCCAGCGTCGGCACCGACTATGCCGCCCAGTCGGCGCAAACCCTGGTGTTCGCGCCAGGCGAAGTGAGCAAGACGGTCCATGTCGACCTGCTCAACGACGCCGCGGCGGAATCGCCCGAATTCTTCGACCTGAGGCTCGTGTCCGCGGTGAACGCGGTGATCGCCGACTCGCGTGGCCACATGGTGATCGCGCAGAGCGACACGCCGCCCGCCGCACTGCCGGCCATCTCGGCCTCGTCGATCGCGGCGACCGAAGGATCGGCCTATCTCGAGTTCGATCTCGTGCTGAGCGCGCCGTCGACGCAGACGGTCCGGGTCTCGTACAACAACAGCAACGTGACCGCCGCCAACGGCAGCGACTACGTCGCTCAGGCCAGCGTCGTCACGTTCGAGCCCGGTGAGACGCTCCACACGGTGCGGATCGCGCTGCTCGACAACCTGGTCGCCGAAGCATCCGAGACCTTCGGGCTCAACCTGTTCGGTGCGGTCAACGCGACCGTCGCGACGCCGTCGGTCCCGGCCACGATCCTGGACAACGACGGTCCGCCGCCGGCCTCGCAGTTGCTCAACAACGGAACCGGCAGCGCCGACGTGCTGGTGGGGCGGGCCGGGTCGAACGCGGTGTCGGGCGGTGGTGGCAACGACGTGCTGGACGGGGTCGACGGCGTCACCATGGCCGGCGGCGGGGGCAGCGATCTCTACATCGTCGAGTCCGCGTCGGACCTCGTCACCGAGGCGGTGTCTGCCGGCACCGACACGGTCGTGAGCTACGTCGACTACGCACTCGCCGCGAATGTCGAGAACCTGATCCTGCGCGGGGCGGCGGTCACGGGCACCGGCAACACCCTGAACAACTCGATCAGCGGCCACGCAGGTGCGAACACGCTGAACGGTGGCGCCGGGGCCGACACGTTGACGGGCGGTGCGGGCAACGACACCTTCGTGTTCGACAACACGAGCGGACGAGACACCGTCGCCGACTGGGACAGCGCCACCGATACCTTCCGCTTCAGCATGGCGGGCCTGCACATCGGCGACAGCGACACGGCGGTCGAGGGCGCTGTGGTGCGCGCCGCGCCGGGCGGCTTTTCGTCCAGCGCCGAGCTGGTCGTGTTCACGACCGACATCGTCGGCGCGATCACGACGACCAGCGCCGCCGCGGCAATCGGCTCGGCGACCGCCGCGTACGCGGCCGGGGCCAGAGTGCTGTTCGCGGTCGACAACGGCACCCAGACCGGCGTGTTCATGTTCAATTCGGCGGGCGCCGACGCGCTGGTCAGTGCCGGAGAGCTGACGCAGTTGGTGCTGGCAAACGGCGATGCGACCACGCTAGGCGATTACCTGTTCGGGGTTTGACGGGGCCGTGAGATCGGTCCCATGGCCAAGCTGATCGTCCGACAGCACGGGCGGCTCGCCGCGCCGCTGGGGCGGAATAGGGCACTGCTTTCGACCGGAGCATCTGACGATTCCCGACGCCGTACGATCGGTGTAGATCTCGACGGCCGGCGGGGCTTGCCATGCTGTCTACTGCCAACGGATCCTCCGTCGTCCAATTGCCTGCCCGCGTTTTCGATGAAGCGGTGCGCCGCAGGTGTGGCTCGGCGCGCTGGTGATCTTCGCCGCGTGCTGGTGGGTGGGACGCGCCGACCGGAAGCCGCCGGCGATCCTGCCGACGCCTCAACAGGCGCTGCGGACCTCCACTGCCGATCCGAGTTCGACGCTCGGTAGCGACGCCCC
>JBDTUG010000208.1:0-6711 GCA_040007855.1 Caldimonas sp.
CCAGGAACTTCGGCGTGCAGCCGAAGGTGTCCATCACCATCGGGTAGTCGAGCGTGGTGGCGATGATCTTGCCGGCCTCGGGCTTGGCGCGCACCGCCGAGAGGTAGGGCTCGTAGGTCATGGCGGCGTCGATGCCGTCGGTGCCGGCGATCATCGCGTTGGCGGCCGGCTGCGGCTCGAGGTTGACGACCTTCACGTCCTTGGGCGAGAGGCCGTTCTTCTTCAGGAACCAGGCCAGCGCGAAATAAGGGGAGGTGCCCGGCGGGCTGGCGGCGATCGTCTTGCCTTTCAGGTCGGAGATCTTCGCGATGCCCGGCTTGACGACCATGCCGTCGGCGCCGTAGCTCTTGTCGAGCTGGAAGATCTGCGTCGTCGCGACGCCGGCGGCGTTCCAGCCGATCCACGTCTCGACCGTCGTCGCCGCGCACTGCACGTCGCCCGAGGCGATCGCCAGGTGGCGGTCCTTCTGCGGGATCTTCTTGATCGTCACGTCGAGGCCGTGCTTCTTGAAGAGGCCCGCCTCCTTGGCGAGCGTCAGCGGCGCGAAACCGGTCCAGCCGGAGATCGCGATCGCGACCTTGGTGTCCTGTGCCTGCGCGAGGCCGGCAGCCAGGGCGAGCGCCAGGACGGCGAGGGACTTGTTCATGACGGGATCCTTTCAGGGAGACGGTTGAAATTCAGGCCGGGTTCCACAGGGCCGGCAGTCCGGGCAGAGTTCGCAAGACGCGCGCCAGCGAGCCGTCCTGCACCAGCGCGGTCGCCCGCTCGATGTCGGGCGCCAGGTAACGGTCGGTCGACATCGCCGGACAGCGCTCGCGCAGCAGCGAATGCGCCGACTCTAGCGCGGCCGAGCTGCGCAGCGGGCGCAGGAACTCGATCCCTTGCGCCGCCGCGAGCAGCTCTATGCCCAGGATGTGGGCGGTGTTGACGATCATCGGCTGCAGGCGCCGCGCCGCGAACGTGGCCATCGAGACGTGGTCTTCCTGGTTGGCGCTGGTCGGCAAGCTGTCGACGCTGGCCGGATGGGCGAGCGACTTGTTCTCGCTGGCCAGCGAGGCGGCCGTCACGTGGGCGATCATGAATCCGCTGTTGAGGCCGGGGTCCGCGGTCAGGAAGGGCGGCAGGCGCGACACGCCGGCGTCGATCAGCATGGCGATCCGCCGCTCGGCGATCGCCCCCACCTCGGCGATCGCCAGCGCCATCGCGTCGGCTGCGAGCGCCACCGGCTCGGCGTGGAAGTTGCCCCCGGAAATGATGGTGCCCGATGACGCCTCCCTTCGGCCGCTGCCCCCCGAGGGGGCGTGGCCGGGCTTGGGGCGGCCCGGCGCAAGGCCGTCTGCGTCTTGTTCCTCGTCGTCCTCGTCGTCCAGGAAGACGAGCGGGTTGTCGGTCACCGCGTTGGCCTCGCGCAGCAGCACCAGCGCCGCGTGGCGCAGTTGGTCGAGGCAGGCGCCGACCACCTGCGGCTGGCAGCGCAGGCTGTACGGGTCCTGGACCCGGTCGTCGCCTTCTAGGTGCGAGCGGCGGATCGCGCTGCCGAGCAGCAGCGCGCGATAGTACTGGGCGACGTCGATCTGGCCGGGCTGGCCGCGCAGGAGGTGGATGCGCGGATCGAACGGGCCGTCGCTGCCGCGCGCGGCGTCGACGGTGAGCGCGCCGATCACCAGCGCCGCCTCGAGCACCGGCTCGAAGGCGAGCAGCGCATGCAGGGCGAGCGCGGTCGAGACCTGGGTGCCGTTGATCAGCGCCAGCCCTTCCTTGGCCTCGAGCACCCACGGCGCGATGTGCGCTTTCGCCAGGACCGGCGCGGCCGGCACGCGCTGGCCGTCGACCAGCATCTCGCCTTCGCCGGTCAAGGCCAGCGTCAGGTGGGCGAGCGGCGCCAGGTCGCCCGAAGCGCCCACCGATCCCTGGCCCGGAACCCAGGGCACCAGGCCGGCGTTGTGCACCGCCAGCAGCGTGTCGATGAGCGTTTCGCGCACCCCCGAGTGGCCGCGCCCGAGGCTGGCCGCCTTGAGGACGAGCACAAGGCGGACCACCGCCGGCGCCAGCGGCTCGCCGACGCCGACCGAGTGCGAGCGGATCAGGTTCGACTGCAGCGTGCTCAGCCGGTCGGCGCCGATCCGCGTCGAGGCCAGCTTGCCGAAGCCGGTGTTGACGCCGTACACCGCCGCGCCGCCCCGCGCCGCCGCCTGCACGAACGCGGCGCTGGCGCGAATGCCGGGGCGTGCCGCCGGCGCCAGGTGCAGCGCCACGTCGCCGGCGTGGATCGCCTGCAGCTGGTCGAGCGCAAGCTGGCCGGGCAGGAGCTCGATCGATCGCGTCAAGGCGCGCGATCGCCGAGCATCGGCAGGTCGAGGCCCTGCTCGCGGGCGCAGCGGATCGCCTCGTCGTAACCGGCATCGGCATGGCGCATCACGCCGGTCGCCGGGTCGTTCCAGAGCACCCGCTCGATCCGCCTCGCCGCGGCGTCGCTGCCGTCGCACACGATCACCACGCCGGCGTGCTGCGAATAGCCCATGCCGACGCCGCCGCCGTGGTGCAGCGAGACCCAGGTCGCACCGCCTGCCGTGTTGAGCAGCGCGTTGAGCAAGGGCCAGTCCGAGACCGCGTCGGAGCCGTCCTTCATCGCCTCGGTCTCGCGATTCGGGCTGGCGACCGAGCCGGCATCGAGGTGATCGCGGCCGATCACGATCGGCGCCTTCAGCTCGCCCGACTTCACCATCGCGTTGAAGGCGAGGCCGGCGCGATGACGCTCGCCGAGGCCGATCCAGCAGATGCGCGCCGGCAGGCCCTGGAAGGCGATTCGCTCGCCCGCCATGTCGAGCCAGCGGTGCAGGTGGACGTCCTGCGGAAAGAGCTCCTTCATCTTGGCGTCGGTCTTCCTGATGTCATCGGCGTCGCCCGAGAGCGCGACCCAGCGGAACGGCCCCTTGCCGCGGCAGAACAGCGGCCGGATGTAGGCCGGCACGAAGCCCGGGAAGGCGAACGCGTTCTGCACGCCGGCGTCGAACGCGACCTGGCGGATGTTGTTGCCGTAGTCGACCGTCGCCACGCCGGCCGCCTGGAAATCGAGCATGGCCTGCACATGCGTCGCGCAGCCTGCCGCGGCCGCTTGCCGCAGCGCCGCGTGCTGCGACGAATCGGCCTGGGCGGCGCGCCATCGCTCGACGCTCCAGCCGGGCGGCAGGTAGCCGTTGACGAGGTCGTGTGCCGAGGTCTGGTCGGTGACGAGATCGGGCCGGACGCCGCGCCGCACCAGCTCGGGCAGCAGCTCGGCCGCGTTGCCGAGCAGGCCGATCGAGACGGCGCGCTTCCCGGCCGTGTACTTCGCGATCCGGGCGAGCGCATCGTCGATGTCGGTGGCCTGCTCGTCGAGGTAGCGCGAGCGGAGGCGAAAGTCGATCCGGCTCTGCTGGCACTCGACGGTGAGCGAGACCGCGCCGGCAAAGGTCGCGGCGAGCGGCTGCGCCCCGCCCATGCCGCCCAGGCCGGCGGTCAGGATCCAGCGGCCCGCCAGGCTCCCCCCGAAATGCTGCCGGCCGGCCTCGACGAAGGTCTCGTAGGTGCCCTGGACGATGCCCTGGCTGCCGATGTAGATCCACGAGCCGGCCGTCATCTGGCCGAACATCATCAGGCCCTTGCGGTCGAGCTCGTCGAAGTGCTCCCAGGTGGCCCACCTGGGCACCAGGTTGGAGTTGGCGAGCAGGACGCGCGGCGCGTCGGCATGGGTGCGGAACACGCCGACCGGCTTGCCGCTCTGCACCAGCAGCGTCTCGTCGGCTCCGAGCTTCCTGAGCGCGACCAGGATCGCCTCGAAGCAGTCCCAGTTGCGCGCCGCCTTGCCGATGCCGCCATAGACGACCAGGGCGTCCGGGTTCTCGGCCACCTCGGGGTCGAGGTTGTTCTGCAGCATCCGGTAGGCGGCCTCGACCTGCCAGTTGATGCAGCTGATCTCGCTGCCCCGCGGGGCCTTCACCGGCCGCGGCTGGGCGAACCGGTGGATGGTCGACAAGTCGGTCATGGCGGGCTCCCAGGTGGCACGGCGAGGCGCTGAACTCTACTTGTCTAGACAAGCTTAGGCAAGTACCATGAAGCATGCCTTCCGCCGCCCTTGCCGAAGCGCCGCTGGCGCCCTACGCCCGCGTCAAGAAGTACCTCAAGCAAGGCCTGGCCGCCGGGCGCTGGACGCCGGGCGCGCTGATGCCCTCGGAGACCGAGCTGGTGGCCGAGTTCGGGGTCAGCCGGATGACCGTCAACCGGGCCCTGCGCGAGCTGCGCGCCGAGGGCCTGGTCGACCGCTCGCAAGGCGTCGGCACCTTCGCCGCCCAGCTCTCGCGCCTGTCGTCGACGCTGACCATCCGCGACCTGCACGAGGAGATCGAGGCGCGCGGCCACCGCCACCATGCCGAGGTGCATCTCAAGCGCGCCGAGCGCGCGCCGCCCGAGCTGGCCGAGCGGCTCGGTCTGGTTGCCGGTGCGCCGGTCTTCCACACGCTGATCGTCCACCACGACGACGGCGTGCCGCTGCAATGCGAAGACCGCTACGTCAACCCGGCCTGCGCGCCGGCCTACCTGCAGGTCGACTTCACGCGCACCACGCCGACCCACTACCTGCTCGAGGTCGCCCCGCTCTGGCAGGCGCAGTACGCGATCGAGGCGAGCGCGGCGACGCCCGAAGAGGCCCGCCTGCTCGGCATCGGCGCGGGCGACGCCTGCCTGGTCGTGGTCCGCCGCACGGTCAGTCGGGTCGTACCGATCACCCTGGCCCGGCTCGTCCATCCGGGCGCCCGCTACCAGCTGGAAGGAAGCTTCAGCCCATGAAGACGGAGCAGGTCCGCCTCGCCGCGGCGCCGGCGCAACCGTGGCGCAACGGCGGCGGCGTTACCCGCGAGCTGCTCGCCTGGCCCGATCCGGCCGACTGGCAGGTTCGCGTCAGCGTCGCCGACATCGAAACCGACGGCCCCTTCTCGTCCTTTCCCGGGGTGCAGCGCTGGTTCGCCGTGCTCGAGGGCGGCGTGACGCTCAACATCGACGGCCGCGAGCAGGTCTGCCGTGCCGGCGATGCGCCGCTCGCCTTCGCCGGCGACACGGCCGTCGCCTGCCGCCGGCTGAATGGCGCGAGCCGCGACCTGAACCTGATGCTGCGCGACACACCGGGTGCGATGCAGCCGGTCGTCGACGGCGACGCCTGGGCGCCGAAAGCGCGCCACTGCGGTCTTTATGCCGTGCAGGCCGGCCGCTGCCGGGCCGGCGCCGCCGATCTCGACGTGCCCGCGGCCACCCTGCTCTGGTTCGCCGAAGCGCCCGAGCGCCTGACCTTCCGCGCCGGACCGCCCGAACCGGGCACCGTGCCGGGCAACGTTTCCGGCTGGTGGCTGGCCGCCGGCGCCGCCCCGGGGGGCGACGCATGAGAACCCTCTGGCGCAACGCCCACCTCGTCACCCTGGCCGAGGCCAACGGCTGGGGCTTCATCCGGCGCGGCGCGATGATCGTCGAGGACGAGACCCTGCGCTGGGTCGGTGCCGACGCCGACCTGCCGGAAGGCCTCTCGGTCGATGCCGAGCATCATCTCGACGGCGCCCTGGTCACGCCTGGCCTAGTCGATTGCCACACCCACCTCGTCTACGGCGGGCAGCGGGCGCGCGAGTTCGAGCTTCGCCTGGAAGGCGCGAGCTACGAGGACATTGCCAACGCCGGCGGCGGCATCCGCTCGACCGTCGTCGCCACCCGCACCGCCGGCGACGGCGCTCTGTACTTCGCCGCCCGCCTGCGCGCCCTGGCCCTGATGGCCGAGGGCGTGACCAGCCTCGAGATCAAGTCCGGCTACGGCCTGTCGGCGCTGCACGAGGCGCGCTGCCTGCGCGTCGCCCGCAAGCTCGGTCAGGAGCTGCCGCTGACGGTGCGCACCACCTGCCTCTCGGCGCACGCGATCCCGCCCGAGTTCGAGGGCCGCGCCGATGCCTACATCGACGCCGTCTGCGCATGGCTGCCGTCGCTGCACGCCGAGAGGCTGATCGACGCCGTCGACGCGTTCTGCGAGCGGATCGCCTTCACCACGGCGCAGACGCGGCGCGTGTTCGAGACCGCGCACGCGCTCGGCCTGCCGGTCAAGCTGCACGCCGAGCAGCTCAGCGACAGCGGCGGCGCCGAGCTCGCCGCCGAGTTCGGCGCGCTCTCCTGCGAGCACCTCGAGCACTTGAGCCAGGCCGGCGTGCAGGCGATGGCCAAGGCCGGCAGCGTCGCGGTGCTGCTGCCCGGCGCGTACTACTTCCTGCGCGAGACCCAGGCGCCGCCGATCGCCGCGCTGCGCGCCGCCGGCGTGCCGATCGCGATCGCCACCGACCACAACCCCGGCTCGTCGCCCACCCTGTCGCCGCTGCTGATGCTGAGCATGGCCTGCACGCTGTTCCGCCTGACCCCCGAAGAGGCGCTGCGCGGCATGACGGTGAACGCCGCGCGCGCCCTCGACCTGCGCGATCGCGGCACGCTGGCGGCCGGGCGGCGCGCCGACTTCGTCGCCTGGGACCTCGAGCACCCGAACGAGCTCGCCTACTGGTTCGGCCACAACCCGTGCGCCCGGGTGATCGCCGGCGGCAAGGAGCGGGGGAGATGAGCGCGCCCGGCCGCTCCGAAGCGCTCATCCCGGAGCGCGTAGCGCGCAGGGTCCGATGAGCGCGCCCGGCCGCTCCGAAGCGCTCATCCCGGAGC
>JBDTUG010000209.1:0-6695 GCA_040007855.1 Caldimonas sp.
AGACCGGCTCGGTGTGGCTGAGCGAGCGCGAGTTCGTCGTCAATGCGCTCGGCTTTCTGCCGCAGCACCTCGTCGTCCTGCTCGATCCGCGGGCAATCGTGGCGAACCTGCACGACGCCTATCGCGATCCCGGCTTTCGCACTGCACGGTACGCCGTATTCATGACCGGGCCCTCGGCCACGGCCGACATCGAGGGAGTGCTCATCCGCGGCGCGCAGGGAGTACGAACGCTCACCGTCATTGCGCTCGCGCCCGTCGCGAACGAGGCCGACAACCAGAGGGAAGTCTCATGACCTGGCAACAGCAATACAACCCGTTCGCGAGCATGGTGGTCTCGACCACCCTGGCCGCCATCCCGGTCGTCGTCATGCTGGTGGGACTGGGGTTCCTGCACCTGAAGGCGCACTTCGCCGCCGGAGCGGGGTTGATCGCGGCGCTGGTCGTGGCGGTCTTCGCCTACGGCATGCCCGCCGAGCTCGCCGGCAAGGCGGCCATGCTCGGCGGCCTGACGGGCCTCCTGCCGATCGGCTGGATCGTCCTCAACATCATCTTCCTGCACCAGCTCGCCGACAAGAGCGGCGCCTGCAAGATCCAGGAAGACTCGATCGCCAACATCACCCAGGACCGGCGCCTGCAGCTGCTGCTGATCGCCTTCTCGTACGGCGCGTTCTTCGAGGGCGCAGCGGGCTTCGGTACGCCGGTCGCCGTAACCGCCGCGATCCTGATCGGCCTCGGCTTCTCGCCGCTCGCCGCCTCGGGGCTGTCGCTGATCGCGAACACCGCGCCGGTCGCCTACGGCGCGCTCGGCACGCCGATCATCACGATGGCCAAGGTGCACGGCTACGACCTGATGGCGCTCTCGGCCATGGTCGGCCGGATCCTGCCTCTGTTCTCGCTGCTCGTGCCGTTCTGGCTGATCTGGACCTTCGCCGGCAGGAAGGCGATGCTGGAGATCTGGCCCGCGATCCTGGTCTCGGGTCTGAGCTTTGCGATCCCGCAGTTCCTCGTCTCGAACTACATCGGCCCCGAGCTCGTCGACGTCATCGCCTCGATCAGCTCGATGGTCTGCCTGATCCTCTTCCTGCAGGTCTGGAAGCCGAAAACGATCTGGACCTCGACATCGCTCGGCCGGCGCGAGGAGCGGCTGGCGGTGCGCGCGCCGGCGACCGGGCCCACCGCGGCAGTGCTGGCCGGCACGCCCGCGGCCAAGACTTTCACGCGGCATCCAGTCGACGTCGTGGTCCGCGCCTGGCTGCCATGGCTGATCCTGACCGTATTCGTCTTCGCCTGGGGCCTGCCTTCGGTGAAGAACGCGCTCAACGGGATCTTCGCGCCGTCGTTTCCGATCGACGGCCTGCACAACGCGATCGAGAAGATGCCGCCGGTGGTGACCAAACCGACCAAGGAGGGCGCGGCCTACACCTTCAACCTGCTGTCGGCGACCGGCACCGGCATCCTGCTCTCGGCGATCCTCGGTGGCCTCTTCATGAAGTACAGCCCGTTGCGCCTGTTCGAGGAGTACGGCAAGACGATCTGGAAGGTGCGCTATTCGCTGCTGACGATCGTCCTGATGCTCGGCCTCGGCACGCTGACGCGCTACTCGGGCCTCGACACGACGCTCGGCCTCGCCTTCGCCAACACCGGCGTGTTCTATCCGTTCTTCGGCACGCTGATGGGCTGGCTCGGCGTCGCGCTGACCGGCTCCGACACCGCGTCGAACGTCCTCTTCGGGGGCATGCAGCGCGTCGCCGCCGAGCAGCTCGGCCTCAGCCCCAACCTGATGGGCGCGGCGAACAGCGCCGGCGGCGTCATGGGCAAGATGATCGATGCGCAGTCGATCGTCGTCGCCTCGACCGCGACCGGCTGGTTCAACCACGAAGGCGACATCCTGCGCTTCGTCTTCTTCCACTCGCTCGCGCTCGCGGCGCTGGTCGGGCTCTTCGTGACGCTGCAGGCCTACGTCTATCCGTTCACGGAGATGGTGATTCGTTGAGCGCCGGGGTCGTCCTCGAGCAGGGCTTCGCGCCGGACCAGCAACGGGCACGCCAGTCTTGCGGATCTCCGCGTCACTACGCGACGCTCGGGCGTGTCGCGAACGGCGCCAGCTCGACCCTGCCGGTGAGCGGTGGCGCGCCCGGCAGCCAACCGTTGCCGGGCGTGGCCCGGAGCGGCATTGCCGCCGGCGGCGCCGTTCGTTCTGATCCGCGCCGCATTCCTTGCGGCAGGTCAATGCGACACCCTCGTTCGGCCCGGAAACTGTCGACCGATGCAGGAGCAAGACATGACGCAGACCTCGCAGCATCTCTCGGCGCATCCGTTCGTCGCCGAGTTTCGGCCTGAGCACAAGGCCCGTCTGGCTGGCATGGCGATGCAGGTCCGCTTCGCCGCCAACCAGGTGATCTTTCGCGAGGGCGACGACTACTCGGTGCTGTACCTGCTCGAAGAAGGCATGCTGGCGCTCGAGCTCGAGGTGCCGGGCCACGTGCTCAGGGTGCAGACTCTCCATGGCGGCGACATCTTCGACTGGTCGGCGCTTCTGCCGCACTCCGGCAAGCATTTCCAGGCGCGCGCCCTCGAGCCCGTGACCGCACTGGCCTTCGAAGGCGAGGAGCTTCTCGCCAGCTTCAAGAGCGACCCGGAATTCGGCCTGGCCTTCATGCTGCGTCTGATGGGCGTCGTGTCCGAGCGCCTGCGCGCCACGCGGATGCAGCTGCTCGACATGTACTCGCCTGTCGCCAAGCGGGCGGGGACCTGACCTGTAAATGGCGCGCGGGGCCGAGTATGTGCGCCAACGCACAGACGCTACCGGTGGCGCTGCCTATCGTCCGCCATGCAAGGGGTTTCGAAGGTCCGTCTCGCGAGCAGCCGATTGAGCAGGCAGGCGCGCGCGAGCGATCGACGCGCTCCGGGAAGAGTCGTATCGGCGGCGACCGCGAACAGTCGGACCGTGTCTTCGTTGCTCGAACCGGCGGTCACCGAATACGGGCGCCAGAACAAGAGCGAAGTCGACTTGGCTGTCGTCCGGCCGCTTCGCGCTGCGCCGGCCAGGGTGCCGTGCTCGCAATGCAAGATGCGCCCGCAATGCCTGCCCGCCGAGCTGACCGGAGCGGAGTTCGACCTCGTCGACAAGCGGCTGGTCGCGGGTCTTCGCAAGGTCGCCCGGGGGGCCACCCTGTTTCGCGTCGGGGATCCTTTCGACGCGGTGTTCCCGGTGTGGACGGGCTTCTTCAAGACCGTCGTCGCATCCGATCAGGGACTCGAGCAGGTGACGGGCTTTCACATGTTCGGCGAGTTGCTAGGCCTGGGCGGGATCGACACCGGCCGTCACGAGGTCGATGCGATCGCGCTGGAGGATTCGCAGGTCTGCGTCGTTCCCTACGCCGGGCTGAGCTCGCTCCTGCGTGAGCTGCCGACCCTGCAGCAGCACTTTCACCGCGTCATGAGTCGCGAGATCGCCGGTGATCATGTTGCGATGTTGCAGCTCGGCAGCATGCACGCCGAGGAGCGGCTCGCCGCGTTCCTGCTCAACCTCCTGCATCGCTTGCAGGCGCGCGGCTTCTCGGAATCGGCGGTCCTGTTGCGAATGAGCCGCGAGGAGATCGGCAGCTACCTCGGCCTCAAGCTCGAGACGGTGAGCCGGACGTTCTCGAAGTTTCAGGCTGGCGGCCTCCTGTCCGTTCAACAACGGGAAATCCATATCACCGACCTGGTCGGCTTGCAGCATGTGCTCGCGCCGTCGCTGGCCGACGCCGGGTGACGTCGGGGCGAGAGGTCGACGGCCGACTCGGGCCGACTGTTCTTCTCACCGCCAGCTTCCGCCGGGGATTGCGCCTCGTCCACGGCGCGGCCGTCGACATCGCCTGATCACGCGGCGCGCGGGACGCGCGCCGCAGCGAAGGCCTCAGGGCCGTCCGACGACCGTGCCGATGTGGATCGCGACGTTCTTCGCGCCCGGCGCGACGCCGGTCGTCTCGCCGGCGAGATCGCCCGGCTGGGGAATCGCGTTGCCGCTCTTGCTGACGCGCGCACCGAGGGTCAGCTGCGGCGCGCTCGACAACGTCATCCCCGGCGCCATTGCCATGCTGTCGTCGAGCGTGAAGGTGAACGGAAGGTCCTTCACCTTGGCGCGTTTCACGGCAAGCGGCATCCGGCTGCCCGCGGCGGCGCGGGCGAAGACGAAGACCGCGTCATCGGGCGACGCCTGCGCCGCGACCGCGGCATCGAGCGTGACCGTACCGCTGACGCTGCTGCCCCCTGCCGGCGTGGCCGCGCTCGCTGCCGGTCGGGCGGCGACGACAGGGGCCGGCGGCACCGACGACGCGGGCGCGGGGCCCGCCGTGGCGGCCGATCCGCCGAGGCGCGAGCGGGCGTCTTCGATCATCGCCTGCACGCGCGGCACGAGCTCGCTGCCGGGCGCCAGCTGGTCGGCGATCTTCTGCCAGTGCGCGATCGCCGCACCGTAGTCGCCGCCGTCGAAGGAGACCGTGCCAGCGAGCGCGAGCGCCTTCTGGTGCTTCGGATCGGATTTCAGTGCGCGTTCGATCAGGCCTATCGATTGGGGATTGTTCGCAGTCCCTTTCGTCGCAGCGACCGCGTCGGCGTAGTCGGCGAGCAGCGGCGCGCTGTCGGGCCTCAGCTCCGCGGCACGCGCGTATGCAGGCAGCGCCTCGGCGAAGCGGCCGAGAACCGTGTACGAGCGCGCGAGCATGGTCCAGCCCTCGGCGTCGGCGGGGTCCTTCTTCATCCGCTCGGAGAGCTTGGCGACCATTGCGTTGATCTGCGGCAGGTCGCTCGGCTCGCTCGCTGCCGCGTCGGATCCCTCTGCTGCAGCCATCTGCGGCGACGCCGCCGGCGTCCGCCACGGCGGCGTTCCGGTAAGCCAGTAGCCGGCGACGGCGATCGTGGCGGCGAAGAGCCCCAGCGCGGCGACGAGCCGGCGCGAAGGCCGTGGCGGCGGTGGCGGCGGTGGCGGTGGCGGCGGCGCGGCGTCGCCAGCGAGCAGGGCGTCGCTGATCTCGCGCTCGATCGCGCGTCGCGCGTCGTCGTAGCGCCGGTCGTCGAGCTTGCCTGCGTCGTGCCGGGCCTTCAGCCGGAGCAGGCGCGCGCGCGCGCCTGCCATGAGATCGACGCCGGCCATAGTCAGGTGGCGCGGCCGGCCGCGCCTGCGTTCGCGGCGGGGCTGGCGGAGTCGACATCGGGCGCCAGGTCGACGGCATCGTCGTCGTCGTCGTCGAAGGCGTCGGCCGACATGTGGCGGCGCCGGCTCAGGACGACGACGAGCACCGTGGCCCCGACGGCGAGCATCAGCGCCGGGCCGAACCAGAGCATGAACGTCGTCGCCTTCAACGGCGGGCGGTAGAGGACGAAGTCGCCGTAGCGCGCCGTCATGAATTGGATGACCTCGGCGTCGCTCTTGCCTTGACTGAGAAGAGCGCGCGCCTCGCGGCGCAGGTCGACCGCGAGCGAGGCGTTCGAGTCGGCGATCGTCTGGTTCTGGCAAACGAGGCAGCGCAGCTCCGAGGTGATGCGGACCATGCGCGCTTCTAGGGCCGGGTCGGCGGCCTCCGGGATCGCTTCCCTGGCGAGAAGCGACAGCGATGCCGCCAGCAAGCAGCCGCCAAGAAGGACGCGGTACGCCTTCATCAGGCGTCGAGCTTCTTCAGCAGCGGCTCGATCTTGGTCGCCAGCACTTCCGGCGTGAGCGGGCCGATGTGCTTCAGGCGGATGACGCCGTTGCCGTCGATGACGAAGGTCTCGGGGACGCCGTAGACGCCGAAGTCGAGGCCGACGCGGCCGTCCTCGTCGAAGAACGAGGCGTCGTAGGGATTGCCGAAGCGCGCCAGCCAGGCGTCGGCGTCGCCGCGCGTGTCCTTGTAGTTGAGGCCGTAGACCGGCACTGCCTTCTTCTTCGCGAACTCGAGAAGAACCGGATGCTCCTCGCGGCAGGCGCCGCACCACGAGGCCCAGACGTTGAGGACGAAGGCCTTGCCCCTGAGGTCGTCGAGGCGCACGGTCTTGCCGGCGTCGTCGAGCCGGGAGAGGGCGAACTTCGGCGCCGGCTTGTCGATGAGCGGCGACGGCACTTCGCGCGGGTCGCGCTTGAGGCCGACCGCGAGGACGACGGCGAGCGCGAAGAACGCCGCCAGCGGGATCAGGAACCAGAGTCGCTTCATGCCGCTGCAACGGCGACCGCGGCCGCGCTCCGTTCGCGGGAGCGCGCCCGGTAGCGGCGGTCGGTCGCGGCGAGCAGCCCGCCGATCGCCATGATCAGGCAGCCGCCCCAGATC
Organism: Caldimonas sp.; assembly: GCA_040007855.1. Lineage (GTDB taxonomy): Bacteria > Pseudomonadota > Gammaproteobacteria > Burkholderiales > Burkholderiaceae_C > Schlegelella_A. The sequence continues at coordinate 6,288 of JBDTUG010000209.1, forward strand.
CAGTCGATGAAGGGCTTGACGTAGATGCGGACGATCCAGGCCGCGCCGACCGGCTCGCCGAGCGAGACGTAGAGGTCGCGCGTGAAGCCGACGTCGATCGCGGCCTCGGTGAGGGTGGTCTGCGATGCCGGATAGAAGCGCTTTTCGGGCCGCAGGGTCGTGAGCTTGCGGCCGTCCTTGCTCACCTCGATCTCGCCTTGCGCGGCGCGGTAGTTCGGCCCGCGCACGTTGCTCGCGCCACGGAACGTGAAGACGAGGCCGTCGACCGTCGTCGAGTCGCCCGGGCCCATCTGCACGTCGCGCTCGGTCTCGCCGGAGCGAACGAGCGTCACGCCGAGGATGAAGATGGCGATGCCGACGTGCGCGATCATCATGCCGACCATCGCGCGCGGGATCTGGCGCGCGCGG
>JBDTUG010000210.1:0-6691 GCA_040007855.1 Caldimonas sp.
GCCTGGCCGAGGTAGATCGCCGACGTGTTCAGCGCCAGCAGCGCCGGCGCCAGCGCCGGCGCGACGGCGCTCAGCCGCGCCTGCTGCGCCGACTGCCCGGAGAAGAGGCCGAGCGCCCACGGCACCAGGGCCAGGCCGCTGGCGATCAGGCCGACGACGAAGGGCCAGACCGCGAACGTGAGGGCGATCAGGCAGACCATCGCGGTCGCCGCCACATGGGCGCCGACCCGGTCGATGAACCGGCTGAGCGCCAGGTTGCCGATCAGCCCGAACACGCCGAACCAGACCAGCAGCAGGCTCGACTCGAGGGTCGAGGCATGGAGCACGTCGCGGAAGTAGGGCGTGATGTAGGAGAACAGGGTGAACTGGCCGGCGCCCGTCAGCAGGGTGACGGCGACGATGGCCATCAGCAGCGGGCTCGAGAACGCGTGTTTCCAGGCGGCCAGCGACAGCGCCGCCGGACGGACGCCGTCCGGCATCACGGCGTAGACCCAGCCGGCGGCGACCAGGGCGAGCACGGCGACCGCGATGAAGGCGACGCGCCAACCGAAGGTGTCGCCGAGCCAGGCCGACAGCGGAAGGCCCAGCACCGAGGCGACCGCCCAGCCGAGGAAGATGAAGGTGATGGCCTGGCCGCGCTGCTCGGGCGGCGTCATGAAGCCGATCGCCGCGGCCGCCTGCGGCGTGAAGACGGCGGCGCCGAGCATGGTCAGGGCCCGGATCGGCCAGAGCGTCGCATAGCTCGGCATGGCTGCGCACAGTGCGTGGCCGGCGGCGTATCCGAGCAGCGAGACGGCGAGCAGCTTGCGTCGGTCGAACCCGGCCACCCAGCCGGCCAGCAGCGGCGCGCCGAAGCAGACCGTCACCGCGCCGATCGCGAACAGCTGACCGGCCAGTGCCACCGAGACCTGCAGCGAGCGGGCGAGGTCGTTGAGGGTGCCCGGCACGACCATCGCGCCACAGCCGATCACGAAGTTGCCGAACATCAGGGCCCAGCGCGTCCGGGCCTCGCGAGGCGAGGGCGCCGCCCCCGTCATCGATGGACCTTGAGCGACTCGGGATTGACGATGTGGGTGGGGTTGCCGTCGATGAAGTTGGCGACGTTGGCGAACGCCGCCTCGAAGTACAGCTCGTAGCTCGACTGCTCGACGTAGCCGATGTGCGGCGTGCAGATCGCGTTCTCCAGGCGCAGCAGAAGTTGACCCTGGAGGATCGGCTCGCTCTCGAACACGTCGACGGCGGCCATCCCCGGCCGGCCCCGGTTGAGCGCAGAGACCAGGGCGCCTTCTTCGATCAGCTCGGCGCGCGAGGTGTTGACGAGCAGCGCGGTCGGTTTCATGCGCGAGAGGGCGTCGAGCTTGACGACCGCGCGCGTCGACGCGTGCAGGCGCAGGTGCAGCGAGAGGACGTCGGCCGTCTCGAAGAAGGCCTCGCAGCTCGGCGCAGCGTCGTAGCCGTCGGCGCGGGCCCGCTCGCGCGCGCTTTCGCTGCCCCAGACCATGATCCGCATGCCGAAGGCGCGGCCGTAGCCGGCCACCAGCTGGCCGATCTTGCCGAAGCCCCAGATGCCGAGCGTCTTGCCCTGCAGCACCATGCCGACGCCGAAGTTCGGCGGCATCGACGCCGACTTCAGCCCCGACTGCTGCCAGGCGCCGTGCTTGAGGTTGCCGATGTATTGCGGCAAGCGGCGCATCGCCGCCATGATCAGCGCCCAGGTCAGCTCTGCGGGCGCGACCGGCGAGCCCTCGCCCTCGGCGACGGCGATGCCGAGCCGGGTACAGGTGTCGATGTCGATGTGCGAGCCGACCCGGCCGGTCTGCGAGATCAGCTTGAGCTTGGGGAGCTTCTCGAGCAGCTGGCGCGGGAAGTGGGTGCGCTCGCGGATCAGCACGAGCACCTCGGCATCGCGCAGACGCACCGACAGCTGGCCGATTCCCTTGACGGTGTTGGTGAAGACCTTGGCGTTGAGCCGATCGAGGATCGAGGCGCATTTGAGCTTGCGCACCGCATCCTGATAGTCGTCGAGGATGATGATGTTCACGGGACCGGATCGGAAGCAGCGGCGCGTCGCTATCGGCGCCGCGAACCCATTGTGCACGCCCGAGCCCGGGCCGTTAGGATCGCCGCTTTCGTTTTACACAAGGAGACACCATGGCAATCTCGATGCATTCGGCCAGCGTGCCGGTGTTCGTGCGCATGCTCGGCAACATCGACGGCTGGCTCGACAAGGCCGAGGCGCACGCCAAGGCGCGCAAGTTCGAGCCGTCGGTCTACCTCGGCGCCCGCCTGGCGCCCGACATGCTGCCGTTCACGACGCAGATCCAGATCGCCTGCGATGCGGCCAAGTTCTGCATGGCGCGCCTGTCGGGCAGCGACGCGCCCAAGTTCGAGGACAAGGAGGCGACCCTCGGCGAACTGCGCGAGCGGATCAGGAAGACGATCGACTATGTGCAATCGGTCCCGGCCGCGCAGCTCGACGGCACCGATGCCAAGGACATCTCGGTGCCGCGGCGCGACGGCGCGATCACGATGAAGGGCGAGATGTACCTGAAGCACTTTGTCCTGCCGAACTTCTTCTTCCACGTCACGACCGTGTACGCGCTGCTGCGCCACAACGGCGTCGACCTCGGCAAGAGCGACTACCTCGGTGGCCTGACCACGGCCGGCTGAGGGGCGGGTTAAGGCGCTGCGTCGCGGCGCCCGCGCGCGCGCTCGGCGTGGCGCACGGACCGGCCGCGCTGCGCAAAATGGCGGTCGAGGCCCGCCAGGCGGCGCGTCGCCTCGGCCTGGTCGTGGCGGCAGGCGATGAGGCTGAAGACCTCCTCGCGAACGTGCCAGAGCTCGTGCAGCGAACGGGCGATCGCGATCCGCACTTGCGCTTCGTGGGCAGGGCGGCTGCGCAGGTCGCCGATCGCCTGGGCGAAGTCGAGCCGGGCGGCGGCCAGGGTTTCGCTGCGCCGGCGCTCGAAGTGCAGACGCGGCAGCCACGGGAATCGGTGCGCCCGCGGCAGGGGCGGGCGGGTCTCGCTGCGCGTCGACCACCCTTGCGGTAACGAGCCTGGCAGGAAGGAGCTGAGGAGGCGATGCAGCGCGGGCAGGGGCATGAAGACAGTCGAACCGCGCCACGAGGCGGACGGAATCCTCATTGTTGTAGCGGCCGCCGATGGGGAAGCGGCGAAAAGCGCCGCCCTGACCGGCCAGTTCGGCGCTGGCCGCTCTACCGCCCTACACGGTGCCGAAGGTCGCCTTGCGCTCGGCGGTGTACTTCCACCAGGGCGTGGCCGGGGCGCCGCGCATGAAGTCGGTGGCGGCCATGAAGGTGTCGAGCACGCACGGGTCGTGACGCTGGCCGGTCGCCTGGCAGAGCTGCCGGTAGAGGGCGAAGGCATCCTTGCCGCGCAGGTCGGCCGGCCGCTCGATGCCGATCCGGCGCAGGTCGGCGGCGACCTTGGGGCCGATGTTGGGAAGTTGCTCGAGGCGCAGGCACTCGGCCGCGCTCGCGACCTTGGGCGACTTGATGACCACGGCGCCTCCTACATCAGCATGTTGTTGCGGATCAGGCCGACCGCCAGCCCTTCGATCTCGAAGCCGTCTTCGGGGCCGACGACGATCGGCTCGAACTCCCGGTTCTCGGGCAGCAGCTCGATCGTGCCGCGGCTGCGCCTGAAGCGCTTGACGGTGACCTCGTCGCCGATCCGGGCGACGATGATCTGGCCGTTCTTCGCCTCGTGGGCCTTCTGCACGGCGAGCAGGTCGCCGTCCATGATGCCGGCGTCCTTCATGCTCATGCCGCGCACCTTGAGCAGGTAGTCGGGGCGGCGCGCAAACATGCTCGCTTCCATCAGGAAGGTCCGGTCGACGTGCTCCTGAGCGAGGATCGGGCTGCCGGCGGCGACCCGGCCGATCAGCGGCAGCGACAGCTGGGCCAGGCTCGGCAGGGGCAGCGAATACTGCTTGCCGCGCGCCTGGTGGAGCGCCCGCAGCGTGTCAGACTGCAGGCGTATGCCGCGCGACGTGCCGCCGATCAGCTCGATGACGCCCTTCCTGGCGAGCGCCTGCAGGTGCTCCTCGGCCGCGTTGGCCGACTTGAAGCCGAGTTCGTTGGCGATCTCGGCGCGCGTGGGCGGGGCGCCGGTGCGCTCGATCGCGCTCTGCACGAGATCGAGGATCTGCTGCTGGCGGTCGGTGAGTTTGGGCATTTCTCGCATGCGAGTCTCCAGTGCCGGACTGCCCGGCGTGGGCCGCTGAATATCCATCCAGCGCTGTATTTTCATCCAGTTCGCCGAAATATGCAAAAGCAGGCAAAGCGGACCGTGGTCGTGCTCGGTACCGGCGGCACGATCTCGGGCAGCGCCGGCTCGGCCGGCGACAACGTCGGCTACGTCGCCGGGACGGTCGGGGTCGACGCGCTGGTCGCCGCGAGCACGCCGGCCGGCGCGCTCGTCGTCGAGGCCGAGCAGGTCGCCCAGGTCGACAGCAAGGACATGGACTTCGCGCTCTGGCTGCGCCTGGCACGGCGGGTGGTGCTGCATGCCGGGCGCGCCGAGGTGGCGGGGATCGTCGTCAGTCATGGCACCGACACGCTCGAGGAGACCGCGTATTTCCTGTCCCGCGTCCTTGACCTCGCCAGGCCGGTGGTGCTGACGGCGGCGATGCGGCCCGCCTCGTCGCGCCAGGCCGACGGGCCGCAGAACATCGCCGACGCGATCGCCGTGGCGGCGTGCGGACGGGCCGGCGTGGCGGTGGTCATGGCCGGCGTGGTCCATTCGGCGCACGACGTCCGCAAGGTCCACCCGTATCGCCTCGATGCCTTTTCGTCGGGCGACGCCGGGCCCCTGGCGCGGGTCGAGGAAGGGCGGCTGCGGGAATTCCGGGACTGGCCCCGCGAGGACGTGACCGCGCTCGACCGCCTGCCCGACGACCCGGCGGCCTGGCCCTGGGTCGAGATCGTGACCAGCGCGGCCGGTGTCGACGGCCGCGCCGTGCGCGCCCTGGTCGACGCCGGGGTCGCCGGGATCGTCGTCGCGGCGACCGGCAACGGCACCGTCCACGGCGCCCTCGAAGGGGCGCTCGAGGCTGCCGTCGGGCGAGGCGTCGCGGTACTGCGCAGCACGCGCTGCCTCGACGGCACCATCGTCGCGGGCGGCACCGGCGCGTTTCCTTCGGCCGGCGATCTCACGCCGGTCAAGGCGCGGGTCGAGCTCGTGCTGCGCCTGCTCGCCCGCCGCTGAACCCCGTGCCCCCGGGCCGGCGCTCAGCCGCCCTTCAGATCACGTCGAGCGTCACCTCGACGTTGCCGCGGGTGGCGTTCGAGTACGGGCAGACCTGGTGTGCCGCCTCGACCAGCTTTCGTGCCGCGTCGTTCTCCATGCCGGGAATGTGGACGTGCAGCCAGACCTGGATGCCGAAGCCCTGCGGAATCTGGCCGATGCCGACGTCGGCGTTGATCGAGGTGTCGGCCGGCAGCGCGATCTTCTGCAGCATCGCCACGTGCTTCATGGCGCCGATGAAGCAGGCCGAATAGCCCGCTGCGAACAACTGCTCGGGGTTGGTGCCGACTGCGCCGTTGCCGCCCAGGCCCTTCGGCGTGGTGAGCTTCAGGTCGAGCACGCCATCGTCGGACTTCGACGTGCCTTCGCGCCCTCCGGTCGAGGTGGCGTGCGCGGTGTAGAGGATCTTCTCGGGCTTCACGGTCATGGGTCTTCCTTCTCCAGAGGCTTGAGGGCGTTCAGCCGACCGATTCTGCTATGTCGTCGAGTTGCGTGCTGAGTTCGAGCCAGCGTGCCTCGAGCTGCTCGATCTGCGCGACCACCGCCTTCAGGCGCTTGCCTCTTTCGGCCAGCTTGCCCGCATCGACATCGGGCGTCGCCAGGCCGGCCTCGATCGCGTCGCGCTCGGCGAACAACACGCCCAGCTTGTTGTAGATCCGGTTCACTTCCTGGCGCAGCGGCCGGGCCGCCTCGGTGCGCTGCTGGCGCGCCTGAGCGGCCGCCTTGCGCTCGTCGCGGCTGTTGCCGGTCGGCGCCGCGGCGGGAGTCGCCGGCGGCGGCGTCTTCCTTGCTGCTGCCACTGCCGCCGCCGCTGCCTCTGCGACCACCGGCACCGCTGCCTTCGCCGCCGGCTCGGCGCGTGGCGCGGCAGCCTCCTGGCGGGCCGCCTTTGCCGCCGCCTTCGACTGATCGAGCAGCCAGCGCTGGTAGTCGTCGAGGTCGCCGTCGAAGGGCTCGATCGCGCCCTTGGTGACCAGCCAGAACTCGTCGCACACCTCGCGCAGCAGGGCACGGTCGTGGCTGACCAGCATGACCGTGCCTTCGAACTCGTTGAGGGCGACGCTGAGCGCCTCGCGCGTCGTCAGGTCGAGGTGGTTGGTCGGCTCGTCGAGCAGCAGCAGGTTGGGACGCTGCCAGACCAGCATCGCCAGGACCAGGCGTGCCTTCTCGCCGCCCGAGAGCGTGCCGACGGCCTGCGTCGCCATCTCGCCGGTGAAGCGGAACGAGCCGAGGAAGTCGCGCAGCTCCTGCTCGCGCGCCGGCGGGCCGAAGTCGCGGGCCAGCCGCACCATGTGCATGAGCGGCCCGTCCGCCGGCGACAGCACGTCGAGCTCCTGCTGCGCGAAGTAGCCGATCTTCAGGCCCTTGCCGGCGGTGATCTCGCCCTGCAGCGGCGGCAGCGCGCCGACGATGGTCTTGAC
>JBDTUG010000211.1:0-6676 GCA_040007855.1 Caldimonas sp.
ATTTCGTCTTCCACCTCACCAAGGAAGAGTTCATGCAGATCTTCTTCGACGACCTGGCCCTGCCGCGCATGACGCGCAGCCAGCTCGTCGAGACGCCCGAGATGAAGAGCCAGCGCGCCGGCTATTCCAACTCGGGAACGCCGAGCAACCTGAGCGTGATCCGCTCGATGCGCGGCGCGATCGGCCGGCGGGTGGCGATCGGCGCCGGCTCGCGGGCCGAGTTGCTGGCCCTGACCGCGCGCCTCGCCGAGCTGCCCGAAGGCAGCGCCGACGCCGCCGAAGTGCTCGCCCGCAAGGAGCTCGAGCTGCAGATCGGCGTGCTGCGCAACCGCCTTGACCGGATCCCCTACCTCGACCCGATCGATCTGCGCTTTCGCAACCGGGTGCGCTTGCCGATTCCGACCGCCAAGGCAGTGATGTTCTGCCTGATGGACGTCTCAGGCTCGATGGACGAGGCCCGCAAGGACCTCTCCAAGCGCTTCTTCATCCTGCTCTACCTGTTCCTGACCCGTCACTACGAGAAGATCGATCTCGTCTTCATCCGCCACCACACCCAGGCCCAGGAGGTCGACGAGGAAAACTTCTTCCGCGCCCGCGAGACCGGCGGCACGGTGGTCTCGAGCGCCCTGGTCCTGATGGACGAGATCATCAAGGAGCGCTACTCGAACACCGACTGGAACATCTACGGCGCCCAGGCGAGCGACGGCGACAACTGGCACCACGACTCCGGCCGCTGCCGCGAGCTGCTGACCGAGAGCCTGCTTCCCAAGTGCCGCTACTTCGCCTACGTCCAGGTGGCCGAGGAAGAGCAGAACCTGTGGGAGGAGTACGCGCGCCTGCAGGCGACCGAGCGCTCCTTCGCGATGCGCAAGGTCACCGAAGCAAGCCAGATCTATCCGGTGTTCCGCGATCTCTTCAAGAGCGAAGGGGTGCCAGCATGAAGTCGGTGACTGCCGAGTCGCGCCCTTCCCCGACGGTGCGGCGCCTGCGCCCGGAGCGGCTGATCCCGCTGGCGCCCTTGCCGCCCGGGCCGCGGCCCGACAGGCCCCTGCCCGACCCGAGCGACTGGACCTTCGACCTGATCGAGGAGTACCACGACAAGATCCGCGCCGTGGCGACCCGCTTCGCGCTCGACACCTACGCCAACCAGCTCGAGGTGATCACTGCCGAGCAGATGATGGACGCCTACGCGTCGGTCGGCATGCCGGTGAACTACCGGCACTGGAGCTACGGCAAGGAGTTCATCGCCAACGAGCGCAGCTACCGGCGCGGCCAGATGGGCCTGGCCTACGAGATCGTCATCAACTCCGACCCCTGCATCAGCTACCTGATGGAGGAGAACACGACGGCGATGCAGGCGCTGGTCATCGCCCACGCGGCGTACGGCCACAACAGCTTCTTCAAGGGCAACTACCTGTTTCGCCTCTGGACCGACGCCTCGTCGATCATCGACTACCTCGTCTACGCCCGGAACTACATCGCCGAGTGCGAGGACAAGCACGGCACGCAGGCGGTCGAGGACATCCTCGACAGCTGCCACGCGCTGCAGAGCTACGGCGTCGACCGCTACCATCGTCCGAGCAAACTGTCGCTGGCCGAGGAGCTCGCCCGCCGCAACGACCGGCTGGCCTATGCGCAGACCCAGGTCAACGACATCTGGCGCACCTTGCCGAGGCGGCCCGACCGCCCCGAGGACGCCGCCGATGCCAAACGCTTCCCGGCCGAGCCGCAGGAAAACGTCCTCTACTTCATCGAGAAGAACGCGCCGCTGCTCGAGCCGTGGCAGCGCGAGGTCGTTCGCATCGTCAGGAAGATCGCTCAGTATTTCTATCCGCAGCGGCAGACGCAAGTGATGAACGAGGGCTGGGCGACGTTCTGGCACCACCTGCTGCTGAACACGCTCTACGACGAAGGCCATCTCACCGACGGCGTGATGATCGAGTGGCTGAAGTCGCACACCAACGTGATCTTCCAGCCGCCGGTCGGCCACCCGGCCTACGGCGGCATCAATCCGTACGCGCTCGGCTTCGCGATGTACACCGACCTGCGACGGATCTGCGAGCACCCGAGCGACGAGGACCGCGAGTGGTTTCCGCAGCTCGCCGGCACGCCCTGGCTGCCGGCGCTGCACCACGCGATGCGCAACTTCAAGGACGAGAGCTTCATCGGCCAGTACCTCTCGCCCAAGGTGATCCGCGACCTGCGCCTGTTCACGATCCTCGACGACGAGCACGACGAGCAGCTGCGCGTCTCGGCGATCCACGACACCGCCGGCTACCGGCACGTGCGCGAAGCCCTTTCGCGCCAGTACGACCTCGGCTCGCGCGAGCCCGACATCCAGGTCTGGAGCGTCGACCTGCGCGGCGACCGCTCTCTGACCCTGCGCCACACCCGGCACAACAACCGCCCGCTGCACGACGGCGCCCAGGAAGTGCTCAAGCACGTCGCCCGGCTGTGGGGCTTCGGCGTCAACCTCGAGAGCGTCGACTCCCACGGCGACGTGACGACCCACTGGTCGATCACCGCGTCGGAGCTCGAGCGCGCGTAGCGCGCGCGGACCAGAAGGGTCCGGGCCTCTCTCTCTCGCAGGGACGGGTGGGAAGGGAGCAATCCAGGCAAGCCCCCTTGGGGAGCCAAGGAGGGAGCAGCCCTGACCCCGCCCGCGGGGAAGATCTTCTCGCCAAGCTTTGGTTAGAGCGAGAAGATCTTCCCCGGGTTCATGATGTTCTTCGGATCGAGCGCGCGCTTGACGGTGCGCATCATCTCGATCGCGCCGGTGCCTGCCTCGCTGACGAGGAAGTTCATCTTGTGCAGGCCGATGCCGTGCTCGCCGCTGCAGGTACCGTCCATCGCCAGCGCCCGCATGACCAGCGCTTCGTTGAGGCGCTCGGCGGTCTCGCGCTCTTCGGGCTTGTTCGGGTCGACCAGGTAGGCAATGTGGAAGTTGCCGTCGCCGACGTGGCCGACGATGTAGTGCTGCAGGCCGGCGGCCATCGCCTCCTCGGAGGCGCGCACCACCGACTCGGCCAGACGGGAGATCGGCACGCAGGTGTCGGTCGTCACGGTGCGGCAGCCCGGCTTCATCTGCAGGCCGGCGAAATAGGCGCGGTGTCGCGCCGTCCAGAGCTTCTTGCGCGCCTCCGGCGTCGTCGCCCACTGGAAGCCTTCGCCGCCGTGCTCGGTGGCGATGTCCTGCACCGTGGCCGCCTGCTCGGCGACGCCGGCCTCGCTGCCGTGGAACTCCATCAGCAGCATCGGCGCCTCGATCAGCGACAGCTTGTCGTGCCGGTTCACGGCCTGCACGGCGTAGCGGTCGAGCAGCTCGCAGCGGGCGATCGGGATGCCCATCTGGATCAGCTGGATGGTCGTGCGCACGGCCGCGTCGATCGAAGGGAATGCGCAGGTGGCGGCGGCCATCGCTTCCGGCAGCGGGTAGACGCGCAGGGTGATTTCGGTCATGACGCCGAGCGTCCCTTCGCTGCCGATCATGAGGCGGGTCAGGTCGTAACCGGCCGAGGACTTGCGGGCCCGGGTGCCGGTCTGGATGACCTCGCCCTGCGCCGTCACCACGGTCAGACCGAGGACGTTTTCGCGCATCGTCCCGTAGCGGACCGCATTGGTGCCGCTGGCGCGGGTGGCGCACATGCCGCCGATCGACGCGTCGGCGCCCGGGTCGATCGGGAAGAACAGGCCGGTATGGCGGATCTCGTCGTTGACCTGGGTCCGCGTCACGCCCGCCTGGACGGTCACGGTGAGGTCTTCGGCGTTCACCGCGAGTACCTTGTTCATGCGCGACAGGTCGATGCTGACACCGCCCTGGACCGCCAGCAGGTGGCCCTCGAGCGAGGAGCCGACCCCGAACGGAATGACCGGCACCGCATACCGGTCGGCGAGCTTGACGACCGCGGCGACGTCCTCGGTGCTGGCGCAGAACACCACCGCTTCGGGCGGCGGGGCGTCGATCGGCGACTCGTCGCGGCCGTGCTGCACGCGCACCGCCAGCGCGGTCGAGCAGCGCTCCTGGAATTTCACCTTGAGCGCCTCGATCATCTCCGGCGGAACGGGCCGCGGCGCGAGATGCGGCAGCAGGTGGGCGGGCAGTGGTGCGTTCATGCGGCGGCTCCTCGGGCGGCTGGGCACCGCTGCCGCATTGTAGAAACCCGGCGTCGGCGCTGGAGGCAGCCGCTGCTAGGATTGCCGCCGACCATGGCGAACCGGCTCACCCAGATCGCGACCCGCACCGGCGACGACGGCACGACCGGCCTCGGCGACGGCTCGCGTGTCGCCAAGGACCACCTCCGCATCGTCGCCCTCGGCGAGGTCGACGAGCTGAACTCGAACCTCGGCGTGCTGCTCGCCGAGCCCCTGCCCGACGACGTGCGCGCGCTGCTCGTGGTCGTCCAGCACGAGCTGTTCAACCTCGGCGGCGAGCTGTCGATCCCAGGCTACGAACTGCTGAAGAGCGAAGCGGTCGCTCGCCTCGACGAGGCGCTAGCACACTACAACGCCGGCTTGCCGAGGCTGAAGGAGTTCATCCTCCCGGCCGGCACGCGGAGCGCTGCCCTCGCTCACGTCGGCCGTACGGTGGCCCGGCGCGCCGAGCGCGCGGTGGTTGGGCTCGGCCAGACCGAGGCGGTGCGCAGCGAGGCGCGCCAGTACCTGAACCGCCTGTCCGACCTGCTGTTCGTGCTGGCCCGCGTGCTCAATCGGGCCAACCTCGACGGCCTGAGCGGCGACGACGTGTATTGGAAGAGCGAGCGGCTGGCGCGCGACGCCGACTGAGTCCGTGCCCGCGCCGTTGGGCGCCGGCGAGGGCCGCTGCCCTACTAGACGCCGACGATCAGCGCGCGCTCGACCAGCCAGACCACCGGCGCCCCCGGCGGCGCCCGCTGCGGGCGCATCTCGACCGCCGTGCGCTCGTCCTCGGACAGGCTCCGGTAGAGGAAGTCGCGGCCGTTGCCGGGATCGCCGGCGACGAACAACTGCGACGTCACTTCGCCGAAAGCGGCGTGACGCAGCTTGACGTGGATGTGCGGCGTGCGGCCGGGGTAGGGCACCGGGCGGATGGTGCGGAAGCGGTAGCCGCCGCGGATGTCGCTGCGGGTGCTGCCGAAGCCCTGGAAGCTGGCGTCGACGCGATCGCCGGCGCCGCGCGGATGCCGGTAGCTGCCGTAGGCGTCGCATTGCCAGATCTCGACCGCGGCGGCGTCGACGGCCCGGCCGTTGCTGTCCTGGACGCTGCCGTACAGGTCGAGGTGCTCGCCGGCGGCAGCAGCACGCGGCTGACCGTCGGGCGCGCGGCCCTGGACGACGGTCAGGTCGGCGTCCCAGTCGATCGAGCGGGCGCGGTAGGCGAGCGGCGGGTAGAACGGCCCGTCGGTCATCTTCGGCAGGGCGTCGCGGCCCGCGGCCAGGGCCGGAAAGCCGAGCACCGCGACGGCGGCGCCGGCGTGCTGGAGGACGCGCCGGCGGCTCAGGCGGGGCAGCATGGATCGGCTCGCATCGTGGCTCGCAACGAACAGGGTCGAAGCCGCATTATTGGCGCCGCGCGGCGACCGCGTCGCTCAGCGTCTCGAGCAGCGCGACCGAATCGCCCCAGCCGATGCAGGCGTCGGTGATGCTCTGGCCGTAGGCCAGCCGGGCCGGGTCGTCCTTGCCGGCCGCGAACTTCTGGGCCCCGGCGACCAGGTGGCTTTCGACCATCACGCCGAAGATGCAGCGGTTGCCGGCGCGCAACTGGCCGGCGACGTCACGCGCCACCTCGGTCTGGCGCAGGTGGTCCTTGCTGCTGTTGGCGTGGCTGCAGTCGACCATCAGCGTGCACGGCAACCGGGCCCCCTCGATCTCCCGGCAGGCGGCGGCGATCGACGCGGCGTCGTAGTTCGGTGCCTTGCCGCCGCGCAGGATCACGTGGCAGTCCTTGTTGCCGCGCGTCTCGACGATCGCGACCTGGCCGTTCTTGTGCACCGAGAGGAAGTGGTGCGGCCGCGCCGCCGCCTGGATCGCGTCGATGGCGATCCGGATGTTGCCGTCGGTGCCGTTCTTGAAGCCGATCGGCGCCGACAGGCCCGAGGCGAGCTCGCGGTGCACCTGGCTCTCGGTGGTGCGCGCGCCGATCGCGCCCCAGGCGATCAGGTCGCCCAGGTACTGCGGCGAAATCACGTCGAGGAACTCGCTGCCGGCCGGCATGCCGAGCCGGTTGATCTCCAGCAGGAGCTGGCGGCCGATCCGCAGGCCTTCGTCGATGCGGAAACTCTCGTCGAGGTAAGGGTCGTTGATGAGGCCCTTCCAACCGACCGTGGTGCGCGGCTTCTCGAAATAGACCCGCATCACGATCTCGAGCGTGCCGGCAAAGCGGTCGCGCTCGGCCTTGAGCTTCCTCGCGTACTCCACCGCGGCGAGCGGATCGTGGATCGAGCACGGGCCCATGATGACCAGCAGCCGGTCGTCCTCGCGCTGCATGATCCGGCGGATCGCGCCCCGGGTCGCGCCGATCTGTTGCTCGACCGGCGTGCCGGCAATCGGAAAGAACCGGATCAGGTGCTCCGGTGGCGGCAAGGGCGTCACGTCCTTGATCCGCAGGTCGTCGGTCCGGCTGGTGCGCTCGCCGCCGGCATAGGCGCTCTCGGTCGGATTGCTGGTCTTCACCATGGCGTCGATGCTTTCTCGGTGGGTC
>JBDTUG010000212.1:0-6674 GCA_040007855.1 Caldimonas sp.
CCAACCCGAAGATGCCGCTCTGGAGCAACCATCCGCGCGTCTTCATCGACGTCGCTTCCACTGGCTCGGGCAAGTGCCCCTACTGCGGCACCGAGTACCGGCTCAAGGCCGGCGAGAAGCTTCACTCGTCGCATTGAGCGGGCGACTTGTCATCCTGAGCGCAAGCGAAGGATCGCATCGCCGTCAGGATCCTTCCGGTCGTTCAGGATGACACGCGCTTCGAGTCTCGTCGTCGCGCCGCAGTGGATCGGCGACGCGGTGATGGCCGAGCCCCTGCTCGCCGCCCTCGCCGCGCGCGGCGAGGCGCTCGCGGTCGCCGCCTTGCCGTGGGTCGCGCCGGCCGTGCGGGCGATGCCGCAGGTCGGCGAGATCATCGAGCTGCCGTTCGCCCACGGCCGGCTCGACTGGGCGGCGCGGCGCCGTGTCGCGGCGACGCTGCGCGGCCGCTTCGACGCCGCCTACGTGCTGCCGAACTCGCTCAAGTCGGCGCTGATCCCGTGGCTCGCCGGGATCCCGCGGCGGGTCGGCTATCGCGGCGAAGGCAGGTTCCTGCTCCTCAACGAGCGCCTGCCGAATCCCGTCGGCCGGCCGCCGATGGTCGCCTTCTACGGTGCCCTGGCGGGCGCGGGCTTCGACCCCGCCGCGGCGCCGAAGCTGCGTCTCGACGACGCGACGATCACGGCGGCGCTCGCCCGTTCCGGGCTCGCGCGCGGCAGCTACTGGGCGTTCGCGCCGGGCGCCGAATACGGCCCCGCCAAACGCTGGCCGGTCGAGCACTACGCCGCCCTGGCGCGCTCGCTCCACGCCGGCGACGGTGCGAGTGTCGCCTTGCTCGGCTCGCCCGGCGAAGCGGCGCTCTGCGCAGCGGTGGCCGCGGCCGCGCCCGAGGCCTGCCGCATCCTCGCCGGCCAGACGTCGCTGCTCGACGCGATGGCGCTGATCGCCGCCTCGCGCGGCCTGGCGAGCAACGACTCCGGGCTGATGCACGTCGCCGCCGGGTTCGGCATCCCGCAGGTCGCTGTGTTCGGCTCGACCAGTCCCGAGCACACGTCGCCGCTGAACCGCAACGCGCGCGTTCTCTGGCTGAAGGAAGAGCTGCAGCTCGCCTGCATGCCGTGCTTCGAGCGGACCTGCCGCTTCGGTCACTACGGCTGCCTGGTCGGTGTCGCGCCGGCGCGCGCCGAGTCGGCGCTGCGCGACGCCGTCTCTGGCGCCGCAACCGGCGCGCGCTCGGGCTAGGAGCCTGGGCGGGCGGCCCGCGTTCAGAGCGAGAACTTCAGAGCGAGAACTTGCCGGCGTAGACGATCGGGCCGGTCGCCTTGCCGGTCGGCGAACCGCCGAGCGGCTCGACCGTGACGGCCAGCGTATCGACCCCGGCCAGCACCTTGCCGCGCAGCGCGACCGTGCCGCTGCCACCCGGCAGGACGCCGAGCGAGCGCGGCGCGCCGTCCTTCGGCACCGCCCACAGCTCGAGCGAGCGATCGGCCTGCACCGAGACCGGCACGATCGGTCGCGTGACAAGCGTCGCGCCGTCGCCGCTGATGCTGGCGACCAGCGAGGCGGGGACCGCGCTGCCGGGCACCGCGTTGGTCGGGGCGAGGACGACGATTACCGGCGGCGGCCCGACGCCCGGGTTGGCCAGCAGCACGGCGAGGCCGATCGCAGCGACGCTGGCGAAGGCGGTCAGGCCGCGCCAGAACGACAGGCGCTGCCAAGCGCCGGTGGCTGGCCGGGCCGCACCGCCGCCGATCCGCTCGGAGACGCGCCGCCAGACCTCGCCGGAAGGCTGAACCGGCGCGATCACCGCAGTGAGCGGCATCAGCCGCTCCTGCCAGTCCCGGGTCGCCTCGCGCAGCAGCGCATGCGCCGGCAACAGGCTTTCGAAGCGCCGCCGGGCGCCGCCGTGCAGGGTGCCGGCGACGTACTCGGCGGCCAGCCGGTCGGCGAGATCGGGGCGGCCGTAGTCCATCAGCGCACGCCATGCCGCCCGCACGGGCGGCGGAGGAATTCGGGAGCGAACGCGAGCGTCATCTCAGTCGCCCCGCTCTTCGCGCAGCACGCTGCCCTGCAGGCAGGCCTTCAGGGTCATCAGGGCGCGGCGGACCCAGGACTTGACGGTGCCGAGCGGCTGGCGCAGTTGCTCGGCGACCTCGGCATGGCTGAGACCCTGGTAGAACGCCAGCGCCACGCTCTGCCGCTGCAGCGCGCTGAGCTTGTCCATGCATTGGGTGACCGCCCGTGCGTCCGTGGCCCGGCTCAGGAGATCGAGCGGGCCGGGCGCTGCATCGGCGACGGTGTCGTACACGTCTTCGTCCTCGCTGTCGGAGCCACCGGCGGTGCCGAGGGCCTGGAACTTCGGCTGCGTCTGCAGACGGCGCAGGCTGTCGATGGCGCGGTTGCGGGCGATGCTGGTCAGCCAGGTCAGGGGCTGGCTCTGCGCAGCATCGAAGCTCTGCGCGGCGCGCCAGACGTTGACGTAGACCTCCTGAAGGATGTCTTCGGCCTGGGCGCGATCCCGGTGAATACGCAACACCACGGCGAGCAGATGCGGGCTGGTCCGCTCGTAAAGCGTGGCAAAAGCCGCACGGTCGCCAAGCCCGGCCCGGGCAAGCAGGCGGGAAAGATCGAGGCTGCACTCGGTCCAGTCGGCGGAGGGTTTGACCATGAGCAGGTACGGCGCGCTTGGGCCCCGCATGGGCCTTCCTACAATTCAGCGCCGGAGATTAACCGAAGAACCCGATGCGCCGTCCCAAGCCACCCGCCCCGCCGATCGGCTCCGCCGACGACGTCGAGGTCGAGTTCTACGAAGCCCTGCAGCGCGGCGACGCCGATCGCCTGATGGCGCTCTGGGCCGACGACGACGAGATCAGCTGCGTCCACCCGGGCGGCGCGCGGCTGGTCGGCAGCGTCGCCATCCGCGCCTCCTTCGAGGCGATGTTCGCGAACGGCACGATCGACGCCCGCCCGCACCAGGTGCGCCGGCTCGAAGCGCACTCCACGGCCGTGCACAGCCTGCTCGAGCGGGTTCGCGTGCGGGGGCCGCAAGGCGAGGCCTTTGCCTGGGTGGTGGCGACCAACGTCTACGTCAAGGCGACCCAGGGCTGGCGCCTGGTCGCGCACCATGCGAGCCCCGGAACGGCGGGCGAAGGGCAGAACGCCGCCGAGGCGACCTCGGTCCTTCACTGAGGGGTCACCGTCTCGTTGCGCGTCCCCCTGCCGCCGATGGATGACTTTCGCGCGCCGCGCTGGTTGCCCGGCGGCCACCTGCAGACGATCTGGCCGGTCTTCTTCAGCCGCCGCCACGCCGGCGCCGCGCCGGTCTTCCGGCGCGAACGATGGACGACACCGGACCGCGACTTCGTCGATGTCGACTGGCTCGGCGACGACCCCGACGCGCCCCTGCTGGTCCTCTTCCACGGCCTCGAAGGCTCGTCGGCCAGCCACTACGCGCAGGCCTTCGCGGCCGAGGCGCGCCGGCGCGGCTGGCGCTTCGCGATCCCGCACTTTCGCGGCTGCTCGGGCGAACTCAACCTCGCGCCGCGCGCCTACCACTCGGGCGACTGGGAAGAAGTCGCCTGGCTGCTGGCGCGTTTTCGCGCCCTGCAGCGCGGGCCGATCGTCGCCACCGGCGTCTCGCTCGGCGGCAACGCCCTGCTGCGCTATGCCGAGGAGGCGGGCGAGTCGGCCGGCACGACCCTGCGTGCCCTCGCCGCCGTCTCGGCACCGCTCGACCTGAACGCCGGCGCCGATGCGATCGGCCGCGGCTTCGGCCGGCAGGTCTATACGCGCATGTTCCTGCGCTCGATGAAGCCCAAGGCCTTGCGCAAGCTCGTCCAGCATCCCGGCCTGTTCGACCCGGCACGACTGCGCCGGGCGCGCGACCTGCGCGAGTTCGACGACGTCTTCACAGCGCCGCTGCACGGCTTTCGCGACGTCGCCGACTACTACGCGCGCGGCTCGGCGAAACCGCGGCTGGCGCAGATCCGGATCCCGGCGCTCGTCCTCAACGCGCGCAACGATCCGTTCCTGTCGGCGGCCGCCTTGCCCGGCGCCGGCGAGGTCGGCCGCCGCGTCACGCTCTGGCAGCCGGCGCACGGCGGCCATGTCGGCTTCGCGGCCGGCGCCTGGCCCGGCCATCTCGAGGCCTTGCCCAGGCGGGTTGCAGGGTGGCTGGCCGGGCACCTCTAGCGGCCCCTCGGGCGGAACACAATCGGGCCGATGGACGCGATCGTCGAGGCGGCGCTGAAGAAGTGGCCGAACGTGCCGCACTGCTACGGCTGGCTGGCGCTCGACGGGCGTGGCGAGTGGTACATGCGCGACGACCGGATCCAGGCGGCCGGCCCGTTCCCGCAGGTCAAGGGCAGCCGGATCGATCACGAGAAGCTGCGCGACTTCATCGCCCGCAACTACGCCAGCGACGCTGGCGGCGCCTGGTTCTTCCAGAACGGGCCGCAACGGGTCTACGTGCAGCTCGAGGCCGCGCCCTGGGTCTGGCGGCTCGAGCCGGATGCCTCCGCCGAGGCGGGCGAGCCGAAGCGGCCGCCTCACCTGGTCAGCCATACCGGGCGGGCGGCGACGTACCGCTCGGCCCATCTCGACGAAGCCGGACGCCTCTTCCTGGCCAGCGACCTGGGCCTCGGCCTGGTCCACACGCTCGACATCGAGACGGCTTCGCTCGCGGTCGAGGCCGGCGCCTGGCTGCCGGAGCCGGTGCGCTTCGCCGACCTGCCCGGGCGCTTCGGCTATTGCCTCGCGCCGGGCGCGCCGGCTCAGCTTCCGTAGAACACGTAGTCGGCTTCGTACGCCACCTGCCGGCGCTGGCCCTTGTTCGCGGCCTCGCAGGTCGTTGCCGGCGCCACGCCGCCCTTGGTGTTGAGGCGCTGGATGTAGGTCACGCCGGTCATCGATCCGGCACCCATCGCCGGCTCGGTTTTGACCAGCTGCAGCGGAATGCTGCCGGGCATCGCCGGGGCGATCGCAACCTGCTTGCCGGTGACCTTCGAGCCGTCGCTCGCCTCCCAGGTGGGGCCGGCGTAGTACTTGCCGACGTTGCGCTTGTCAGCCGCATGGAGCATGGCAACCGGGCCGACGAAGGCCCACTCGTACTGGCCCGCGGCGGCGGACTTCTCGCGGCATTCGTAGGTGATCTCGCCGACCCCGGTGGTGGCCATCCGCATCGTGTGGCCGGCCGGCACGCGCACCGCTTCCGGCAGCGAGGCGTTGTCGACCCGGGGCGTCATCATCGGACCCATCGAGCAGGCCGAGAACGCGGCCACGGTCAGGAGGGCGGAAACGGTCCTTGTCTTCATGCGGAAAACTCCTTGGCGAGAGAGAAACGAGGGGGTGCGCGCGAACGCCGGCACGACGGACACATCGTCGAGGGAGATACGCACGTAGGTTCCGGGCGGATGCACGGCGCCCGTCTGCCCGTGGGGGTGAGTCGAGGCGCCCCCGGGCGCTGCGGGCGCAAAGAAAAGCGGGCCCGGAGGCCCGCTTCGTCATCGCTGGTTCGGCCTTACCTGGCGGTGCCGACCATGTAGCTGACGACTGCCTTGAGCTCGGCCTCGCTGGCCGTCGATCCGCCCTTGGGCGGCATCGCCCCCTTGCCCTTGAGGGCGCTCGCGGTCAGGGCGTCGATGCCCTGGGCGATGCGCGGCGCCCAGGCGGCCTTGTCGCCGAGCTTCGGCGCGCCGGCCACGCCCGCGGCATGGCAGGCCATGCAGATCTGTGCATAGAGAGCCGGCGGCGCGCCGGCGTCGGTCTTGGCAGCGGCGGGTGCGGCGGCCAGCGTCGTCGCGGCAGGCGGGCTGGGCGGCGCTGGGGCGGTGGCCGGCGCCGCGGCGACCAGGGTGGCGCTGGCGCCGGTCGCCGGGGGTGCGGCGTCCGCGGTCGGGGCGGCCGGCGCGGAGGCGCCCGCTGCCGGGGCCGCCGGCTCGGCGAGCTTGCCGCCCGACTGGTTCGCCATGTAGACGACCGCCCGGCCGATCTCGAAATCGCTGACGTCGCCGCCGCCTTGCGCCGGCATCTGATTCTTGCCGGCCAGCGCCGAGTGGAGCAGCGCGTCGTAGCCCGTCTTGATGCGTGCAGCCCAGGCCGCGGCGTCGCCGAGTTTGGGCGCGCCGAGCGTGCCGGCCGTGTGGCAGGCGGTGCACTGCCCCGCGAACACCTGCTCGCCGGTCTTCATCGAGGCGGCATCCGACAGGTCCTTGACCTCGACCCGGCCGAACGGCTTGATCCGCTCGGCCACCGCCTGCGGGGTGAGCGCATCGCTGCCTGCGGCCGGGCGGTTTTCGCTGGTGACGTACATCACCAGCAACACGATGGCGAAGATCGGCACCACGAACGCATAGAAAACCGCGAGGATGAGCTGCTTGGGCGTCTTGATGGGGCCTTCGTGCGGGCCGTCGATCTCGTTCGGTTCGTGCGCGTCGGTCATCGAGTCCTCGGGAGCGTGTCGTGCGGCGCGAAGAAGCGGCAAGCGCCGCGCAGAAAATCGAGTCGCGCCGAACCCGAAATTATAGGGCCGGGTCTCGGTCCGACCGGTGAGGCACCTCGTGCCGCCCCAAGCGCCGAGATAGAATCGCGCCCCGCTGCGCCCGTAGCTCAATGGATAGAGTACTGCCCTCCGAAGGCAGGGGTTGCAGGTTCGATACCTGCCGGGCGCACCATCACTG
>JBDTUG010000213.1:0-6672 GCA_040007855.1 Caldimonas sp.
GCGCCGAATCGCCGATCGGCGAGCCGTTGGCGACGTTGCCGCCCATCGTGCCGGCATGGCGCAGCGGCACGCCGGCGAAGCGCAGCCACATGTCGGCGAGCGTCGGCCAGCGCGCGACGAGGGCGCGCCAGGCGTCCTCGAGCGATGCGGCGGCGCCGATGGAAAGGACGCCGTCGCCGGACTCGACGCGCTTCAACTCATCGACGTTGCCGATGTAGAGCAGCGACGGCAGTGGCCGGAACATCTTGTTGACCCAGAGGCCGATGTCGGTCGAGCCGCCGAGGATGCGCGAGTCGGGTCTGGCCAGTCGCTCGGCGGCGAACGCGTCGAGCGTGCGCGGCGCGACCAGCTCGGCGCCATTCGGGTCGACGTGGCGAAAGGTCTCCTGACTGCGCATCGCCTCGAGCGCGGCGACGACGGGCGCGCTCGCGAGCGGCGCCGCGGGAAGATCGAACATGCGCTCGCCGGCGTCGAGGATCGGCCGGTAGCCGGTGCAGCGGCAGAGGTTGCCCGAGAGCTCGTCGGCGAGCTGCTGGCGGCTCGGCCGGGTGCCGCGCGCGCCGTGGTGCTGGTAGGTGGCCCACAGCGACATCACGAAGCCGGGCGTGCAGAAGCCGCACTGCGAGCCGTCGCAGTCGACCATCGCCCGCTGCACGGGGTGCAGCTCCTGTCCTTGCACGGGGTGCAGCTCTTGCCCCTTCACCGGATGGAGCTCGTCGCCCTTCAGGTCT
Source organism: Caldimonas sp. (assembly GCA_040007855.1). Lineage (GTDB taxonomy): Bacteria > Pseudomonadota > Gammaproteobacteria > Burkholderiales > Burkholderiaceae_C > Schlegelella_A. Next base: position 732 of record JBDTUG010000213.1, read on the forward strand.
TCGACCGTGAACAGCGCCTTGCCGTCGAGCGTGGGCAGGAACTGGATGCAGGCGTTGGCGGTGGTCAGGCGCAGGCCGCCGACGATCTCCGGCGAGCTCGCCTGCGCCGGCCCCGGCAGCTCGCCGACGACGACCGTGCAGGCGCCGCAATCGCCTTCGTTGCAGCCTTCCTTGGTGCCGACGCAGCGCGCCTCTTCGCGCAGCCAGTCGAGCACGGTGCGGGTCGGCGCCACGCCCTCGACCGTGACGACGGCGCCACGGTGGAAGAAGCGGATCGGGCGGCTCGGCAAGGCGTTCATGGATGGCAATGATGAACCGAAGACAGGTCGCCAGGCGCAAAACGATATGCGCCAGCAGGCATGTCGCCTATCATTCCGGCAGTATGACGCCGGACGCTGCATTCGGGAAGATCGAGCTTCATCTCATCCGGGTGCTGCAAACCTTGATCAGCGAACGAAGCGTCTCGCGTGCCGCCATGCGGCTGGGCAGCACCCAGCCCGCGGTGAGCGCCCAGCTGCGCCGGCTGCGCGCCCTGACCGGCGACGTTCTGCTGGTGCGCGCCGGCAACGCGATGACGCCCACCGAGACGGCGATGCAATTGCTGGGCCCGGCCACCGCCCTGCTGCGCGAGGCCGACCGCCTGTTCGGCGCGCACGCCCGGCAGCGCAGCTTCGAGGCGGCGGCCGGCGAGGCGACCTTCCGGATCGCCGCCAGCGACTACCTCGATCCGCTCTTCCTCCCCGAGCTGGTCGGCCAGGTGAAGCGGCTGGCGCCGCGGGTCCGGCTCGAGCTGCTGCCGCTGACCGGCGACTACGACTACCCGAAGCGGCTCGCGGCCGGCGAGGTCGACCTGGTGGTCGGCAACTGGCTGCAGCCGCCCGGCGAGCTGCATCTCGGCCGGCTGATCAGCGACGAGATCGTCTGCCTGGTCGGCGACGCCTATCCGACCGGGCGCGGCCGCTGGTCGGCCGAGCGCTACCTGGCCGCCGAGCACGTCGCGCCGATGCCGTTCCACGCCCAATCTCCCGGCGTCGTCGACGACCACCTCGGCTCGCTCGGCCTCGCCCGCAACGTCGTCGTCAAGAGCGCCCACTTCGGCCTGATTCCGACCATGGTGGCGCAGAGCATGCTGGTGCTGACCACCGGCCGGCTGTTCTGCTCGCGCTACGTCGATGCGCTGCCGGTGAAGATCCTGCGCTGCCCGATCCCGTTTCCGCCGCTCAACTACTACCAGCTCTGGCACGACGTGACGCACGCCTCGGCGCCCGCCAAGTGGCTGCGCGAGCAGGTCCGCGAGGTCGCCCGCAACCTGGCCGGGCACGGCATGCTGAGGCGGGCGGCATGAGCCCGCCGGGCCGCCCCAAGGGCGAACACCGGAGTGCGCAGCACGAAGGTACACCAGTGAGCCGCTCCGAAGCGCTCATCCCGGAGCGCGCAGCGCGGAGGGCAGTGCAGTGAACGCACAGCGCCTGGCCGTGCGCGGCGACCTGCTCGACTTCACGGCGGCGCCGGCCTGGGGCGACACCGGGTCCGGAGCGGTGCGCTATCGGCCCGGCCACTGGCTGCTGGTGGAGGCCGGCCGGATCGCCGGCGTGCAGGCCGAAGCGCCGGGCGAGGGCTGGGAGCGGCACGACCATGCCGGCCGCCTGGTCTTGCCCGGCTTCATCGACACCCACGTCCACAGCCCGCAGATCGACGTGATCGCCAGCTACGGCACCGAGCTGCTCGACTGGCTGACGACGCACACCTTCCCGGCCGAGGCGCGCCACGCCGATCCGGCCCATGCCGAGGCGGCGGCAGCGCTCTTCCTCGACGCCCTGATCGCCCACGGCACGACCGCGGCAGTCGTCTTCCCGAGCGTCCACAAGGGCTCGGTCGACGCCCTGTTCGGCGCCGCCGAGGCGCGCGGCATGCGGGTCGTCGCCGGCAAGGTGCTGATGGACCGCAACGCCCCCGACGACTTGCGCGACGACGTCGCCACTGCCGAGCGCGACATGGCAGCGCTGATTGCCCGCTGGCACGGCCGCGCCCGGCTCGCCTATGCGGTGACGGTGCGCTTCGCCGCGACCAGCTCGCCGGCGCAGCTGGCGCTCGCCGGGCGCCTGTGCGCCGCCGACCCTAGCCTCTACATGCAGACCCACGTCGCCGAGAACCGCGCCGAGGTGCAGTGGGTGAAGGAGCTCTTTCCCGAGGCGCGCAGCTACCTCGACGTCTACGCCCGGGCCGGCCTGCTGAACGCGAAGAGCGTGTTCGCGCACGGCATCTGGCTCGACGACGCCGACCGCGCCGCGCTCGCCGCCGCCGGGGCACAGATCGCCCACTCGCCGTCGTCCAACCTGTTCCTCGGCAGCGGCCTGTTCGGCTGGCGCGCCGCCGAGCAGGCCGGCGTGAACGTGAGCCTGGCCAGCGACGTCGGCGGCGGCACCAGCCTGTCGATGCTGCGCAACATGGCCGACGCGTACAAGATCCAGGCCCTGGCCGGCGAGCGGCTGACGGCCTGGAAGGCGCTGCACGCCGCCACCCGCGGCGCGGCCGAGGCGCTCGGCCTGGCGCACGAGATCGGCAGCTTCGAGCCCGGCACGCTGGCCGACCTGTGCGTCTGGGAGCGCGCTGTCGGCAGCGTTGCGACCCGTCGCGCCGAGGTGGCCCGTACATTGCACGAGCAGCTCTTCGCCTGGATGACGCTGGCCGACGAGCGCAATCTCGTCGAGTGCTTCGTCGCCGGGCAGTCCCGATTCGCGCGCGAGACCGCGCTGCGCGAACCGGCATCGCGCGTTCCTGCCGGCTGAGCCCTCACGTCAGAATCGGTCCCTTCCGCCATGCGCCTCGAGCTCGTCGACATCAGCAAGCAGTACCCGGCCGTCAAGGCGAACGACCGGGTGAGCCTGCGCGTCGCGCCGGGCGAGATCCACGCCGTGCTCGGCGAGAACGGCGCCGGCAAGTCGACGCTGATGAAGATCATCTACGGCGCCGTCCGCCCCGACGAGGGCGAGATCCGCTGGAACGGCGAGAAGGTCGAGGTGGCGTCGCCGGCGGCGGCGCGGGCGCTCGGCATCAGCATGGTCTACCAGCACTTCAGCCTGTTCGACACGCTCACAGCGGCGGAGAACGTCTGGCTCGGGCTCGAAAGGTCGTTGACGCTCGCCGCGGTGACGGCACGCATCCGCGAGGTCGCCGCCGTCTACGGCCTCGACGTCGATCCGGTGCGGCCGGTGCACACGCTGTCGGTCGGCGAGAAGCAGCGCGTCGAGATCGTGCGCGCGCTGATGACCGCGCCCAAGCTGCTGATCCTCGACGAGCCGACCTCGGTGCTGACGCCGCAGGCGGTGCAGACCCTGTTCGTCACGCTGAGGAAGCTCGCCAACGAAGGCTGCTCCATCCTCTACATCTCGCACAAGCTCGACGAGATCCGCGCCTTGTGCCACCACTGCACCGTGCTGCGCGGCGGCAAGGTCACCGGCGAGGTCGACCCGACCCTGGAGACCAACGCGAGCCTGTCGCGCCTGATGATCGGCGCCGAGCCGCCGCAGCTGCAGCATCGCGTCGCGGCGCCGGGTGCGGTCGTCCTCTCGGTGCGCGAGCTTTCGCTCGCCAAGGAAGATCCGTTCGGCACCGCGCTCGACAGGATCTCGTTCGACGTGCGCGCCGGCGAGGTCGTCGGCATCGCCGGCGTCTCGGGCAACGGCCAGCAGGAGCTGATGGCGGCGATCTCCGGCGAGGATCGGCGCGCACCGGTCGACTCGATCCGCCTCTTCGAGCGCGACATTGCGCGCGCTTCGCCGAGGACGCGTCGCGCCGGCGGCCTGCACTTCGTGCCCGAAGAACGGCTCGGTCGTGGCGCGGTGCCGACGCTCTCGCTGGCACAGAACACGCTCCTCACGCGCACGCGCGCGGTCGGCGCCGGCGGTTGGCTGCGTGTCGGCGACGTCGCCGCGCTCGCCGAGTCGCTGATCCGCCGCTTCAACGTCAAGGCCGGCGGACCCGGCTCGGCGGCGAAGAGCCTGTCGGGCGGCAACCTGCAGAAGTTCATCGTCGGCCGCGAGATCGACGCCGACCCGAAGCTGCTCGTCGTCTCGCAGCCGACCTGGGGCGTCGACGTCGGTGCCGCGGCGCAGATCCGCGGCGAGCTGCTGGCGCTGCGCGATAACGGCTGCGCCGTGCTCGTCGTCAGCGAGGAGCTCGACGAGCTGTTCGAGATCAGCGACCGGCTGCTCGTGATCGCCCAGGGCCGGGTCTCGCCTAGCGTGCCGGTGGCCGACGCCTCGGTCGAGATGATCGGCGAGTGGATGAGCGGGCTCTGGAGCGAGACAGCGCGTGGTTAGGCTCGAAGCGCGCCCGGAGCCGTCGCGGGCGATGTCGATGGCGTCGCCGCTGATCGCGCTCGCGATCACGGTCGTGATCGGCACCGTGCTCTTCGTGCTGCTCGGCAAGGACCCGGTGCGCGGCCTCGCCGTCTTCTTCGTCGAGCCGGTGAAGAGCGTCTACGCGCTGACCGAGCTGGCGATGAAGGCGACGCCGCTGCTCCTGATCGCGCTCGGCCTGGCGGTGTGCTTTCGCTCCAACGTCTGGAACATCGGTGCCGAGGGCCAGTTCATCGCCGGCGCGATCGCCGCCAGCGGCATCGCCATGCTGGCGACGAAGGACACCGGTGGCTGGTTCTTCGTTCCGGTGCTGATCGCAGGCGTCCTCGGCGGCATGCTCTGGGCCGGGATCGTCGCCCTGCTGCGCGACCGCTTCAACGCCAACGAGATCCTGGTCAGCCTGATGCTGGTCTACGTCGCCGGCCAGCTGCTGAACTACCTCGTCTACGGCGTCTGGAAAGACCCGCAGGGCTACAACTTCCCGCAGACGATCACCTTCCTGAAGTCGACCCAGGTGCCCAAGCTCTTCGCCGGCTACCGCGTCAACATCGGCGCGATCGGCGCCGTGCTCGCCGCGGGCGCGTTCTGGGTGCTGCTGTTTCGCACCTACGCCGGCTACCAGCTGCAGGTCGGCGGGCTGGCCCCGGCGGCAGCGCGCTACGCCGGCTTCTCGTCTCGCAAGGCGCTCTGGACGGCGCTGCTGCTCTCGGGCGGGATGGCCGGGCTGGCCGGCGCGCTCGAGGTCGCCGGTCCCCTGGGCCAGCTGACGCCGCACGTGCCGGCCGGCTACGGCTTCGCGGCGATCATCGTCGCGTTCGTCGGGCGCCTGCATCCGGTCGGCATCGTCTTCTCGGCGATCCTGATGAGCATGTTCTACATCGGCGGCGAGCTGGCGCAGTCGCGGCTCGGCCTGCCGAAGTCGCTGACCGGCGTGTTCCAGGGCCTGCTCCTTTTCACCCTGCTCGCCTGCGACACCCTGATCGCCTACCGGGTGCGCTGGAAGCCGGCACGCAAGGGGGTGGTCGCATGATGGATTCGCTGCCCCTGCTGGTCGCCGCGACCCTCAACTCCGGCACTGTGCTGGCGTTCGCCGCGCTCGGCCTGCTGATCAACGAGCGCGCCGGCATCGTCAACCTCGGCGCCGAAGGGATGATGCTGGTCGCCGCGGTCGCCGGCTTCGCGGTCGGCGTGCACACCGGCAACGACTGGCTGGCCTTCGGCGCCGGCGCGCTGGCCGGCGCACTGATGGCGGCGGCGTTCGGCGTGCTGGTGATCTGGCTCAACACCAACCAGTACGCGACCGGCCTGGCGCTCAGCCTGTTCGGCGCGGGCTTCTCGGCCTTCGTCGGCATCCGCTACACGCAGGAAAAGCTGGGCGAGCGGCCGAACTTCCAGATCCCCGGCCTGGCCGACCTGCCGTTCGTCGGGCCGGCCCTGTTCCGCCAGCATCCGATGGTCTACATCGCGATCGCCCTGATGCTGGCGATCGCCTGGTTCCTCTATCGCTCGCGTGCCGGACTGGTGCTGCGCGCGGTCGGCGAGTCGCCCGAGTCGGCGCACGCGCTCGGCTACCCGGTGCG
>JBDTUG010000214.1:0-6654 GCA_040007855.1 Caldimonas sp.
CCAGCCAGGTCTACGTCCGCCACAAGGTGAAGGCGTGCGAGGAAACCGGCATCCGGTCGGTGCTCGAAACCTACCCGGCCCAGCTCGCCGAAGCCGATCTGCTGGCGCGGGTGGCCGCGCTCAATGCCGATCCTTCGATCCACGGCATCCTGGTGCAGATGCCGCTGCCGAAGCACATCGCGGCGCCGAAGGTGATCGAGGCGATCGCCACCGCCAAGGATGTCGACGGCTACTCGGTCGAGAGCGCCGGCCGCCTGCTCGCCGGGCTGCCCGGCTTTCGCCCGTGCACGCCCTGGGGCTGCATGAAGCTGATCGAAAGCACCGGCATCGACCTGCGCGGCAAGCACGCGGTGGTGATCGGCCGCAGCAACACGGTTGGCAAGCCGATGGCGCTTCTCCTCCTGCAGGCCGATGCCACCGTCACCGTCTGCCACAGCCGCACGCCCGACCTCGCCGAGCACACCCGCCGCGCCGACGTCGTGGTCGCCGCGGTCGGCCGCCGCAACACCCTGACCGGGGCGATGGTGAAGCCGGGCGCGATCGTCATCGACGTCGGCATGAATCGGGTTCCGGACGGCGCGTCCGGCGCCGGCAAGCTATGCGGCGACGTCGACGACGCGTCGGTCGGCGAGGTCGCCTCGGCGCTCACGCCGGTGCCCGGCGGGGTCGGGCCGATGACGATCGCGATGCTGCTCGCCAACACGGTCGAGTCGGCGGAGCGGCGAGCGGCGCAGGCCGCGCCGGTTGTGTGAAGTTGTGACCGAGACTCGGCGTGAAGCGGGCTTGCAGCTCGGCGAGAATCGCCTTTCGCATTCGTTCCCCGGAGACTGCATGAGCCTGCGCGCACGCCCCAGCCCGACCGGCCCCCTGCCGCGCGCTGCCATTGCGATCGCCCTGGTGCTCGCTGCCACCTGCGCCCAGGCCCAGTACAAGGTGATCGGCCCGGACGGCAAGGTGACCTACACCGATCGCGAGCCGAGTGCCTCCGAAGGCAGGATCATCCCCCTCGGCAACCGCGCCGTCGCGCCCTCGGCCGAGCCGCAGTTGCCGTTCGAGTTGCGCCAGCCGGCCAGCCAGTATCCGGTCACGCTCTATGTCACCAGTTCGGCCTGCGACCCCTGCACCTCTGCGCGCCAGTCGCTCCTGAAGCGCGGCATCCCGTTCGCCGAACGCCTGGTCGTCACCGCCGAAGACAGCGAGGCGCTCGAGCGCCTGTCCGGCGCGCGCGAGGCGCCGACGCTGACGATCGGCGCGCAGACCCTGCGCGGCTACGCCGCCGAAGTCTGGACCTCCTACCTCGACGCCGCCGGCTACCCGCGCGAATCGCGCCTGCCGACGAGCTACCAGTACCGCCCGGCCACGCCGATCGTCGACCGGCGCGAGTCCACGACGGCGCGCTCCGAGCCGCGGGTCGACGCCGGCCCCGCTCCGGTCGCACCGACCGCGCCGGTCCCCGGCGGCATCAGGTTCTAGCGGCCGGCTCCGTCGCCCTCGACACGACGCCGACGCGGCGGGCGGCGATGCTGCCCGTCGCCACCAACCCGCCCATCACCCAGAACAGCGCCGACGCGCCCAGCGTCGCCCCGGCCAGGCCGAAGGCGAGAGGCATCACCGCGCTCGAGAAGTTGATCACCATCGAGCGCAGGCCGATCGCTTCGCCGTGCCGCTCGTGCGGCGTGATCTGGTGCAGCGTCGTCATGATCATCGGCTGGACCGCGCCGAGGGCTAGGCCGAGCGCCACCGCGCAGGCGCCCATCACCCAGGGCGTCAACGCGAACGGATAGGCTGCGAAGACCAACCCCGCCATGAGCATGGCGGCGACCAGCACCTGGGCTTCGCGCAGCCGGTGGGCGATGGCCGGGATGGCCAGCCGCACGGCGGCGACGGCGGTGGCGAAGACGCCGAGCACCAGGCCGATCGCCGACGCCGAAAAACCGCGCTCGTGGCCGAGGATGGGGACCAGAAAGGTGTGCACGTCCCAGCTCGAAGAGAGCAGCCAGTTGACGAGCATGAGCCGGCCGAAGCCGGGCTCTCCCAGCAGGTTCCACGAGTTGCGGCGAGCCGGCGCCGGCGCCTTCGGATCGCGCGCCTCGACCGGCACCAGCCGGGCCCAGGCCAGGCTGGCGAGCGGCAGGACGGCGAGGACGACGAAGGCGAGGCGAAAGCCGCTGAGGTCGATCAGCGCTCCGGCGAGCACCGGGCCGACCACGTTCGACAGCGCCGGCGCGAGGCCGAGCCAGCTGAACACGCGCTTGAGCTCGGTCACGTCGTGCGCCGTCCGACCGGCCGTGCGCTGGATCGCGATCAGGCCGAAGTTCGCCCCCGCGCCGGTCAGCACGGCGGCTGCGCACAGGGCGAGGAAGCCGAAGCTGCCGAGCGCGGCCGAGAGCGCGGCGCAGAGGCCACCGGCGACCGTCAGGCCCACCGCGACGTAGATCGGCAGGTGGTAGCCGTGGCGGTCGGCCAGCCGGCCGGCGCGGAGCGCGAGGACGACCGGCGCGGCCGCGAACAGGCCGAGCAGGACGCCGACCGCCCAGGCCGCGTGACCTTCGCGCAGCGCCGCCAACGGCGCCGCCATCCGGATCCCCGCCATGCACGAGTGAAGGGCGATCTGGCCGCCGATCAGCGCCAGCAGGGACCGGCTCGCGCCGGCCCGCGGCTCAGACATCGGGCAGCTCGGCCTGGCCGTCGTCGCCGGTCCAGTCGCCCGGCAGGAGCTTTCTCGTGCGCTCCTCGGGCGCCGCCTCGACGCCCTTCAGCGCACGCGTCATCTGCCGGGTGCGGACCTCGGCCTCGCCGAGCGTGCTGACGACGGTGCTGGCCTGCTTCTTCACCTGCGCCAGGACGTTGCCGAACTTGCCGAACTCGGTCTTGACCGCGCCCAGCATCTCGCGAACCTCCGACGAGCGCTTCTCGAGCGCGAGCGTCTGGAAGCCCATCTTGAAGCTGGTCAGCGTCGCCAGCAGGGTGGTCGGGCCGCAGACCATGACCTTGTCGCGCTGCAGCGCCTCGACCAGCCCGGGCCGGCGCAGCGCCTCGGCGTACAGGCCCTCGGTGGGCAGGAACATGATGCCGAACTCGGTGGTGTGCGGCGGCGCGACGTACTTGTCGCGAATCGACTTCGCTTCGCGACGCAGGCGGATTTCGAGCGCCTGGCCGGCGGCCTCGACACCGGCCCGGTCGGCACCGGCCTGGGCCTCGAGCAGGCGCTCGTAGTCGTCGCGCGGGAACTTGCAGTCGACCGGCAGCCAGAGCGCCGCGCCGTCGTCGCGCCGACCCGGGAACCTGAGCGCGAACTCGACCCGCGCGCCGCTGCCCGGAATGGTCTCGACGTTGGCCGCGTACTGCCCCGAGGTGAACACCTCCTCGAGCAGCGCCGAGAGCTGGACCTCGCCGAGGATGCCGCGCGTCTTGACGTTGCTCAGCACCCGGCTGAGCGAGCCCACGTCCCTGGCCAGCAGCTTCATCTCGCCGAGGCCGCTGTGCACCTGCTCGAGCCGCTCGGCGACCTGGCGGAAGCTCTCGCCGAGGCGCTGCTCGAGCGTGGCGTGCAGCTTCTCGTCGACGGTGGCACGGATCTGCTCGAGCTTCTTCTCGTTGTCGACCTGGATCGCGCGCAGCTTCTGCTCGACGGTCTCGCGCACCTCGGTCATGCGCCGGTCGAGCGACTCGCGCACCAGCCTGCCCTGCTCGGCCTGCGCTTCGGTCGCCCGGACCAGCGAATCGGCGAGATGCTGCTGCAGCGCCGCGAGCTGGCGGCTGAAGGCGTCGATCTGCTCGTTCTGGGTACGCGCGACCTGGCCCTGCTGGGCGAGCAGGGTGCGCTGGAAATCGGCAAGCGTCGCGCCGAGCTCCTGACGCGTCCCCTGGGCGCTGCGCGCCACGTCGTCGCGCAGCTCGCGGGACTGGCGTTCGCCCGCCGCGTCGTCGCCCGGCCGTCTGAACGCGATCCACAGCGTGATGACGACCAGGAGCGCGAGCAGGCCCGGCGTCAGCCATTCGGAAAGCATGGCCGATTGTCGCAGCCGGCGTCTTTCGTTCGCCGCGATGGCCGGGGGCGGACGGGCTTACGAAGGGCTCCGCTCAGCCGATCCGGCGCCCGCCGCCGGCCCAGCGCTCGGCCAGGTCGAACGCCGCCTGGACGACCAGCGCCAGCGCTGCCGCCGGCAGCGCGCCGGCGAGCATGACGGTGCTGTCGTTGACCGCCAGGCCGGCGACGATCCGCTCGCCGAAGCCGCCGGCACCGATGAAGGCGGCCATCGTCGCCGTGCCGACGTTGATCACCGCCGCGGTCTTGATGCCGGCCAGCACGGTCGGCGCGGCCAGCGGCAGCTGCACGTGGGCGAGCGCCTGGCGGCCAGTCAGGCCGAGCGAGAGCGCCGCCTGCGCCATCTCGCGCGAGACGCCATGCAGGCCGGCGTGCGTGTTGCGGACGATCGGCAGCAGCGCGTAGAGAAAGAGCGCTATCAGCGCCGGAACGACGCCGATCGAGCCGACCAGGGCGATCAGGAAGGCGAGCAAGGCCAGCGAAGGCACCGTCTGCAGCACCGCGACCGCGCCGAGCAGCACGCCGCTGGCGGCCGGCCAGCGCCAGGCGGCGATGCCGATCGGCACGCCGGCGGCGACCGCCAGGGCGAGCGAGCCGAACACGAGCAGCAGATGCTCGAACGCGAGGCGGCCCAGGTCGGGCGCAAACAGGCGCTCGCGCAGTCCTGGCCGCGCGCGCGCGTTCTGCGGCGGTACGGAGCCGCTGGCCGCCGCGGCCGGCCCGGCAGCCGCGCTCGCCGCCGATGCCGCGGCGACGACGCCGCGGCCGGCCAGAAAGCGGGCGGCGGTGTCGGCGAAGCTGCGTCCGTCGAGCTCGACCTCGCCGTTCATCGCGATCATGGTCGGCGCATCGATCCCCCCGACCAGCGCCCGCAAGGGCGCGGCGTCGACGCCGGCACGCATCAGCAGCACCGCGTCGTACTTCGGGAAGAAGGCGCGGTCGTCCTCCAGGACGAGCAGGCCGAGCCGGCCGAGCTTGGCGTCGGTCGAGTACACGTCGATCACGTCGACCCGGCCGTTGGCGACCGCGTCGTAGGCCAGGCCGTGGTCGAGACCGATCGGCACGGCCCCCAGCGCATAGGCCTGGCGCAGCGCGGGCCAGCCGTCGGCCCGCTCGAGGAACTCGTGCGACAGGCCGAGCTTCAGGCCGCGCGCCGCAGGCCCGGCGAGATCGGAAATGCGGGCGATGCCGAGCGCCTTCGCCCGCGCCTGGCTCATCGCCAGCGCGTAGGTGTTGTTGAAGCCGAGCGGGATCGCCGCGACCAGGCCGCGCGGTGCGAGCCAGCGATTCAGTTCCTCCAGCGACGGGTTGCCATCGCGCTTGAGCAGCTCGCGGACGATGGTGCCCGTGTATTCGGGATAGAGGTCGACCGAGCCGCCCGCCAGCGCCTGCTCGAGGATGCCGGTATTGCCCAGGCCCTGGCGGTGCGTGGCCGGCCGGCCCGCGGCGACGAGCGACTGGGTGACGATCTCGCCAAGGATGTACGACTCGGTGAAGCGCTTCGAGCCGACGACGACTCCGGGCTTGTCCGCGGCCAGCGCCGACGACAGCGTCGCGACTGCGAAGGCCCCGCCCACGACGCCATTTCGTAGGACGATTCCCACACGCGAAATGGCGCTCCGACCTTTACCGGGGCCGCGCCCTTGCGTGAAACTCGGCCGGTCGTTCCTGTCCTCCGAGCGTGCCCTCGTCTTGCAAACCGCCGCCCCTTCCTCCCGACCACCCCATGCCGTGCGGCATGAGTCGTCGAGTGCGGCGGACGAGCGGCCCGCCATGAACCAGCTCAAGGCCTTCATCGTCGAGGACAGCCCGGTGATCCGGGAAAACCTCGTCGCCGCGCTGGAAGAGATGGCGCCGATCCGCGTCGTCGGCTGTGCCGAAGACGAGGCGGCGGCGATCGGCTGGCTGAACCGGGCCGAGAACTGCTGCGATCTGGTCGTCGTCGACATCTTCTTGAAGAGCGGCTCCGGGTTGGGTGTTCTCAAGGCGGCAGCGTCGTTGTCGGCGCCGGTCAAGCTGGTCGTTCTGAGCAACTACGCCACGCCCGACATGCGGCGCAAGTGCCTGGAGCTCGGCGCCGACCGGGTGTTCGACAAGTCCAACGAGATCGACGCCCTGATCCTCTACTGCTGCCGCATCGCCGACGGCGGTACGGGCCACGCCGACCTCAGCATGCTCTCCTGAGAGAGCCGATGCCCGACCGCGCCCGGGCGCCGCTACTGGATAAGCCCGTTCTTCAGGGCGTAGTAGGTCAGGTCGCTGTTCGATTCCAGCTTCATCTTCTCCATGACCCGGGTGCGGTAGGTGCTCACGGTCTTGACGCTGAGCGACATGCTGTTCGCCATGTGGCCGATCGTCTCGCCCTTGGCCAGGCGCAGGAAGACCTGGAACTCGCGCTCCGACAGCTGCTCGTGCGGCGGCTTGTCGCCGGCGCCGCCGCCCAGCCCGTCGGCGAGCAGTTCGGCGACCCCCGCGGTGATGTACTTGCGGCCGCGGTAGACGGTGCGGATCGCCTTGACGATCTCCTCCGGGTCGCAGTCCTTGTTGAGGTAGCCGCTGGCGCCCTGCCGGAGCAGCGTCGTCGCGTAGTGCTCCTCGGGAAAGCC
>JBDTUG010000215.1:0-6644 GCA_040007855.1 Caldimonas sp.
TCGACGGCCCGTTCGAGCGCTGCCTCGCCGACCTCGAAGACACGCTGCGCCGCGCCCTCGTCATGGTCGGCGGCGTCTCGCGGGTCGCCTTGCTGATCGACCTGTCGCTGCCGGCGCTGCAGCGCCGCGTCCTCGCCGGCGACACCCTGCAGCCGGGCTGGGGGCGCTTCCAGGAGCGCCTCGCCGGCTACGGCTTGCCGTCGCTGCCGCGGGTGCGCCACCTGCGCGCGCCAGGGCCGCTGGCCACCCTTGTCGTCGCCTATCGCAACTGAACTTTTCGAAAGCCCTGCCATGTCGCTCAAGAGCTGGATCCTGCACGGCGTGCACCGCATGAACGGAGCCGCGTCGCGCCCCGACCTGCCGCAACGCGCGCCCGAATTCGAGTCGACCCTGCCCGGCATCGTCGAGGGGCCGGCATCGTCACCCTCGCGCGCCGAGCGGGCTCGGCGCGCACCGGCCCGCGAGCCGACCCTGGCCAGCGCCGACCACCTCGGCGCCTACGCGCCGCTGATCGACGCGATCCGCGACGAGCTCGAGCACTTCGTCGCCAGCCACGTGCGGCTGCACCTGGCAATTGCCGAGCGCGACCGCTTCCTGCTCACCTCGATCGGCATCGGCTGCGATTCGGCCGACGAGGCGAGCCGCCTGCTGCAGCAGTTCGTGCGCGAGTTCAAGCCCGAGCAGGTCAAGCGCTACCTGGCGCGCGAGGTGATCGGCGGCCTGTCGAACGCCGCCGCGATCGACCTCGCGCAGTTCGCCGGCCTGTTCGACGCCGACGCGGCGCGCGCGGTCGAGGAAGAGGCGGCCGACGGCGAGTACCGCGAGCTGCTCGAGTCGCTGCGGACCCGGCCGGCGGCGCCGGCGCGGGGCTTCCGGGTCAGCCTGCTCGGCCGCTGGGCCGAGCTCGACCTCGCGTGGCCGGCCGCCGCCGCGCTGCCGCTCGGCGCGGTGCCGGGTACGCCGCTTTCCGGCGAGCGCTGCGAGTTCGACCTCGAGGACGGCAGCGGCCGGCGCCGCGTCGTCCTCCAGGGCGTGGTGCCGGGCCGCCGCTACATCGTCGGCAACGGCGAGGGCTGCGACATCCGCGTCGAAGGCACTTTCGCGAGCCGGCGCCATGCCGAGCTCTGGCTCGAGAACGGCGCCTGGTGGGTCGCCGACGCCGGCTCCACCAACGGGGTCCGCCTCGAGCCGAGCGGCCTGCTGCAGCGCGGCGCGCCGGGCGCGGGCGCGATCGGCACGGCGCCGGCGCGCCTGCTCGCCGGGCTGCGCCTGGTCCTCTCGGCGCGCGCCGAAGGGCCGGCCGGCGAGTACCCGTGGCTGGCCCTGCGGCCGGCGGCCGGCACCAGCTCGCTGGTCACGCCGATCGCCAGCACGACCGGCGCCACGGGCACGCCGCGCACCGCGATCCTCGCCGTGCGCGCCGCGCCGGAGCTGGCGACGCCGACCACCCAGGTGCTGGCCGCGGCGCGCGACGCCGACTGCAGCCTGCGCCTGACCCTGTCGCACGCCGCCGGCGTGCGCACCCTGCCGCTGGCCGAGGCGGCGCTGCCGGTGACGATCGGCCGCTCCCGACACCAGACGCTGGTCGTCGACCGCGGCCACGAAGGCGTGTCCGGCCATCACCTCGAGATCGTCGCCCTCGAGTCGGCCGAGGCCTGCGTCGTCGTCGTGCACGGCGACAACGGCATCCTGATCGACGGCGCCCGCCATCCGTGCGGTGCGCGGGTGCGCTGGCGGGCCGGCCAGAAGCTGGTGCTCGGCGATGCCTCGGAGCGGGTGGCGCCGTGCGTGCTCGAGCTCGCGGTGGCCGCGCGGAGCTGAGCATGGCCGTGCCGTTCACACCCCTGCCCGGCGGCCTGGTGACGCCGATCGAACCGGTCTCGGCGCGGGTCGCGCGGGCCCGCGTGTCGCTGCCGCCGGCGGCGCGCCAGGCGAGCTACGCCATCGCGTTCGGCCGCATCGACGCCGCCGTCGCCTCGTCGTGCGGCAGCCTGCACCATCGCAACGAAGACGCGCACAGCCCGGCCGGCCACGCGGCGCTGCTGTTCGTCGTCGCCGACGGGGTCGGCGGCGGGGCGATGGCCGAGACCGCGAGCCGCGAGCTGGTCACGCACCTGCACGACGCGCTCGACGCCGGCCGGCCCGACCCGGCGCGGGTGCGCCAGGCGATGCTCGGCGCCGACCGGGCGATCGCCAGCCGGATCGCCCAGGTCACGGCCGCGCCCGGCGCCGCCACCGTCGTGCTGTGCACGCCGGCCAACCTGCTCGCCTCGAAGTGGCTGATCGCCTGGGTCGGCGATTGCCGCGCCTACCGCTTCTCGCGCCGCGACGAGCCGCGGATCGAGCTGCTGACCCGCGACGACACTTTCGGCGAGCTCGGCGAGCCGCCGCCGTCCGGTGGCTCGGCCGACGACCCGGCGCGGATGGTCGGCAACGGCGCGACCGCCGGCGCCAACGTCGCGATCCACGAGCTCGGCTCGGGCGAGCTGCTGGTGCTGTGCAGCGACGGCCTGCACAAGCACGTCGCGCCGGCCGAGTGGCGGCGGGTGCTCGCGCAGGCGGTGCCGCTGGCGCGCTGCTGCGACGACCTGATCGCGCTCGCCTGCGCCAACGGCAGCACCGACGACGCGACCGTGCTGATCGTCCAGCGCACCGGCTTCGCGAGCGCGCGGCCGCGTTGGCTGCAAGCGCGCGGGCCGGCCGGCGACGGCGCGGAGGGCGGGCGATGAATCCGGCGGCGCTCGACCGGGTGTTCGGCCGCGGGCGGCTGCGCATGGTCACCGGCGACCACGTCGAGGTGTTCCGCGAAGAAGCGCTGGCCGGCGAGCGGCGCCGCTACACCAAGCGCTTCCTGGCCACCGCGGCGGGCGACTTCCGCCAGTGGACCGAGCGCGAATGGCGGATCCTGGCGCGCCTGGTCGGGCACGGCATCGGCCCGGTGCCCGACGTCGTCCAGTTCGACCGCGGCACGGGCGGCCGCCAGGCGCTGGTCCAGACCTACGACGCCGGCGTGACGATCGACCACTGGACCACGCTGCTGCCGGTGCGGCGCGAGGGCGAGGCGCGCGCCCACGTGTTCGAGGACTGCGCCCACTGGTGGGCGCTGGCCCGGCACAGCCTGGTCGCGCTCGACGCGATCCACGAATTGCAGCTGGTGCACCTCGACCTGAAGGCCGACAACGTCTGCATCCCGGTCGGCCCGGCCGACTTCGATCCGCAAGGCGCCGAGGCACGGCTGTTCCCTGATTTCGAGCGGATCGCCCTGATCGACTTCGCGTTCTCGCTGGTCTCCGGCGAGCGGCTCGAGAGTGCGCTGCCGATCGCCCGCCAGACCGAGTACGACTACCAGTCGCCGCGCCTGCTGCAGGCGCTCGACGAAGGCAGCCGCGGCAACCTCTGGCCGACCCGCCAGCTCGACTGGCGCTGCGACCTGTTCAGCCTGGCGGCGATGCTGCGCCGCTACCTGCCCGACCCCGAGCGGCCGGACGCTGCCGGCTGGACCGGAGAGCGGCGCGCCCAGGCGCGCGCGCTGGTGCGCCGCCTGCTCGAGGCGCACGACGCCGAGCTGCCGGTGCTGCGGCCGCACGCCGCGCTGATCGCCCAAGCCGCCGATGCGCTGCGCGATCCCGAACTGGCCGACTCCTTGCGGCGCGGCTGGCGGCTCGGCGAGAGCGAGCTGGCCGCGGTCGACGTTTCGCCGACGCCGGTGACCCGGATCGCCTTGCCGGTGACCCCGTTGCGCGAGAGCGCCGAGGTCATCAGCATCGATCGCAGCGACGTCGAAGGCTGGGCCGCGGCCAACCCGCCGCCCAGGCCGCCCCGGCGGCGCCGCCTGGCCGCCCTGGCCGGCGGCATCGCGTTGGTGGCGGGGGCCGCATTCAGCGTGCCGCTGCTCGGTGAAGCCTGGCGTGCCTTGGTCGAGCCGGGGTCGGCGCCGGCGGATGGCACGAAGCGGGCGGCGACTCCGGCGCCCGCCGTGACCAGAGCCCGCGTACCGGTTCAAGGCGCGACCTCGTCGGCGCTGGTTCATGCACCGGAGAAGGCCGTGGCCGCGTCGGCGGTGGCGCAGGGGCCGGCCGCCTCGACGGTGGCTCGCGCGAGGTCCGAAGGGCCGGTGGCGGCGGCGCCGGATCGCGGCCCGCCGGTGGCCTCCGGCGAGCCCGTCGTCCGCGCGCCGGCGTCGGCGGCGTCGGCCGCGCCGTCGGCCGTCCACGAGGCGGCGCTGCTTGCCGAGCGGGTCGCCGCCGCGACGCTTGCGCCGTCACCCGCGGGCATGAGCTCGCCCGGCCGCACCGGCCCGTCGCGCGTTCGGCGCACGGTCACGGCGGCCACGTCGACCCCGTCGGCCACCGCGGTGCGTCGCCTGGTTGCAGCCCGGCCGGCGGCTGCCGGGCGCGCGGCCACGTCAGCGCTACGCCCCGGCAGCGCGACGGCGATACGCCCGCCACCGTCGGTGCAGCTCGCCAAGGCGTCGCTGCGCGTGCCGGCGCGCGCGCCTGTCTACCTGCCGCCGGCGGTCGGCCTCGCGCCGCTGCCGTCGTCGCTGGCGGCGGTGGCACTGGCGGCGGCCGGGCCGGGCCCGGCCAGCGTGGCGAGCTTGCCGCCGGCGCCCGCCGCCGAGCCGGTCGCCGCGCCGCCGCAGGACTTCGCGGTTCGTGCCGGCGAGCTGATGGCAACGCAGATCCCGCGCCTCGCCCAGCGCGCCGAGCGGATGGTGCTGCGCGTGCTGATGGCCGCCGGCAACGCCGACGAGGACGGCAGCGGCGACGACGGCGTCCGGCTGGCTGCCGGCGCGATCCGGCTCGCCCCCGACGACCCGCAGCTCGCCGCCCGCGGTGCGTCGAACGAGGCGCGCCAGCTCCAGGACGCGTCGCGCGCGGCCTTGCGGCGCGGCGACCTGGCCGAGGCGGTCGGCCTGCAGACGCGCGCCTTCGGCGCCAACCCGGTCGACGCCGAAATCGTCGGCGGTCTCGCCCTGCTGCGCCTGCGCCAGGGCGGCGGGCAGGCCGAGACCGCGCGCCGCCTGGCCCTGCACGCCCTGACCCTGCACGACTGGAAGCATCCTTCGGGGCGGATCGAGGACTGGAACACCTTCGCAGTCGCCAGCGCTCTCACCGGCCACGAGCGCGACGCGCGCAATGCCTGGCTGGTCGCGCTGGCGCTGGCCGGCGGCTCCGAGCGCCAGTGCCGCGCCGCCATCGAGGCCTACGCCGTCTACGGCGAGCCCTTGCGCTCGCCGGTGCAAGCGATGCTGCAGCGTGCCAGCGCCTCGGCGCGAACGCCGCGCCCGGGCCTGTGCGACTGGCCGGGCCGCGGTTCGGCCGGCATGTGGCTGCGCTGAGCGCTGCACGCCTGCGCGCTGAGCGCTGCACGCCTGCGCGCCGCAACTCCAGCGCGCCGCTTTCGCGCGCCGGCGGCGCGAATGCCTTGACGCCGACGAGAGATGTCCCAGATGATCGGGCGGACTTTTCATGACGGCGAGGACCGGGACAGCCATGAATGCAGCGTCGCCATCGGCCGCCGCGAGCGTCAAGCGAACGATGTCGCCGCGCCTGCTCCGCCTGCAGAGCGGCGTCCTCATCGTTCTCGGCGCGCTGCTCGCCGTCGGCATCGCGGTGCTGCTCGTCAACCTGCTGCCCACCCTCCTGCATCCCGGCGTCGAGGTCGGCGGCTCGACCTTCGGCGGCACCTCCGACCAGGCGGGCAAGCTGATCGTCCTGCTCGCCTGGGTGGCGATTCTCGGTCTGGTCTTCCTCGCGATCGGTGTCCGTCAGCTGATGATCGGCAGGACGAGCCGCCTCACCTGGCTGGCGCTCCTTCTGTTTCCGGTGACGATCGGCCTGGCCTGGTCGACCAGCGCCTCGTTCGGTTGAGGCCGTCCCCGGTACTGAACTGCGACAGCCCGCCCGGCCGATGAACACCGCCCCGGCGACCCTGCCCAAGACGCTCGGCACCTTCCAGCTCTGGGGCATCGCCGTAGGGCTGGTGATCTCCGGCGAGTACTTCGGCTGGAGCTACGGCTGGGCTTCGGCCGGCACGCTCGGCTTCCTGGTCACCTCGGCGTTCATCGCGCTGATGTACACGACCTTCATCTTCAGCTTCACCGAGCTCACCACCGCGATCCCGCACGCCGGCGGGCCGTTCGAGTACAGCCGGCGCGCCTTCGGGCCGGCCGGGGGCTACATCGCCGGCTTCGCCACGCTGGTCGAGTTCGTGTTCGCGCCGCCGGCGATCGCTCTGGCGATCGGCGCCTACGTCAACGTGCAGTTCCCGGCGCTCGAGCCGAAGTGGGTGGCGTTCGGCGCCTACCTGGTCTTCATGGCGCTCAACATCGCCGGCATGACGATCGCGGCGAGCTTCGAGCTGATCGTCACCCTGATCGCCATCTTCGAGCTGTGCGTGTTCATGGGCGTGGTGGCGCCGGGCTTTTCGGCGGCCAACTTCGTCAAGGGTGGCTGGTCGGGCGCCGACACGTTCAGCATGGCGGCCTGGCCGGGCATCGTCGCCGCGATCCCGTTCGCGATCTGGTTCTTCCTCGCCATCGAGGGCGTGGCGATGGCCGCCGAGGAAACCAAGAACCCGCGTCGCTCGGTGCCGATCGCCTACATCGGCGGCATCCTGACGCTGGTGGCGCTGGCGCTCGG
>JBDTUG010000216.1:0-6618 GCA_040007855.1 Caldimonas sp.
GGGCGCGGATCGCGATCAGGGTGGCGTCGTCCTGCGCCTCGGCCAGGTACTGCGGGGGGATCCGCCAGAGCTCCTGGGCGCGCACCCGGGGCGGAAAGCGCCCGGCGAGCCTGGCCCGGTCGATCAGCCACTCCGGTTGGGGAAAGCTGCCGACGATGGTGGTGGGGAAGAGCATGTGCGTCGTCTCCGTGGTTTGGAGTGTGATCGGTTTCGGCGTCAGACGCCGAGGTAGGCGCGCTGGATCTCGGGGCGCGCGAGGAGCGCGTCGGGCTCGCCCTCGGCGACGATGCGCCCTTCCTCCAGCACGCAGGCGCGGCTTGCCATCCGCATTGCGAGCGCGACGTTCTGCTCCACCAACAGCACCGCCGTGCCCTCGGCGTTGATGCGGCTGATTGCCGAGAACACCTCGCTGGTGATCAGCGGCGACAGGCCGAGCGAGGGCTCGTCGAGCAGCAGCAGGCGCGGCCGGGCCATCAGCGCCCTGGCGATCGCCACCATCTGCTGCTGCCCGCCGGAAAGCTCGCCGGCCGGGCTGGCGAGCTTTTCCTGCAGGACAGGGAAGAGGGCGAGCGCGGCGTCGAGCGATTGCTTGCGCTTCGCCTTGGCGGCCGGCAGGTAGCTGCCCAGCTCCAGGTTCTCGAGCACCGTCATGCCGGTGAAGAGACGCCGCCCTTCCGGCACGATGGCGATGCCGGCCTCGCAGAAGCGGTGCGGCGCCAGCGCCGTGATGTCGCGGCCGTCGAAGGCGATGCGGCCGCCGCGCGAGCGCAGGATCCCGGCGACGGCGTTGATCAACGTCGTCTTGCCGGCGCCATTGGGGCCCACGACGCAGAGCACCTCGCCATCGCGCACCTCGAGCGAGACGCCCCAGAGCGCCGGCGCTGCGCCGTACGCCACCTGCAGGTCGCTCACCTCAAGCATGGGCCTCGCCCAGGTAGGCGGTCATGACCTCGGGACGCTGCATCACCTCGCTCGCGCCGCCCTCCGCCAGCAGCTCGCCGTGGTTGAAGACGACGACCCGGTCGGTCAGTGCCATCACCGCGCGCATCACGTGCTCGACGAACACGATCGTCGCGCCCTGGTCGCGGATCCGCCGGATCAGGGCCACGGCATCGTCGATCTCGCTCGGCGTCAGGCCGCACAGCACCTCGTCGAGCAGCACCAGGCGCGGCCGCGACGCCAGCGCGCGCGCCAGCTCGAGGAACTTGCGCTGGTGCAGGTTCAGGTCCTCGGGCCGCGCCGCTGCCTTGTCGTGCAGGCCGGTGAACTCGAGCCAGGTCGCGGCCTGGCGGCGCGCCGCGTCCACGTCGGCCAGCCGGCCGCCGAACATCGCCGCCAGCGCCACGTTGTCGAGCACGCTGAGGTGGGCGAACGGGCGCGGGATCTGGTAGGTGCGGGCGATGCCGCCGGCGGCGATGCGGTGCGCCGGCTCGCCGACCAGGCTTCGGCCTTCGAACACGATCTCGCCCGCGCCGGCCCGGTAGTGGCCGCTGACGACGTTGATGAAGGTCGACTTGCCCGAGCCGTTCGGCCCGAGCAGGCCGAGGATCTCGCCGCGCCGGACCTCGAGCTCGACGCCGGCCAGCGCGCGCACGCCCTTGAAGGACTTGTGCAGGCCGCGCACGCTCAGGATCGGCTTGCCCGGGGCCGCAAGCGCCGAGTTCGCAGCCAGGGTCGGCAACGCCGACGTCGGCTCCAGGTGCGGCGTCATCGACATCATCGGAGTCATCGGCGACTGCTGCATCGGCGCCGTTCCGGCGACGCGAGAAGCAGCCTGCGGCGCCGCACCAGCGGCTTCGGTCTTGCGCCGGAACAAGCGCTGCACGCGCAGCAGGATGCCGTCGGGCATGAACAGGATCGCCGCGATCAGGATCAGGCCGATCGCCGCCTTGCCGGCCACGGCGTGGTCGGCGGCCGTGAAGGTGTACATCAGGGCGGTGATCGCCACCGCGCCGACCGCCGGCCCGGCCCAGTGGCGCGTGCCGCCCAGCACGCTCATCAGCACCACCGTCAGCGGCACCGTGATCGTGAACACCTCGCCGACCGTCACGTAGGACAGGAACAGGGCGTGGATGCCGCCGGCCGCGCCGGCCAGCGCGCACGAGATCGCCAGCGCCACCAGCTTGTAGCGATAGGTCGGCACGCCCATCACCTCGGCCGCGTCCTCGTCGTCGTGAATCGCGAACAGGCCGGCGCCGAGCCTGGAGACGAAGATCGCCCAGGCGACCAGCAGCGTCAGCGTCGCCGCCGCCAGCGCCAGCAGGTAGAAGGTGGCCGACTGCCGGGGCCCGAACGCCGGCACCGGCACCCCCTGGAGCGAGACGCCCTGGCCGCCGTCGAGCGGCGTATTGACAACGATGGTGCCGATGACGAAGGTGACGGCCAGGGTGAGCAGCGCGAACAGCTCGCCGCGCACGCCCTTGACCCGGAACACCACCGCGCCGAGGGCGACGCCGAGCAGGGCGGCGACCAGCGCGGCGACCGGCAGCGTCCACAGGAAGGGCCACTCGTATCTGGCGAGCAGCGTCGTCGTCGTGTACAGGCCGGCGCCGAAGAAGGCGCCGTGGCCGAACGAGAAGTAGCCGGTGTAGCCGGAGAGGATGTTCCACGAGGTCGCGAGCACGATCCAGTGCAGCATCAGGTAGAGCAGCGAGTCGTAGAACGCCGGCAGGCCGAGGCTGGGCACGAACGCCAGCACGATGCCGGCGCCGACGATGACGAGCGGGGTCCGCTTCACGGGCCGGCCGCGCGGCGCGTCGTCACGACGCCCGCCCCGGGCGCAGCACCAGCACGAAGATGAGCAGGGTGAACGAGACGATCGGCGCCCACGACGGCGCCGTCACCGCCATCGTCACCGCTTCGCTGACGCCGATCAGCGAGCCGGCGAGCAGCGGGCCGAGCGCCCGGCCGAGGCCGCCGAGCATCACCGCGGCGAACACGACGCCGACCCAGGCGTAGATCTGCGAGGGCGCAAGCGTGAAGCTGAGCGCCAGGCAGACGCCGGCGATCCCGGCGAGCGCGGTGCAGGTGCCGGCGAGCAGCAGGGCGTTGCGCTTCTGGTCGACGCCGAACGCCGCGGCGATCGGTGCGTCTTCGGCAGCGGCGCGCAGCGCCTTGCCGAAGTCGGTGAAGCGCAGCACCGCCCACACGCCGAACGAGAGCGCGACGGCGAGCAGCAGGGTGATCAACTCGGGCACCGGCACGTAGAGCACGCCGACCTTGAACTTGAGCTGCGAGTAGACCGACTCGAGCTTGCGGAAATCGGCGGTCCAGATGCCCTGGATGCCCGCTTCGATGACGCCCATCAGGCCGAAGGTCAGCAACAGCGAATTGAACGGCGTGACGGCGAAGCGCGCCATCACCCAGTGGAGGCCGGCGCCGATCGCGAAGAACGCCGGCACGATCACGAACAGCGAAAGCAGCGGATCGATCCCGGCCGTCGACATCTGGTAGCAGACGTAGGCCGCGAGAAAGGCGAACGCGAAATGGGCGAGGTTGATGAGCCTGAGCAGGCCCCAGCTGAGGCTGAGGCCCAGGCCCATCAGGCCGTAGAGCGCGCCGACGAAGATGCCGGAAAGGATGCTCTGCGCCAGCAGCGAGGCGCTCGGCAGCGTGAAACCCGGCATGCGGTCGATGTCCTCAGTTGGCCAGCAGCTTGGCCCCGCCCGCCGTCATCTCCTTCGGCCAGACGACAACCCACTTGCCGTTCTGCACCTGCTTGACGCGCATCAGGTCGTCGCCGAAGTTGTTCAGGCCGTCGAAGCGCAGCCTGCCCTGCAGGGTGTCGATGCGGTTGGCCTTGATCCAGGCGCCGATCGCCTTGTCGTCGAGGCTCTTGGTCGCGGCCACGCCGGCAGCGAGAATCTGCCAGGCGGTGTACGAGGCGGCCGACTGGGTCTCGACCGAGGGGTCGGCAAGCCCGGCCTTGATGGCGCGATCGTGGTAGATGCGCACGAAGTCGGCGGCACCGGTGTTGCCGAGGAACGGCGGCTGGGCCTCGAAGATCGTCAGCGAGAGCGCATTCTTCGCCTCCGGCAGCGTGACCAGCGGGGCCGGCGCGGGGTAGAGGTAGAAGTGCTGCGGCGGCACATAGTCGATCTTCTTCATCGCGTCGAGCAGCAGGTTGCCGTCGAGGCCGATGGCGCCGACCCAGACGAAGTCGGGCTTGGCGTCCTTCACCCGGTTGGCGATCGGCCCGAAGTCGCGGTTGCCGAAGTCCCACTCCAGATAGAGCACTTCGGTGAGGCCGCGCTTCTTCATCACCTCGCGAGCGCCCTGCGACATGAAGAAGATCGAGGGGAACTTGCTGGTCACCACCGCCACCGTCTTCGGCGGCTTCGGGCCGGCGGCAAGGGCGTCGAACACCGTGTTCGGCACCGTCGTGCCCGGGTCGGAGCCAAGCTGCCAGGCCGGGAACTGGAGCTCGTACTTGGCGAGCGCGGGCACGCCCAGGGTATGGTGCACCAGCACCTTGTTGTAGCGCTGCGCCACGCCCATCGCCGAGAGGATCGCGCCGGTGGCATACGGGCCCATCAGCAGGTCGACCTTGTCGACGGTGACGAGCTGCTCGTACAGGGTGCGCGCCAGGTCGGGCTTCGACTGGTCGTCCTTGACGATCCATTCGAGCGGCCGGCCGAGCCAGCCGCCGCGCTTGTTCGTTTCCTCGACGTAGATCTCGCCGACCAGCTTGTGCACCTGGGCGGTGGCCGAAAGCGGCCCGGTCAGGGCCAGCGTGCTGCCGATCCGGATCGGTTGCCCGGCCGCCTGGCCGAACGCCAGGCCGGACAAGGTGGCGATCGCCGCGGCGACGGCGCTGCGGCGGGTGATGGAGCCGGCGTCGATCGGCGCGGCGGAATCGGTCGTCGTCAGAGGGGAAGGGTTCATCGCGTTGTCTCCTGCGGTTGTCGGTATGAGGACCAAAGAAGCGTCAATCGACCTGCGCGCCCGAGCGCTTGACCAGCTCGGCCCACTTGGCAAGCTCGACCTTGTTGAACGGCAGCATCTCGTCGGGCCGCATGGCGCGCTGCTCGATGCCCTGCTCGCGCAGGCGCGTCATCACCTCGGCCTGGCCGAGCGCGGCGGTGGCGGCGCCGCGCAGCTTGTCGAGCGCCGGCGCGGGCAGCGTCGCCGGCGCGTAGAGCATGAACCAGGCGACCAGGTCGAACTCCTTGACGCCCTGCTCCATCAGCGTCGCCACCTCGGGCGCGGCGGCGCTGCGAACGGCGCTGCTGGCGGCCAGGGGGCGGAGCTTGCCGGCGCGGATCTGCGGCATCACGGCGGCCGGGTGATAGAACATGAAGTCGACCTGCTGCGCCATTACGCTCGTCAGCGCCACCGCACCTTCCTTGTAGGGCACGTGGATCATCTTGCCGCCCAGGCGCTGCGCCAGCAGCTCGCCCGCGAGGTGGCCCGAGGTGCCGTTGCCGGCGGAGGCGAAGGTCACGCCCTGCGGCCGTGCGGCTGCGGCCGCCAGGTCCTTGAGCGTCCCGAGCGGTGACTCGGCCGAGACGACCAGCAGGGTCGGCGTGTAGCCGACGAAGGCGACCGGGGCGAAGTCGCGCAGCGTGTCGTAGGGAAGCTTGCGGAACAGCGCGGCGTTGATCGCGTGCGTGCCGACCGTGCCCATCACCAGGGTCTTGCCGTCGCCCGCCGCCTTGGCGACCTGGTCGGTCCCGATCGCGCCGCCGGCGCCGGCCCGGTTGTCGACGACGACCGTCTGGCCGAGGCTCCTGGCGAGCGCCTCGGCGACGATCCGGCCGATCGTGTCGGTGGTCGTGCCCGGGCCGAACGGCACGATCATCTTGACCGGCGCACCGTCCTGCGCCAGCGCCGCGCCGCTCCCGGCGAGCAGGCCGGTGCCGGCAAGGGTCATGCAGAACGCGGCCAGCACACGGCGTCGCCACGACGACGCCCGATCGAGATCGTTTCGCCGGTCGCTCATGCCTTCGCTCCCGAACGCGCGGCCTTCACGGCGGCGCGGATCTCGTCGTTGTGTTCGCCGAGGGTCGGCGGCGGCCGCACCTCGAGGGCCCGCTCGCCGTCGAACGAGACCGGCGAGCGAACGGTGCGAAAGAGGCCCATCACCGGATGCTCGGCCGAGGTGGTGAGCTGCAGGTGCTTCGCCTGCGGATCCTCGAGCGCCTCGCTGGTGTCGTACATCGGCGCGTGCGGCACGTCTTCGGCGAGCAGCAGCGCGCACCACTCGTCGCGGCCGCGCCGGCGAAAGCTCTCGCCGAGCACGGCGATGATCGCGTCCTGGTTGACGATCCGCGCCTCGCGGGTGGCGAAGCGCGCGTCGTCGAACAGGTCCGGCTGGCCGATCACCCTGGCCAGGCCCTGCCAGAACTTCGGCGGCGACGACATGTGCAGGGCGATCCACTTGCCGTCGCCGCACATCAGCACGTACGACTGCGAGACGCGCGGCCGGCTGTACGGGCCCATCACCTCGCCGGCCTGAAACCAGTGGGTGAAGGCGTCGATGTTGAAGTGCACCATCGCCTCGAGCATCGACACCTCGACAGTGCGGCCGGTGCCGGTGCGGCCGCGCTCGACCAGCGCGCCGAGCACGCCGTAGGCGGCGTAGAAGCCGGTCAGCGAATCGGCGATCGCCGGGCCGAC
>JBDTUG010000217.1:0-6615 GCA_040007855.1 Caldimonas sp.
ATGACGATCAGGAAGAAGAAGGTCATCACGAACTCGGAGACCAGGGCGGCGGTCAGCGAATAGCCGCCCGGCGAGTGCTCGGCGTAGCCGTTCGACGCGAAGCCCCCCTGCAGGTCGAAGCCGGCCTTGCCGCTGGCGATCAGGTAGAGCACGCCGGCACCGGCGATCGCTCCGGCGACCTGGGCGACGACGTAGGGCAGGAGGTCGCCGGTCCGAAACCGTCCGCCCAGCACGAGGCCGAGCGACACCGCGGGGTTGAGATGGCAGCCCGAGACGTGGCCGATCGCGTACGCCATCGTGAGCACCGTCAGGCCGAACGCGAGCGCGACGCCGGCCAGGCCGATGCCCACGTTGGGAAAGGCGGCGGCGATCACCGCGCTGCCGCAGCCTCCGAGCACGAGCCACAAGGTGCCGAAAAACTCGGCGGCGAGTCGATTGGAAAGCGGCATGTCGTTCCTCCCTGTGGCTGGTGTTGTGCGCCGGAAAGCTTAGCCTGCCTGCCCTGCGCCGGCGAGGTCGCGACCGTTTTTCCTCAGCGCGACAGCTCCGGATCGGTCGACAGGGGCAGGGGCTGGGTGTCCTGCTCTTCCTGCCCGTCCTGCGGCGCGAGCCGCGGGTCGGCGCCGCCGAGCCGCAGCGGCCCGGCCCGCCAGTCGGCCATCAGCGCGTCCCACTTCGGCCGCACGGCGTCGAGGTGGCGCGCCTTCACGTGGCCATAGCCGCGGATCATCTCGGGGACGCGCGCGATCTCGACCGCGAGCGCGAGGTTGGCCGGCCCGAGGGTGCGCAGCACCTCCTCGAGGCTGGCGCGGTATTCGGCGATCAGGGCCCGCTCGGTGCGGCGCTCCTCGGTGCGGCCGAACGGGTCGAAGGCCGTGCCGCGCAGCCCCTTGAAGCGGGTCAGGACGCGAAACGCCTTCAGCATCCACGGCCCGAACGGACGCTTCTGCAGCTCGCCCTGGTCGTTCTTCTTCGCGATCGCCGGCGGCGCCAGGTGGTAGTGGAGCTGGAAGTCCTGGCTCATCTTCCCTTCGAACTGCCCGGCCACCTTCTCGAGGAACCGGGTGTCGCTGTGCAGGCGCGCCACCTCGTACTCGTCCTTGTAGGCCATCAGCTTGAACAGGTAGCGGGCGACCGCCTCGGTCAGCCTGGTGCTCGGCCTGGCCGACTCGGGGCGGGTCGAGGTGCGGGCGAATGCGAGCTCGGCTTCCTTGCTGCGGACGGCGTCGACCAGGCTCTTGTACTGTTCGGCGTAACCGGCGTTCTGATAGGCGGTCAGGAACTCGACCCGCCTGGCGATCATGTCGTCGAGGTTGGTCGAGCGCTTCACCAGCTCGATCACCTGGCCGGTGCGCACCAGCGCCCGCACTTCTTTCGGCTCGGCGGCGGCGCGGCGGCCCCATTCGAAGGCCGCCTTGTTGTTGTCGACCTGGACGCCGTTCAGCTCGATGGCGCGGATCAGGGCGGCATGAGAAAGCGGCACCTTGCCCTGCTGCCAGGCGTAGCCGAGCATCAGCGGATTGGTGTAGATCGAGTCGCCGAGCAGCTGCACCGCGAGCGTGTCGGCGTCGAGCCGGCCGACGTGGTCGGGGCCGACCGCCTCGAGCACCAGCGTCTCGCATTGCCCGGCCGGGAACTGCCAGTCCGGGTCGCCGACGAAGGCGGCGGTGGGCGTCGCGTGGGTGTTCAGGGCGACGTAGGTACGGCCGGAACGCATCGCCGCGAGCGAGGTCTTGTTGGCGGCGACGATCGGGTCGCAGCCGATCACCAGGTCGGCCTCGGCGGTGCCGACCTTGGTCGAGAGGATCGCCTCGGCGCGGTTGGCGATCTGGACGTGGCTCCAGGTCGCCCCGCCTTTTTGCGCCAGGCCGGCCGAGTCCTGGGTGACGATGCCCTTGCCTTCGAGGTGGGCGGCCATGCCGAGCAGCTGGCCGATCGTGATCACGCCGGTGCCGCCGACGCCGGCGACGACGATGCCCCAGGGCTTCTCCGCGACTGGCAGCACCGGATCGGGCGGCGTGCCGACGGCGGAGAGCCTGGGCCGCGAGGCGCCGCCCTTCTTCGCGCTCTTCAGCTTGCCGCCTTCGACCGTGACGAAGCTCGGGCAGAAGCCCTTCAGGCAGGAGTAGTCCTTGTTGCAGGTGTTCTGGTTGATGCGGCGCTTGCGCCCGAACTCGGTCTCGACCGGCTCGACCGAGAGGCAGTTCGACTGCACCGAGCAGTCGCCGCAGCCTTCGCAGACCAGCTCGTTGATGATGACCCGCCTGGCCGGGTCTTCCATCGTGCCGCGCTTCCGGCGCCGGCGCTTCTCGGTGGCGCAGGTCTGGTCGTAGACGATGACGGTGCAGCCGGGAACCTCGCGCAGCTCCTTCTGGATGCGGTCGAGGTCGTCGCGGTGGTGCACGGTGACGCCGGGCGCGAGCCGCGCCTTGATCTCCGCCTGGTCGTATTTCTCCGGCTCGTCGGTGACGACGACGACCCGCTTCGCGCCCTCGGCGTCGAGCTCGCGGGTCATCTCCGGGACCTTGAGCGTGCCGTCGATCGGCTGGCCGCCGGTCATCGCCACCGCGTCGTTGAACAGGATCTTGTAGGTGATGTTGACCTTGGCGGCGATCGACTGGCGCACCGCCAGCAGGCCCGAGTGGAAGTAGGTGCCGTCGCCGAGGTTGGCGAAGATGTGGTTCTCGGTCGTGAACGGCGCCTGGCCGACCCACGACACGCCTTCGCCGCCCATCTGGCTGAAGGTGACGGTCGAGCGGTCCATCCACACCGCCATGTAGTGGCAGCCGATGCCGGCGACCGCGCGCGAGCCTTCCGGCACCTTGGTGCTGGTGTTGTGCGGGCAGCCGCTGCAGAACCACGGCGGCCGGTCGACGGCGGGGCCGGAGCCGAGCGCCGCGACCCCCATGCCCTGCTCCTTGGCCTCGATCAGGGCGACCCGCACCGCCATGCGCGCCGAGACGTCGACGTCGACGCCGAGCTTGGCCAGCCGCTTGGCGATTGCCTTGGCGATGATCGCCGGGTTCAGGTCGGCCTGGGCGCGCAGCAGCCAGTGCTGCGCCGGATTGGCCTGGCTCCATTCGCCGCCGGTCTGGTCGCCCTCGGCCTGGTCGAACTTGCCGAGCACGTTCGGCCGCACGTCGGCGCGCCAGCCGTACAGCTCTTCCTTCACCTGGTACTCGATGACCTGGCGCTTCTCCTCGACCACCAGGATCTCCTGCAGGCCCTGGGCGAAGTCGCGGGTGATCGTCGCTTCCAGCGGCCAGACCACGTTGACCTTGTGCAGGCGGATGCCGATCCGCCGGCAGGTCTCGTCGTCGAGGCCGAGGTCCGACAAGGCCTGGCGGGTGTCGTTGTAGGCCTTGCCGGAAGCGATGATGCCGAAGCGGTCGTTCGGCCCCTCGATCACGTTGTAGTTCAGGCGGTTGGCGCGCACGTAGGCGAGCGCGGCGTACCACTTGTAGTCCATCAGCCGCGCTTCCTGCTCGAGCGGCGCGTCGGGCCAGCGCACGTGCAGGCCGCCCGGCGGCATCTGGAAGTCTTCGGGCAGGATGATGTCGACCCGGTCCGGGTCGACCGAGACGCTGGCCGACGACTCGACGATCTCCTGGATCGTCTTCATGCCCGACCAGACCCCGGCGAAGCGACTCATCGCGAACGCGTGCAGGCCCATGTCGAGGATGTCCTGCACGCTCGACGGGAAGAACACCGGCAGGCCGCAGGCCTTGAAGATGTGGTCGCTCTGGTGCGCCGCGGTCGAGCTCTTGGCGATGTGGTCGTCGCCGGCCAGGGCGATCACGCCGCCGTGCCTGGCGGTGCCGGCCATGTTGGCGTGCTTGAAGACGTCGGAGCAGCGGTCGACGCCCGGGCCCTTGCCGTACCAGATGCCGAATACGCCGTCGACTTTCTTCGTCTCGGGGTAGAGGTCGAGCAGTTGCGAGCCCCAGACGGCGGTGGCGGCGAGCTCTTCGTTGACGCCCGGCTGGAAGACGATGTTCTGCGCCGCCAGGTGGGTCTTGGCCTGCCAGAGCGCCTGGTCGTAGCCGCCGAGCGGCGAGCCGCGGTAGCCGCTGATGAAGCCGCCGGTGTTCAGGCCGAACCGCGCGTCGCGCTTCTTCTGCAGCATCGGCAGGCGGACCAGCGCCTGCGTGCCGCTCATGAAGGCGCGACCCGACTCGAGCGAATACTTGTCGTCGAGCGTGACGCTCTCGAGCGCTTTGCGGACGGCGTCGGGGAGAGGGGCATTCATCGGGGGGGACACTCCGGAGAGAAGCTCGCTTTGCGAAGGGTGCGGGGCCCGCCTCGCGACCCGGCTGCACGTCCGCAGAGTGTAGGGATTCGGCACCGGGGTCGCGGTCCGCCGGTCGACATCGCAGCGGGTTGCCGGCCGGAACGACGCTTCTCGCGCGTGTCGGCCCAGGGTCGAGCGGGATCGGGCCGGCGGCGCGCTCTGCGGAGTCGGCCGCCCCGTGCCCCTGGCACCCCCGGGCCCGGAGGCAACTCCAGTGAACTCGATCCTGCGACGGCCGTAGCCCAGGCCGAATTTGGTAGCCTTCGGCGCATGGCCTACATGCTGATGATGGTGGAGCCGGTCGGCCAACGCCGCGAGCGCGGGGTCGAGGCCGGCAAGGTGGTCTACGAGCGGATGCTCGCCTTCGCCGAAGGCTTGAAGCAGCGCGGCATCCTGCGCGCCGTGGAGTCGCTCGTGGGGCAGGACGAGGCGGCGCGGGTGGAGGTTCGCAGCGGCCGCCGCAGCGTCGTCGACGGCCCGTTCGCCGAGGCCAAGGAGATGATCGGCGGCATCTTCGTGGTCGACGTGCCGACCCTCGAGGAGGCGGTGGCGATCGCCGCCGAATGCCCGGCCGCCGAGTGGAGCACGGTCGAGGTTCGCAAGCTCGGGCCCTGCTGGGCCTGACCGGGGCCGCCAGGAAGTCTCCGCCCGCCGCATCGGGCTTGTCGATTCGCGGCCGGGCCGTTCGTCGTGGAGGTGAGGCCCATCGCCCTCGACTCTCCGACAACCGAAAGGACAGACCATGCACAAGCAGATCTACGTCAACATCGCGGTCGACGACCTGCCGCGCTCGCGCGCCTTCTTCGAGGCGCTGGGCTTTCGCTTCGAGGCCCGGTTCAGCAACGACGCCGGCGCCTGCCTGGTGCTCGGCGAGAACCTGTTCGCGATGCTGCTGACCAAGGACTTCATGAAGGGCTTCACCGGCAAGCCGATCGCCGACGCGAAGCGGACGACGGAGGCGCTGATCTGCCTCTCGTGCGAGAGCCGTGCCGAGGTCGACGCCCTGGTCGCCCAGGCGCTGGCCGCCGGCGGTACGGCGCCGCGGCCGCCGCAGGAGCACGGCGGCTTCATGTACGGGCATGGCTTCGAAGACCTCGACGGGCACATCTGGGAGCTGATGTACATGGCTCCGAACCCGTCCTGCGCGCCCTGAGCCGGACGGGCCTGTGCCGACGGCCGAGGCGACCCACCGCGCGATCGAGGCGGTCTGGCGGATCGAGTCGGCGCAGGTGATCGCCGGCGTCGCGCGGATGGTGCGCGACCTCGGCCTGGCCGAGGAGCTGGCGCAGGACGCGCTGGTCGCCGCCCTCGAGCACTGGCCGGCCGACGGCGTGCCCGACAACCCGGGAGCCTGGCTGATGCGAACGGCGAAGAACCGCGCCCTCGACCGGCTGCGCCAGCTCGCCCTGCATGCGAGGAAGCACGAGCAGCTGGGCGCCGACCTCGAGGCATTGCAGGCGCACGTCGTGCCCGACCTGGTCGACGCGCTGGTCGAGGCGATCGACGACGACATCGGCGACGACCTGCTGCGCCTGCTGTTCGTCGCCTGCCACCCGGTGCTGCCGACCGAGGGCCGGGTGGCGCTGACCCTGCGCCTGCTCGGCGGCCTCTCGACCGACGAGATCGCCCGCGCCTTCCTGGTCCCCGAGCCGACCATCGCGCAGCGCATCGTCCGCGCCAAGCGCAGCCTGGCCGCGGCGCGGGTGCCGTTCGAGATCCCAGACGCCGCGGCGCGCGGCGAGCGGCTGGCCTCGGTGCTCGAGGTGATCTACCTGGTCTTCAACGAGGGCTACTCGGCGACCGCCGGCGACGACTGGATGCGGCCGGCGCTGTGCGACGAGGCGCTCCGGCTCGGCCGCGTCCTGGCCGGGCTGGTGCCGGGCGAGAGCGAGGTGCACGGCCTGGTCGCGCTGATGGAGCTGCAGGCCTCGCGCATTGCGACGCGGGTCGACGCGGCCGGCCGGCCGGTGCTGCTGCTCGAGCAGGACCGCTCGCGCTGGGATCCCCTGCTGATCCGCCGCGGCCTCGCCGGCCTCGACCGCTGCGACGGGCTCGGGGGCAGCCGCGGACCGTACGCGCTGCAGGCCGCGCTCGCCGCCTGCCACGCGCGAGCGCACAGCGCCGCGGCGACCGACTGGGCGGGCATCGCCGCCCTCTACGACGCGCTGGCCCAGGTGGCACCGTCGCCAGTGGTCGAGCTGAACCGCGCGGTCGCGGTTGGCATGGCGTTCGGTCCGGCGGCCGGGCTCGAGATCGTCGATCGCCTGCGCGGCGAGCCGACGCTGGCCCGCTACCACCTGCTGCCGAGCGTGCGTGGCGACCTG
>JBDTUG010000218.1:0-6613 GCA_040007855.1 Caldimonas sp.
CTGGGTGATCGACGGCGAGAAGACCTTCATCACCTCGGGCGTGCGCGCCGACTGGATCACCGTCGCCGTCCGCACCGGCGACAAGGGCGCGGCCGGCATCTCGCTGCTCGCCGTGCCCGGCGACGCGCCCGGTCTCGAGCGCACGCCGCTCGCCAAGATGGGCTGGTGGTGCAGCGACACGGCGCACCTGCGCTTCACGGATTGCCGCGTTCCGGCCGACCACCTGATCGGCGAGGAGAACGCCGGCTTTCGCGCGATCATGGAGAACTTCAACGGCGAGCGGCTGCTGATGTCGGCCGGCGCGGCCGGGTTCGCCGAAGCCTGCTACGACGAGGCGCTCGCCTGGGCGCGCGCGCGCAAGACCTTCGGCGCCCTGCTCGTCGAGCACCAGGCGATCCGCCACAAGCTGATGGACATGCGGATGCACATCGCCGCCACCCGCGCCTGGCTGGATGCGCTGGTCGAGCGCCACGACGGCGGCCTGAGCGACGCCGGCTGGGTCGCCGAGGTGTGCCTGCTGAAGAACCAGGCGACCCGGACGATGCAGTTCTGCGCCGACCAGGCGGTGCAGATCCTGGGCGGCATGGGCTACATGCGCGGCACGAAGAGCGAGCGCATCTACCGCGAAGTGAAGGTGATGATGATCGGCGGTGGCGCCGAAGAGATCATGAAGGAGCTGGCGGCGCGCCAGCTCGGCGTTTGAGGGAACGGCGCGGGCGCCGGCGCGGCGACGCATCGGCGACACTGCTCCGATGACCTCGCCCATCGTCTTCGAACCCGACTTCATCGCCGGCCTGCGCACCCTGTTCGAGGAGCGGATCGCCTTCAACCGCTTCCTCGGCCTGCGCATCGACGCCATCGCGGCCGAGGGCGTGACCGGCAAGCTCGAGATGCGGCCCGAGCTGGTCGGCCACTACACGCATCAGCGCCTGCACGGCGGCGTGATCAGTGCCTCGCTCGACGCGATGGGCGGCCTGGCGGTGATGGCGGCGATCGGCGCCCGTCATCTCGACGAGTCGCCCGAGCAGCGGATGCATCGCTTCGGCAAGCTGGGCACGATCGACCTGCGCGTCGACTACCTGCGCCCCGGCAGCGGCAGCCACTACACGCTCTCGGCCGAGGTGCTGCGCCTCGGCTCGCGGGTCGCCTCGACGCGGATGGCGTTCCACGATGCGAACGGCCGCCTGCTCTCGACCGCGGCCGCCGCCTACATCGTCTCCTGAGCGTCGCCGGCGCGCCCTGCGGCGTGCCTCAGCCGGGCTTGCGGCACGGCGCGAAGGCGTCGAGGCCGGGCTGGTAGGTCGGACTGACGACGTCGAGCAGGCCGAGCACGCTGTGAAAGAGGTTGTCGTGGCTGAGCGGCAGGTCGAGCCGACCGCGCAGGCAGGCCGCGTCGAGAGCGCGCCGCGCGAGCAGCGCGTCGCCGAACCAGGCGACGAAGGGCACGTGCTTCTGCGCATCGGGCGCGATCGCGTAGGGCAGGCCATGCAGGAACAGGCCGAGCTCGCCGAGCGACTCGCCGTGATCGCTCATGTAGAGCAGGCCCGGCGCGACCCCGGTCCGGCCTTTCAGCCAGGCGATCGTCGCGGCCAGGAAGTGGTCGGTCGTGGCAATCGTGTTGTCGTAGGCGTTGATCACCTGGGCCTGCTCGCACTGGCCGAGGGTCGGGTTGGTGCACTCGGGAAGAAAGCGCTTCAGCGCCGGCGGCGAGCGCTTGAAATAGGCCGGCCCGTGGCTGCCCATCTGGTGCATCGCCAGGACGACGCCGCGCCGCCGGCGCTCTTCGGGCAGCCGGGCGATCCGCTCGTCGAGGCCGACCAGCAGGGCGTCGTCGAAGCACTCTCCGTTGCTGCACAGCCGCGCGGCGGCGTCGGCCGGGAGGTCGGCGGTCGAAGCGGTCGGCACGCGCGCGCAGACTTCCTTGCAGCCGGCCTGATTGTCGATCCAGAGCACCGCAAGGCCGGCCGCCTGGAGCAGGTCGAGCAGGTTCTCGTGCTCGGCCTTGCGCTTCTCGAAGCCGGCCTTGCCGAGCGGCGAGAACATGCACGGAACCGAGGCGCGGGTGTCGGTGCCGCACGAGCGCACCTCGCGAAAGCTGAGCACATCGAGCGCACCGAGCTCGGGCGTGGTCGGCCGCGGGTAGCCGTTCAGGGCGAAGTGATCGGCGCGCGCGGTCTCGCCGACGACCAGCACGAGCAGCGGCGGCGGCGCCCGGGACGCATAGCTCGGGCCGAGCGCGACGCCGGCGCCGATCGGCACCAGCGCCTTGCTCTTCTTGAACAGCGGGCCGATGCCGACCCAGGCGGCGGCCGACAGTCCGGCGATCGGATTGACGATGTAGCGCAGGTGCATGTTGTTGCGCACCAGCGGCGCCACCGGCCCGTACATCGCGAACATGGCCAGGGCCGTGGCGGCGAGCGCGCCGGCGAAAAGGGCGGCGTTCTTCCAGAGCTGCGGCCACCAGGCCGTGCGCCGGACGGGCACCAGGGCCAGCAGCACTGCCGGCAGGGCGACGACGAGCAGCAGGTTGCCTGCGAATGTCCGCCCGAGCAAGTCGCGCACCTCGCGCGGGTCGGTCTGCATGGTGTTGGCGAGCATCGTCGTGTCCATGACGACGCCATAGCTCAGCATGAAGTGCTGGGCGATTCCGGCGGCGACCAGGATGGCGATCCAGACCGCCTTCCACCAGCGTCCCCAGGCGGTCAGCGACATCAACGCCGTGGTCGCCGTGAACACGAAGACGAATACGCCGAGGCAGAGCAGGATCGCCTGGGGCCCGGCGCCGCCGAGCCGCCAGAGCTCGCGCCAGAGCGCCAGGTTGCCGACGATGGCCAGCCAGAGCGCCAGCCAGACGACGACGGTGCGGGGCGAGCGGGGGCGCAGAAGGAAGGACGGGAGGGGCATCGGCGCAGGCGACTGTACGCGCCGCGCCGAAGCCTTTCAGCCGCCCGGGTCAGTTCGGCTTGATGTAGTCGGAAACGACCTTCCAACGCCCGTCCTGCAGTTGCGACAGGCGCGACAGGTCGCTGCCCAGGTGCTTGGTCGGCGAGAACGTGCCCGGTGCGCTGCCGAACATGTCGCTCTCGAAGGTCATCGAATCCATCGCCTTGATGAAGGAGTCGGTGGTCAGGTTGGGGCCGGCCTTGGCCGCCGCCCGGGCCAGGCTGTCTATCACGTTGTAGCCATACACCGAGAACACGGTCGGGTCGTCGCTGAACTTGGTCTTGTACTTCTTGGCCCAGAAGCTGATCTGCTGCGAGCTCTCGTCGGGGTAGGGGTTTTGCACCGTCATGGTGGCGTACAGGCCGTCCATGGGCTTGCCGCCCAGCTTGTGGATCAGGTCGGTATAGGACGCGCTCGAGCCCATGAAGGTCGGGTTGAAGCCGGTCTTGCGCGACTCGGCGATCGCGCCGATGGTCTCGCGGATGATCGTGCCGAGGACGACGAAGTCGCAGCCGCCCGCCTTCATGCGCGCCACCTGCGACGAGAAGTCGGTCGCGCCGCGCTTGTAGCTGGTCTTCTCGGCGAACTCCATGTTCATCGTCTTCAGCGCCGCCTCGGCGCCGCGCACGACCTCGAGGCCGAACTCGTCATCCTGGTACATGGTGCAGACCTTCTTCGCGCCCTTGTCCTTGACCAGCTTGGGCAGCGCGGTGCGCATCTGGTCGTAGTAGGTCGCGGCGAACGAATACTTGAGGCGGTTGAACGGCTCGTACATCTCGCGCGCCGCCGTCACCGGGAAGAAGTTGATCACGTTCTTCTCGAACTGCACCGGCATCGCCGCGTTGTTCTGCGCCGTGCCGATGTGGCCGGCCATGATGAAGATCTTGTCCTGGTTGACGAGCTTCTGCGCCGCCAGCACCGCCTTCTTCGGGTCGTAGGCGGAGTCCTCGACGAGCAGCTTGAGCTTGCGCCCGTTGATGCCTCCCTGCTCGTTGATCTCGTCGACGCGCAGCATCATGCCGAGCCGCACCTGCTTGCCGAAGCCGGCGATCGGGCCGGACAGATCCTGGATCGAGCCGATCACGATCTCGTTCTTGCTGACGCCCTGCTGCTCGGCAGCGAGTGCGCCGGCAGCGGCCAGCCCGAAGGTGGCGGCCAGTGCCGCGAGCCATGTCTTGGTCATCGAATTTCCCTTGTCAGGCGCGTGCTGCGCGATGTGGTGCCGCCGGCCGTGATGATGGGGTCCTTCGTGCCTTCCGCGATCCGGAAATACCCGTCGCCGGACGCCCTTCATCGCGAACACGCCGCCGCCGGATCTGCGGCGCAGGCCGGGCCGGCGGCATCGAAGCGCATCGTCCCCTCCCGGAAGGCCGGCCTGAGCCCCGGCGCGCCGCAGCGAACACGGGAGGGATCAGGCGCCGCCGTACATCGCATCGATGCGATCGGCGTACTTGACTTCGACGAGCTTTCGCTTGAGCTTCATGGTCGGTGTCAGCTCCTCGTCTTCGGCGCTGAGCTGGGTCTCGAGCAGGCAGAACTTCTTGATCTGCTCGACCCGCGCGAACTTGTCGTTGACTCGGCTGATCTCAGCCCAGACCAGGTCCTTCACCGGCTGGGCGCGGGTCAGGCTGGTGTAGTTGCTGAACGGGATGTCGTGGTCCTGGGCGAATTTCTCGACGTTCTCGAGGTCGATCATGACGATCGCCGTCAGGTAGGCGCGCTTGTCGCCGATCACCACCGCATCGGTGATGTAGGGCGAGAACTTCAGCTCGTTTTCCAGCTCGCTCGGCGTGATGTTCTTGCCGCCGGCGGTGATGATGATGTCCTTCATGCGGTCGGTGATCCGGAAATACCCGTCGCTGTCCTGCGTGCCGACGTCGCCGGTGTGCAGCCAGCCGGCGGCGTCGATCGTCTCGGCGGTCTTCTCCGGCTGGTTGAGGTAGCCCATGAAGACGTTCTTGCCGCGCACCAGCAGCTCGGAGGTGTCAGGGTCGAGCCGCACCTCGTTGTAGGGGCAGGCCGGGCCGATCATCCCCGGCTTGATCCGCATCGCCGGCGTGTAGGTGGCGGCGCCGCAGCTTTCGGTCATCCCCCAGACCTCGACCATCGGCACGCCGAGCGCCAGGTACCAGCGCACCAGGTCGGGCGAGATCGGCGCCGCGCCGGTGACGCAGAAGCGCGCCCGGTCGACACCGATCAGCTTGCGCACGTTGTCGAGGGCGAGCTTGCGGGCCAGCAGGAACTGCAGCTTGAGGCCGACCCCGACCGGCTCGCCCGCCAGCACGCGGTCGGCGATCCGCGTGCCGACTCCGAGGCCCCAGGCGTAGGCCGCCTGCTGCAGCCGGCTCGACTCGCGCACCGCGATGGCGACGCTCGAATAGAACTTCTCCCAGATCCGCGGCACCGCGGTGCAGACGGTGGGGGCGATCTCGCGCACGTTCTCCGGCACCGTTTCCGGGTTCTCGACGAAGTTGAGGACCGAACCGGTGTAGACCGCGAAGTATTCGCCGCCCAGCCGCTCGGCCACGTGGCACAGCGGCAGGAAGCACATCCGCTCGTCGTTCTCGTCCTGGGCGACGATCGAGTTGTAGCCGCGCACCGTGTAGACGATGCCGGCGTGCGAGTGCATCGCCCCCTTCGGCTTGCCGGTGGTGCCCGAGGTGTAGATCAGGATCGCCAGGTCGTCGGGCCGGCAGCCGGCGATCCGTTCGTCGAGCTGGCGCGGATGGGCGAGGCGGTGCGCCCGGCCGAGCTCGCGCAGGGCGGCGAGCGAGAGCACCTGCGGGTCGCGGAAGTCGCGTAGCCCGTCGGTGTCGAAGACGACGATCTTCTCGAGCTGCGGCAGGCGCTCGCGAACCGCGAGGACCTTGTCGAGTTGCTCGTCGTCCTCGACGAAGATCAGCCGGCTACGCGAGTCGGCGCACAGGTACTCGACTTGGTCCGCCGAGTCGGTGGGATAGATGCCGTTCGAGACGGCGCCGGCCGAAAGCACGGCGAGGTCGGCGAGCACCCATTCGACCACCGTGTTGGCGAGGATCGAGACCGTGTCGCCCGGCACCAGGCCGAGCGCCAGCAGGCCGTCGCCGATCTCGCGCACCGCCTCGGCAGTGCGGGTCCAGGTCCATTCGCGCCAGAGGCCGAGTTCCTTCTGGCGCATGAACACCCGACCGGCCCGGCGCTCGGCCGCGTTCCAGAACACGGCCGGCATCGTCTCGCCCGGCACGACGATGTCGAGCCGGGGCACCAGCTTGTCGACGTCCCAGAGATTCATGGCCAGGCCGGCCTGCCGCCGGGACGCCCCAGGGCCGGCCGCGACCCCTCGGAGGGCAGCAAAAGAAGTGAGCGAGGGAGTTCCACGACTAGCGCCATGTCTTCTTCTTCTTCCAGCGCCGCTCGCCGCGCGCCCCGGCCTGCTTCATGCCCAGGTAGAACTCCTTGATGTCGTCCTTCTCGCGCAGCCGCGCGCAGGTGTCTTCCATGACGATCCGGCCGTTTTCGAGCACGTAGCCGTAGTCGGCGGCGTTGAGCGCCATGTTGGCGTTCTGCTCGACCACGAGCAGGGTCGTGCCGCGCTCGCGGTTGATCCGGATCACGATCTCGAAGATCTCCCGCGTGAGGCGCGGCGACAGGCCCAGGCTCGGCTCGTCGAGCAGGATCATCTGCGGCGCCG